>NZ_PJKB01000002.1:300000-600000 GCF_002884975.1 Akkermansia muciniphila | reverse complement strand
CCTTCCCGGCTTCATCGACATCCACAGCCATGGCGCCGGCGGGTGCGACACCTGTGACGCCAAGCTGGAAAGCCTCCGCACCGTTGCGGAATGCAAGATGAAGGAAGGCGTCACCTCCTGGCTGCCCACCACGCTCACGCTGTCCCCCAAGGTGCTGGAAGACGTATGCGCCTCCGTGGCGGAATACATGAAGAACCAGGAATTCGCCAAGACGCCCGGCATCCATCTGGAAGGGCCGTTCATCAATCCCAAGTGCTGCGGCGCCCAGAACCCCGCCTTTGTGCGCCAGCCGGACTATGATGAAGTAGCCAACCTGAACTCCATTGCCAGGGTTCTCCTGGTCTCCCTGGCGCCGGAAATGCCCGGAGCCGTGGAATTCATTGAAAAGGCCACCGCCAACGGCATCCGCTGCTCCGCGGGCCACAGCGCCGCCACCCATGCGGACTTCAACAAGGCGAAATCCGCGGGCCTCGTGCACCTGACCCACTACTGCAACCAGATGTCCCCCCTGCACCACCGTGAAATCGGCCTGGTGGGCTCCGGCCTGCTGGACAGGGAAATCAAGATTGAAATCATCTGTGACACCATCCACCTCTGCGCGGACATGCTCAAGACCGTGTTCAAGAACAAGGAAACGGACCAGATGATGATGATTACGGACTCCCTGGCCTGCTCCTGGATGCCGGACGGCCCCGGGGACCTGGGCGGCCTGCCTATCATCGTAAAGGACGGCGTGGCGCGCCTTCAGGAATCCGGCGCCCTGGCCGGCAGCACCCTTAAATACGCCCACGGCCTGAAAAACGTGCACCGCCTGACCGGCAAGCCCCTGAGCGAGCTGGTGAAGGCCACCTCCTGGAACCAGGCGCAGTCCCTGGGCCTGGAAGGCCTGGGCAAGATCGCCCCCGGCTTTACCGCCGACATGGTTCTGCTGGACGATGACTTCAACACCTCCAGGGTGTTCATCGACGGCGTGGAAAAATACAGCGCGTAACCGCGCACCCGCGCGCCGGACGGGGCGGAACCCCTCCGGCGCGCCATCCCCTCTTACCGTATTCCAACGTTCAACATTCACCTCCATGGCTATTACCATTGAAATGCCCCGCCTGTCCGACTCCATGCATGAAGGCATCGTCCTGAGATGGGTCAAAAAGATAGGAGACTTCGTAGAAGTCGGCGACCACCTGGCCGACATTGAGACGGACAAGGCCCACGTGGAACTCCAGGCATGCGAGGACGGAACCCTGACGGAAATCCTGGTGCCGGAAGGCGGTTCCGCCGCCGTGGGCGCGCCCATTGCGCTGCTTCAGTCGGAATTCGGCGCATCCACTTGTGACTGCCCGCCGTGCCCCCCTGTCAAATGCAGTCCGCTGGCCGCCAGGCTGGCCTCGGAAGCCGGACTGAATCCCGGGACCCTGAAAGGCACCGGCCCGCACGGCAAAATCATGGCCGCGGACGTACGCGCCGCCATACGCCCCGCGGAAGGCCCGGCCCGCCGGGTGCATATCCCGCTGGCTCCCCGGGACACACGCCACGCCACACGCGTGGATAACTTTTACCTGTATTCCCTGGAGGCCAATATGGCCTATCTGGCCGCCATCAGCACGCCCATCGCCGTCCAGTGTGAAAAACTCATCGGCGGCCGCTACAGCCTCTTTGACTACGTGGTGCGCGCCGCGGTGAAAGCGTGCATCAGCGAGCCGGAATGGCTGGCGGGAGACGCCGCCGCGGAACTGCTCATGGTGCTGGACAAGGGGGAAAAATACGTCTTCATTGAAAACGCCTCCGGCAAGACGATTTACAACATCGCCATGGAACGGCTGGCCGCCCCTGCCGCAGGACCGCCCCCCGCAGGCAGCATCACGCCCAACATCCTGCTCTGCGACAGCGGCGTGAACGTGGAAGCCCAGCGCACCGTGCTCCCGGAAATGCCCCACAGCATCATCAGCATCGGCGGCACCACGCCCAAGACGGGCATAGAAGCGGGCCGCCCCGTTTCCAAGCTCATCCTGCCTGTCACCCTGTACGTGAACGCCAACATCCTGCCGGAATGCAAGGCGTCCAAAATCGCCGCAGAATTCAAGACCCTGCTGGAAAATCCGGTCCTGCTTCTCCTGTAGGCTGCCGGCATGCTGAGCCCTTTTCCTTGAACGTTCCATTCTCTCCCCTTGTCTCATTAACCATGAAAAAAGTTGCCATTCTTGCCGCCCCCGGATTTGAAGAAATCGAGCTCATGGCTCCGCTGGACATCCTGCGCCGCCTGAACTTTGACGTGCAGCTGGCCGGCGTGCAGTCTGACAAGGTAGTCAGCACCCATGACGTGACCGTCACCACGGACACCATGCTGGACAAGCTCCATGCCGACAAGCTGGACGCCCTAATCCTGCCCGGCGGCGCAGGCGCCTGGGTGCTTCGTGACACGCCGGAAGTCATCCATCTGGTCAAGAAGATGCATGCCGCTGGCAAGCTGGTGGCCGCCATCTGCGCCGCCCCCATCGTCCTGGCGAAAGCCGGACTGGTCAAGGACAGGAACGTCACGGCCTACCCGACCCAGGACGTCTACCGGGAACTCAACGAAGCCGGAGCCCACATCGTCAAGGATGAAAACGTGGTTCTGGACAGCAACATGCTCACCGCCAATGGCCCCGGAGCCGCCATGCTCTTCGGTTACTCCATCGGGGAATACCTGGGAGAAGACCTCCAGGTAGCCCAGCTCAAGGAGCAGATGTGCTACATGGGAGTATAGGTTCCGCAAAAAATGTTCCGCCATCCTGGACAGGCCGTCCGGAGCGCCACCCGTAGAGCTGTCATCCGTACAGATAATCTTCCCTATCCTTCTGTAAAATCCAGACAGGCAAATTCTCCGTACGGACCTCCATATGGGATTCTGCTTTTATAATATGGAAGAATGATGAATACAGCCTCATGAAGAGCGGGACAATAACGCCCTGAGCCTGTAATAACGCCCTCTCCTTCCGCGGCACCGTGACATCAGAGCGTGGTAAAGGCGAGTGAAGGGACCATCCTTGATCAAATCTTCTCCCAGAAGATGGCAAAAGGCACAGTCCCACCGATCCAAGCCGCACTTGTCCAAAGAAATATCCGCCTCCTGCAGCCACTTCCTGTAACGGTTGCTCAATTCGTCTCTCTTCTCTGCATCCAACTGAAAGAACTCTTCCCTGGGGGAGCAGACATAAGCCAGGAATCCGTCCTTCATCGCATACGCCAACCAACCCTTTCTGACGGAGGCCTCCCAGCATCCGGTTTCCTTCCAGCGGGCCGTTATATATTCCAGCCTTTCCATGCGCAAGGCGCCATCTCCATCCCATATATCAGTGAGAGATCCAGATCTTTTCCTGCGGTAAAAATACAGCTGGTCGGAAATAACAGCCAGACGGGAGGCCTTTGGAAGAAACTCCATCCAGAAAACGTAATCCTCTCCCGCGGGGAACTCCAATCTCACGCGCAACCCGTGATGTTGGAGGACCTCTCGTCGATACACCTTGTTACATAATTCAGCCCTCATCCGGCGCCAGACGGGATTCCCGTTAAAACGGGCATTTCCGGAATCCGGTTCAAAACCTTCTTCCGGAACGTATCTGCCTTCCTCCGTCACTGATCCGCCTTCCCCGGAAAAGAAAACGTAGCCACAGGCCACGACCTCCGCATCATGCTGCCGCGCGGTTTCCACCAGCCGGGCATACATGGAGGCATCCACATAATCATCCGGATCCACAAAGCCGATATATTCCCCGCCCGCTACGGCCAGCCCTGCATTACGGGCGGAAGAGACCCCCCCGTTTCCCTGGTCGATCACCCGGATACGGGCATCCTTTTCAGCCCACTCGCTCAGCATAGCCAACGTGCCATCCGTAGAACCGTCATTAACGCAAATAATTTCAATATCCCTTAGCGTCTGGTTCACCAGGCTGTTCATGCAGGCATCCACATATGGAGCCACGTTATAACAGGGAACAATAATGGAAACAGTATCATTCATAGAGAAACCAGTTTTTTCAGATGTTCGCCGGAAGAACCGGAACATCCGGCGCCGTTCCTTCTCCGCATTCTAATGAAAATCGGCATGACCGCAATGGCAAATCCCCGTCACAGGCACTAGCAGACGGCACCATGCTCATAAGAAGCATACAGGAACCTCCTTGCCCCCTGCATGGGAAAAAGCAACCCGTGAGCGGAAACAAAAAAGCATCAGCTTATCCCCGCCATATCCCCGGAATCAACCCTGCACTTAAGTAGATGTCTCAAAAACGGGAGGCCCCTAAAATTTTTGATATTGTGTTCTACAGGAAATTCATCAAGTATCCGGGACGGACTCTGCAGCCCCCCGCCTTTCCCATCATCAGGAAAAACTTATCCGGAAAGCCGGATGCCCGTGACCTCTTCCAGATGTTGAAATAAAATTAGCCATGCACATCCTAATATCTCTGATCCGTTTTCTGACCATGTGGATTCCCTTCCGCTCTCCCCGGAAAAAGCTGCGCACTTTTCTAATGGATTATGTGTCCGACTATGACAAGGAGGCACGCCGAAGTGAAAAGGCATGGCGCAGACACGAGGTAGCGGAACGTACCGTGCTCGTTTTTGAACCCAACGACTGCCATGGAGAAGTTATTTCCGGTTTTTGTGCCCTTTTACTCTCCATGGGGTACCGTGTGGATGTGCTCATGCACCATTCCCTGGGCAGCCAATTCCCCCTGTGCCGCACCGAGAATGAAGGAATACGCGCCTTTACCATCATGAAGACCTTATGGCCACGCCTTTACAGGGAAGAGGTCCTGAACCGCTATGAAGCCATTATTTTTACATCCTCCCTCTTTTATACAAAGCCGGGGATGCCTTCCGCCCTTGATGTAACAGGCTTGAGGAACCGCCGCAACCTTCTGATCGTGGAACACGAATTGAACGACATTGAACGATTGAAGGAAGAAATGTTTGAACAGGAAGGCAGGCTGCTGACACTGGGCACCTTCCACAAGGGCATCATGGTCAATCCCCACTCGTTCGGGCAAATTTCCATCACCATCCGTAACCCGAAACCCGAATTTATTACCGTAGGCGCACTTTCTGCGGAAAGGAAAAACCACAGTCTGCTGCTTGAAGCCCTTACAGATCTTTACAATGCAGGCTTCAAGGACTTTTCCGTCACTATCGTGGGTGAAGGAGAAACGGGAGAAATACCGGAACATTTACGTCCCTTCCTGAACATCACCGGAAAACTTGACTTCCCCTCCATGTTCGCAGCCATGGAAAGGGCGGATTATTTCCTCCCCCTGCTTGACCCCGCCAATCCGGCACACGAACGCTACATTTCCACGGGTGTTACAGGATCAGCCCAGCTCATTTATGGATTCGCGAAAATTCCGCTCATCCATGAAAAATTCGCCTCTTTCTACAGATTCGATGCCCAAAACGCCCTTCTCTACGACAAGGAGGGACTCAGCAACGCCATGTGCCGCGCCATCAAGCAGACGAGCGCGGAATACGCCGCGATGCAGCAGAATCTCCTGAACCTGGGCAGGCAAATGGACGAACAATCCCGGGCCAATCTGAAACGCGCCCTTGACGGCTGCCTCACCAGCCATGGCCCAACTTCCAAAAGCTGATCCATGGCCCCTCTCCGGCAGACACATCCCCGGGTTTCCATCATCGTTCCCGTTTACAACCAGGAACGCTACCTTGAAGAATGCGTCCGGAGCATATGCAGGCAAACCTTCACGGACTGGGAGCTGATTCTTGTGAACGACGGCTCTTCCGACTCATCTGGAGAAATAGTCGGCCGTTTTACGGATATTGACCCAAGAATCAAATACTTGGAACAGGAGAACGGAGGCGTTTCTTCCGCCCGCAACGCAGGCATGCGGCAGGCCACCGGAGAGTATTTGTGTTTTATTGACGCGGACGACTCCATTGCTCCGGATTTTCTCGAATGCCTCGTTGCCGCCTCCTGTGAAAATCAGAGTAGCCTGACAGTCGTCGGGAGCTGGTGCTGCCACCAGTTTCCGCCAGACAAAATACCCGCACTGCCCACCTGGGGCATGTTCCTGCGCCGGGAGGTCGTGGAGGAGCACAGGCTTGAATTCCCGGAAGGAATCCAGCCTTGCGAAGACGGCCTCTTTTCACACTTTGTGCTAGCCCTGACGGACAAAATCGCCTTCTGCCCGGAGGCCGTCTATCATTACCGCCAGCACCAGCAAGGCAACCACCACCAAATAAGGCGTCAAACGGCCAAAATCCTGGACATGGTTCCCCGGTGGCTCTCCCTGCTTGAAAAATTCTACGGCGGCAGGAAAAATCTCCTGGAAGGGAAATCCGGGCACCTGATCCGTTTCATTGAACATGAACCTTTTGAATTCAGGTTGCTTGGCATGCCTTTTTCTCCCGAAGAAGGAGCGCGCCTGGATACAATTATCCGCTGTTTTCTCAGCTCCCATTTCTCCCTTGAAGAATGCCTGGCCTCCGGGCTGCATTTCCCGTTCCGCCTTTTTCTGAAATCCTCCGGCTTCTCCGATTTCAAAAAAAGGCTGCGGTACGCTGAACAGCGCGCCGAATTCATCCGGAAAATTTCTCTCCTTTGCCCCGTTCCTTCATGGAGGCGCAAAGCGAGGATACAGGCGAAGGAAATATTGGAGACGCTTGGACATATTCGCCGGAATATTTCATTCTAAAATCGCTTCTCTACTTTTATCAACCGGAATCCGGAGATCCGGACCCTGTAACTGCATGAATCCTCCGGGAGAGGATATGCAGATGGAAACATTCGCAGGCAAAGGAACCGCCCCCGGCAGCCGGAGAGGACGCAGAACTTCATGACCGGATATCCCTTCCACGGATCAAAGGCAGGATTGCCTTAACAATTTTTCTTGCTAGGACATTAAAATAATCTTTCTTGACACAGAAACAGTTTTGATGGGAAAAGGAACTCCACCATGCCGCAGATTTCCGTTATTATCCCCGCTTATAAAACACAGCAATACATTGAACGCTGTATTTATTCCGTCCTGGGACAGACGCTGGGCGATATTGAAATCATCCTGGTCAACGATTCCTCACCGGACAACACCCTTTCCATGATGGAGCAAATAGCTTCAACCTGGTCGGGAGATAAAACCATACGCATTATTTCCCATGAACAGAACCGGGGCTTATCCGCTGCCAGAAATACGGGACTTGCTTCCGCCCAGGGGGAATTCATTTATTTTCTGGATAGTGATGATTATATTGCCCCGAACGCCCTGGAAACTCTGCTGAGGCTTGCCCAAGCGGAAGATTCTCCCGTCACCATAGGCGGAGTTCTCCAAGTAGATCAGGAAGATACCCCCCTTGATCATCAAATATGCCATATCAAAGATACGGTTTTAAAAGGTAAAGAGGAAATTCTGCACGCCCTGCAAATACTGGACATCTATATCTCGGGATGGAACAAGCTGGTACGCCGCGACTGGCTGCTGGAGAACAATATTCTTTTTGATGAAGGGTACCTTCACGAAGACTGGCCCTGGTGCCTGAGATTGGCTCTGCGTGCAGACAAAATCATCTGCAGTACCCATATCTGCTACTATTACGTCTGCAGGCCCGGCTCCATCACGGACGGCAAGGATTTGAACAAGTGCTTTAAAATAGCCCAAATGATTCAGAAACTGGTGGAAATTCTGGATGAAAACGGAGAAAGAGAGACCATGAATTCGTGGGCATTCGCACGCGCCCAAGAACTGAGGGGACATATTTCCTTGAATTTCAAGGGAATTGCAAAAAACATCGTTATGGCCCATTGCTTTTCCCTCCTTCCCGCTTCGTTTGCAACGGGCATACTTTCCTCCAAAAAACGGGCCTGTCTCAAGCTATGGAAAATCCTTCCTTCATGGGTGCGTCATGCAGCCCTCCGCCATCTTGCCGGTAAATAAACGGCAGGCAAACCATTCCCGACATTACCGGAATGCCAGGCACAGGGAGGAAGGGAAGCCCGCCCGCGTAGCATCCCTCCCTCCAAATAGAATAGCTTTCAGCTTTTGGGACTGCACAATCCCCGTTATTATTTCAACTCCGGGGTTCTGGTTCCGGACTTGGAATTGATCCGTGCAGAAAAAATGGAAGATCGGTTTTTGCCGGTTATTGAAGCTCACTATGAATAATTTATTCCCTCACTCCGGCAGTTTAATGATCTCCCCCGTTTTCGGCTCCCGGTCCTTCAGGGCCGGATTCAGGCGGATGATCTCGCCTGCACGCTTCCCGTCCTTCAATTGGCTCCCGGCAATGGATTCCCGGGTTTCCCCGGCTTTCACCTGGTAATCCCGCACGCTATTGCGCGGCAGGGCCTGTCCGTACTCCACGTTCCCCACATCCACAACCTGCTTCCTGTCATTCAGGCGGAACACTAGCGTTTTCCGCTTTTCCTGCGGACGGGCATAGTCCGTGTATATTTCCGCGTAAAGAGTCACGGGGGCCAGCATTTTCTGGGACCGGGTTCCGAAATAATGCGTCTGGACCAGATAGGAGCCGGGAAGGGCCCTGCGCACCAGGTATTCTTCCGGACCGTAGCCCTGCGTCACGTCACGGGACAAATGACCGCCATGAGTGGTCAGCCGATGCCCGTAATAGCATTTTTCTCCGGTGATGTCCGTCACCCAAAGGTCCATGTCTGACGCGTCCGTGTCCCAGTTGATGACCACGCGCAGATCAGCCTCCACAGGCTGGAGAAAGGCCGGGTCCAGCCCCCCGGTATCAAGCTTCACTCCTGCCGCCCTGCTCCGGGAAACGAGCCGGTTCAGTTCCACCAGCGCAATTTGATCCACTCCGGTGAAGCGGCTGGACATCCGGCGTTCCAGCACCTCCCGGTACATGCCGAACGCCTTCTGGGCTTCTCCCAGTTCATCCAGCACCAGCGCCAGATCCCGGTAAGACTGGGGTTCTTCCGGAAACAGCGTTTTTACGGTTTCAAAAATGAACCTGGCCTGCCGGAGTTCTCCCATGTAACGCAGCTTGTAGCCCAGCATCCGCAGCAGGGAACGGTTTTCCAGTTCCAGCTCCGCCAGGTTGGACAGAATCTGGACAGCCAGCGCCTTGTCCCCTTTCCCGGCAAACCAATCCGCGCAGTCCATGTAAAATCCGGGGCTTTCCCCGTACTCCTCCTTAAGTTTCATGTAAACCGCAAAAGGTCGGTCAGCCGCATCCAGAGCAGCCAGATACGGAGCCTTGGAATCCCACGCCTTCACGTTCATCACGGGAGAGGAACCGGAATCCCGTTCCCGCGCCTTTAATCCATTTAACGTTTCTCCCCCTCCCAAAAACAGGGACCCATCTATTCCCCGGCTAGTTGGGGCCGGATTTGCATTCCCCACCAGATCCGGAGAAGCAGAGGAGAAAGAACTTACGGAGCTTGCCGCCCCTATGTTCCCATGCCCTGCAAGGGGTACTGGAGCGGAACCAACGGCGGACTCTTCCTGGGGGACGTTTTCTGAAGAAGAATGAACCGGGCGCTCCCAAAGAGAATCAACTTCCGCCAACATGGAGCTCCTGGACTCGTCATAAGCGGCATTAATATAGGAGTTTTTCCTGCGGTTAACCGTTTCCAGCCCTCTGCGTGCCGCGACATGATAAGGATCTTTCCGGAGGATCTTGTTGAAGAGAAGAATGGCTTTATCATAATCCCCAAGATCATAAAAACCGTATGCCACGCGGAGGTTTTCCGCTATATCCGCTGGTTCCCTATCCAATTCCCTGTTCAAGTTCGCCCTTGCCTCAGCCAGCTCCTTGGCGCGGGCAGCTTTTTCCTCAGCTGCTTTTTTATCTTTCGCTTCTCTTTCCCTGAGGCGCTTTTCCATGGCCGCTACGCCCTTCAAGGCCGTCCTGTTATTTCCCTCTTCTTTCAACACCTTCCGGTAAATATCCAGCGCCTCCCGGTCATTGCCCCGGCACGTATGAATCAAGGCCTGCTTCAACCGGTCATCTTTCAGGACGCTTTCCATCTCTTCCGGATTGAAAAATTCCTTTTCGTACCATTTCTGCATTTCTTTCCAGGAAGCAAGGCAGGCCTTCAGGCGGTTTAATCTTGCGGTCTCTTCAGCCATGTCCTCCCTCCGTTCGCGTTTCAGCATCCTCCGGTCATATTCCACGCGCAGTTCAGGAGCGGAAGCAGGAGGGCGCACGCCGTATTTCAGGTATTGGTCCAGGGAGTCCAGCACCAGCAGGGAGGTACCGGGCGTCACGATTCCGTATTCCATCCCCAGTTTCCCGACAGCTTCATCCCTCACGGCAGAAGGAGCCCGGCAGAGAAGCTCCCGAAGCCGCGCCTGGGCATACAGGGTTTTCAGCAACGTTCCCGCCGCCGCCCCGGAGGCCTCCACCTCCACAGGAATTTCCACTCCGACCATCTCCACCGTTCCGCGGTAGGAACCCGGTTCCAGTTCCGCCAGCAGAAGAATGGAATCCGACGGCATTCCTGGGGCTTCATACTTTATAAACGCTCCCCAGGGCATGTTTCCCCCGTCAGCGTACCGGATGGCAGTTTCCCCCCTGGTGACGCGCTCCATCGCCTGCTCCGCCGTTTGGCTGGTCAGGTCAATCACGGGAATGCCTATCCGCGCGAACGTATTCGCATCCTTGCGCGGAGTCACCATCAGGGCAAAGGTTTTAGCGGAGTTGGGCGCCTGCTTTTCCGGTACAGGGCTGAAATTGACAAAACCATCGCTGACAACCAGGCAGTCCCACGCACGGGAACGGGCGGCCAGCCTTTCCAGGACAGAGCTCCAGTCACACGTGGCCCCGTCATAGTCCAGAGCCAGCAGTTCGCGGGCCAGCTCGTCCATGTTATCCGGAGTAACCGCAAACGTTTTTGAAGGCATGATCCGGTCCCGGAAGACAGTCAGGTTGATGTGGATTTGCTGCCCCGGGATTCTGCCGCAAGCAAGGTAGCGTTTTAGAAAATCCAGGAATTTTCCGACATCCGCCCCTTTCATGGAACCGGAAGCGTCCCAAACCAGCTCTATCACGGGCGCGGCTTCCACGGCGTTCTTCCTGTCCGCCTGTATAAGCCTGGGAATAATCACGGCTGCATAATCCCTGCCGTCAAAAGATTCCGTGAAGACCCTCGCTTCTACGGCCTCTTTTCCCTGCGCACGCGGCAGGGAGATGAACAGGTCTTCCGTCAGGGACAGGCCGTTCCACTCCTTTTCAGCCAGAAAAGCGCTGTGCCAGTCCTTGAATTCCACGTTGTCCAGCGGGGAGGAGACTACGACGGGCTTCCGGCCGCTGAACACCTCCACCCTGAGTTTGAGGGAGTCCAGCTTTTCCTTGAAATTCATCGGAAGCTGGAGAGAGGGGACGCCTGCGGCATCCACGGGAAGAACCGTGGAATAACGCAGCCGCACGGTGCGCGTGCCTCCCGCAGGGATGGGATACACACGCGTCCTGAACATGTTGCCGCCGGACCATTCCACCAGTCCGGGATCAACCTGTTTGCGCACTTCCTCTTCAAACGCCACGCGCGCCTTCTGCCTGGGTACCGGCACGCCGTCCACCATGCGGCCGTTGATGTCCAGCGCATAACCCTGCACGGTGGCTCCGGAGGGAAGAGGGCACGTCAATTCCCCCTCCATGACGCGGGTGTTGGGATTATGGAAAACCAGCGTCACTTCCGTTTCCGCCAGAAAATCCATCACGCGGGATTTGATTTCCGCCCGTGAAATGGAGACGGGCCGCTCCCCCTGGCGGCACTCCACTTTCATGAAGGGTGGGGGAAGAACGGTAGAACGCATGGAAACCGTTTGAGCCGCGGAAACGCAGCAGGCAAGAATGCACAGGCAGAAGGAACACAGTAGTTTCATCATAGGGGGGTGGGGTTGGGAGGGGAAAGGAAAAAGCAGGTTTTTCCAATCCCTTTCTTCCTAGCATAAGAGAAAGGCCGTGGCAAACTATTTGTTATAAACGGCTCCCGTATGGTCATTACCAGGGTGTTGCCGCTCCGTAATTAAAAGCGCCCACTCTTCCCTGTTCAGAAATGGAACCTGATGGCGGCAAACCAGGTCCAACCGCTGAAGCACCTGGCGCCTTCCGGCGCGCCGCCGGTCGTCGTGTATTCGCCTCCCGCCATCAATTTCAGCATGTCCGGGTCTTCCGGGAAAAAGTAATAATTCAGGCCGAAGTAAAAAGAGTTCATCGTACTGACCCATTTGGGATAGGTGGTCACCGCGGGAACATAGCGGGCGTACATTTTCACGGCGTCCCGCCCATGGGAGAGCTGGTAGCGGAACACGCCTTCCAGATGCGGGGAAAACCTGTAGGAAGGCAATACCGCCAGGCCGTAAACATTCTCACCCAGAGGGGTTCCCACCACGCGGAAGCCGGACATGAGTTCCGTCACCATGGAAAACTTCCCCCGGGACATGACCCAGTCCACCGCCGCTACATCCCGGGCGCCAAGCCCGGAGTAGTAGGAATCCTCCGGCAAGGAGCGCCCCGCGTAATGGGTAAAGTTGTGGGCATATGTCAGCCACACGCGGCTTTTCTCCCCCGGCAGAAAGCCGCGGGCGTCCAGATGGACGGAGGCCTTGGCAAAGGCACTGTCCGCCGTATTAAACCTGATTTCATGCGCCAGGCTGTCGCTGGTGTCGTTCAGGAAGACGGAAGCCTCCCACCCCACGGGCACGTCCTGCCGCGGGTTTTCCAGCACAACGCCCCAACTGGAAATAGTCCCGAGCTGGTTGACCAGGTCGGACCGTTCCAGGGTCTTGAGTTCACTGGCCGTCTCCCGGAATTCCGCAGTCATCTTGGAGGTGATTTTCCCAACGCGCGCAAAGAAGGAGGGATTGACCTTGTATTTCAGGTAGAGTTCAAAGATGCTCCAGTCCGTCTTCGTCCTTCTCCAGCGGCCATCCTCCACCTTGTACATGCCGTCCAGTTCCCCCATGTTGGTCAAACTGTGCAGCGTCAGGCGGTTTTTGAAGAAAACGGCTTCAAACCCTATCTGGAGCCTCCGCCATTCGTTTTCCCTGCCATGCGAGCCCTTGCGGAACCGGTTGGCTCCGGAAGGGGAGACCTGCGCCCCCTGGTACTGCCCCGTCAGCAGCAGCTTGAACTGGTTCAGGAATTCCGCCTCCTTGTTATCATAGAGATAGGGCATCTTCTTCAGGCGGGAGTACAGGCCGTCCGCCGCCGGATGGGAAGGAGCCCTTACGGAGGCTCCGGGGCCAGCAGGCCCGGATGCCTGCCATGCCGAACCTTCCGCCCATGCAGAGCCGTGCCACCCAGCCAGCGCGATCAGGAAAAAACAGCATACGCGGGCAAACATGTCTCATGAAAAGACACGTTCCGGACCGGTACGTGTTGAAGGTATGCCGGAGGATGCCGCACACGCGGCCCAATGCTCCTGACCGGGTTAGTGCGGCGTGTGGGGTTCCAGCATCTGCTGGCGCTCCCGTTCCTTATCCTTGGCCAGGCGGCGCGCCTCCTTGGTCAGGTACTGCTGGAGGCGGAACGCTTTCTGGCCCTTTTTGCGCACGATGTGCTCGGAAGTGCCGTCCGGCAAAATATTGCACGCCTGCACGTTGTCCTTGAAACAGGCGTCCAGGACGGATTTGAGGCGACGCGCCAGCTTTCCGTTGGTGACGGGAACCATGAGCTCCACCCTCTTGTCCAGATTGCGGGTCATCCAGTCCGCGCTGGCAATGAAGAGCTGGTGGTTGCCGCCGTGATGGAAGAAGAAGATGCGGGCATGTTCCAGATAGCGGTCCACAATGCTGACCACGCGGATCACCTTGCCGTTGGGCCGGGGGCCCGTTTTCAGGCAGCAAATGCCGCGCACGTTCAGTTCAATGTCTACCCCGGCGTCCGCGGCCCTGTACAGGGCGTCAATGATTTCCACATCCTGAAGGCTGTTCATCTTGGCGGAAATGCGGGCGGGTTCCCCCTGCCGCGCGCGCTCCGCTTCACCTTCAATGAGTTCAATGAGGCGCGCCTTCATCAGCACCGGGGAGGGGTACAGCTTGCGGAAACGCATGAGCTTGGTGCGCCCCGTCACGGAGTTGAAGAACTGGGAGGCGTCCGCCCCCAGCTGGTCGTCGCAGGTAAGGTAGGAAATATCCGTGTAAATCTTGGCGGTGGTTTCATTGTAATTCCCCGTGCCGAAGTGGCAGTAACGCCGCAGCATGCCCTGTTCCCGGCGCACCACCAGGCATATCTTGGCATGGGTTTTAAGCCCCTTGACGCCGTAGACCACCTGCACGCCGGAACGCTGGAGTTCCTCCGCCTTTTCCAGGTTGCGGGCTTCGTCAAACCGGGCTTTCAGCTCCACCAGCGCCGTCACCTGCTTGCCGCTTTCCGCCGCCTTTTTCAAGGCGGCCACGATGCGGGAATTTTTGGCGGTGCGGTACAGCACCTGCTTGATGGCTATCACATCCGGGTCTTCCGCGGCTTCCTCCACCAGGCGCAGGACGGGCTCAAAGCTTTCATAGGGATGGTTGAGCAGGATGTCCCCGTTGGCGATGTTTTCAAAGATGCTGACGGCAGGGTCCACGGAAGGTGACGGCTGCGGGGACCATTGCTCCACTTTCAATTGGTCATTGCCGGGGGCAAAGGCCATTTCCATGAAATCGGAAAGCATCAGGGGGCCCTTGAGGTCATACGTTTCCTCCTTCCCCGCGCCCACGATCTGCATGATCCTGTCATGCAGGGGGGCGGGAGCGGAGGATTCGATTTCAAGCCTCACGCATTCGGAGAATTTGCGGGCCACCAGCACTTCCTCCATTTCATCCGCCAGGTCCAGGGCGTCCTCCTCCTGCACGGCAATGTCCCCATTGCGCGTGACGCGGAATACCGCCGCGGAGAGAACGGTTTCGCCGGGAAAAACGGTGCCGATGCATTCCCTGACTAAGTCTTCGAGCATCACGTAGCGTTCCGTTTCCGCGGAGGGAACGGGCACGCGCCGCGGCAGGCCGTCCGGCAGGGCCACCACGCTGGCGCGGACCTCCCCGGTTTCATTGTCCCGCAGTTCCACGCCCATGAGCAGCTTGAGGGACGGGAGCGCGGGAGCTTCCGGCGCATCCATGTCCAGCGGCGTCAGCAGGGGGGATATCTGGTTGTTGAAGTATTGCTCCAGCGTCAGCTTCTGGGACGTGCTGAGGTCTTCCAGGGCCAGGGGATTGATTCCGTTAATTTCCATCCACGGCAGGATTTCCTCATGAAACAGGCGGTACTGGTCCTCAATCATGCGGCCCACGCGGGTGCGGATGTCCTTCAGCTGGCGGGTGGGGGTCAGCCCGGAGATATCCTTCACGCGGGAACCGGAATGCCGGAGCATTTGCAGGCCTCCCACGCGCACCATGAAAAACTCGTCCAGGTTGGAAGCGGTAATAGCCAGGAACTTCAGGCGTTCCAGCAGGGGAAGGTCCGTCCTCACGGCCTGGTCCAGCACGCGCTGGTTGAATTCCAGCCAGGAGAGCTCTCTGTTGATATATTCGTTCGACATGGAGAAAATAAGAGATGGGAGTTTGTTGAATCAGCTACCGCTGGGGCACCAGCACGACGTCATAACCGAAGATGTCCGCAAAGAGGTCACCCTTCAGCCTCAGGGCCAGGTCTTCCACGGCGGTTTCCCGCACGCCCTGGAGCTCCAGCTCCAGCGTCCGTCCGCGGATATGCGCCCTGACGCCGTTCACGCGCTGGGCATGGCCGCGTTCCAGGGCGTCCGCCACGCGCAGAATGGAGGCCATCTTGGCCACGCGCATGCGGTCCGTCAGCTCCAGCTCCCCGTACATGGGATCGGAATTGGCAGGGACCTCATGGCGGTGGTAGCGGGCCAGCAGGGCGATGGTTTCCACGTCGTCCCGGGAAAGGCCGAAGATTTCACTGTTCAGGATGATGTACTGGGAATGGAGCTGGTGGTCCTGCTGGCTGATGAAAGACCCCACCTCATGCAGGATGGAGGCCACCTCCAGCAGCAGCCGGTCATGTTCGGAAAGGCGGTGCAGGTCCTGGAGCTGGTCAAACATTTCCATGCACAGGAGAGCCACATGTTCGCGGTGGCCCTTGTCCGCCTTGTACCTGTCCGCCAAAATGCCGGCAAAGTGGAGCACTTCCGCCTCCAGGTCTCCCGGGTGCTGCTCCGCCTGGATCAGGCTGCTTGAGAATTCCTCGTCATAGCCGCTCCCTGGAATGATCACGTCATTCAGGTGCAGGCTGCGGGCGATCATTTCCGTCATCAGCACGGCGGGGAGCAGGGAATCCACCCCGGCAAAGTCCGCCCCGTAAACATTCATGCGCTGCTCCAGGGTGGTGCGGGACATCCTTTCCGCTTCCGCCACCAGGGCGGAACACGCCACCTTGCCTTCCGGCGTAGGGTCCAGGCGATCGCGCAGCTGCTGCATTTCCTGGCCGATGACGATCAGGCCCGCCAGGCCCTTGACGCCGCCGTAATCCAGGCAGATCTGGTCCACCTGCCCGCGCATGTGCTCCCGCAGCAGGGAGAGTTCCGTCACATCATCCCCATATTCAATTTCCCCCACGGCTTCACCCGTGCGGTGCGTCCCCAGCCGGTAGCAGGAATAGCGCACAATGCGCCCTTTCTGGAACAGGAGCACGCGGGTATTGCCCGGCCCCGTGTGGACCACAAGCACTTTTTTCTTGTTGAAGCCGGGGTACTGCGCCAGCGTCTCCTGCACTTTCACGTAAATGAGGCGCGTCATCTTGCCGTCGTCAATGCGGCGCCCGCGCAGGCCGTGGGCCACGTGCATGCGGTTGACGAAGACGTCCACATTGTCCGCCTCTGAAATGATGTTGGAGATCATGAGGCGGACGGAGAGCTTGCTGCCGGTTCCGTATTCCTTGAGGATTTCCAGATAGTCCCCGATGATCTGCACGCAGCGGTCCATGGTGTGCCGGGAGATGCGGTGAAAACGGAAGATGTCCCGCGCCATGGGCACGGGCTGCTGGAGGAAGTCCAGCATGCGGATCCTGTCCTGAACCACCTCAGCCACCAGCAGGCTCATGGAGCTCGGCCCCAGGTAGATCACCGCCTGCGTTGTTAATTCCGAATCCTGAGCCTGTTCGCCTTGAATCATCGCCATACCATGTGTTGTTTCCCAGCCGTGGGGCAAGAACGGGAGCGTGACAAAAACGCCATCCCCGCCCATTCCAGCAAGGGGCAGAATAAGGAATTTGCCTTTTGACGGCAAGAGATAAGCGCGGCTCCTTTTCCGGTCCGGCGGAACGGCCTTGCAGAGCGGCTATTTTCCGTAAGCTCCCAGCAGGGGGACCAGGCGCGGGGCAAACCTTTTCATGCAGAAAAAGAGCCCCGCCAGCAGGGCAAAGATGACAGGCACCAGGCAGAGCCACAGGACGTCCCAGGCCTCCCCCCTCCACGTAATCCACCCGCTTTCACGCAGCAGGATGATGACGATGTAGTGCGTGCCGAAGATGAAGAAGCATGCCGGGGCCAGTCCCGCCACCCATTTGGCCGCCCGCGGAAACCATTCCGTGAACAGGATGGCCAGGGACATCAGCCCCAGCATCCCCAGCGCAATGAGCATGGAGTTATGCTGCTCCCGGTGACCCACCAGCCACCAGGTGAGCGCAAGCGTGGCGAGCAGGAACGGCACCGCGTACCGGCGCACGGATTCCGTCAGGAACGGGAGGGAGTAACGGGAGATGTACATCCCCAGCAGGAAAAAGCCCAGGCTGTTGGCGATGGGGTAGTCATGGTCCGCCAGATCCAGAGCAAAGTAGTTCAGGGACAGCATGATGATGCCCACCCAGAGCAGGTAGTTCCCCAGCCGGTGCAGGAGGGGCGCCACAGCGGTATAAATGATGATGTCCCGCAGGAACCACATGGGTGCGTCCACCGGATGCCCGGCAATGCCCAGGGCGCGGCCGAACGCCGCCAGAGCGGGCCAGAAGCCGCTGCCCGGCTCTCCCTTCAGCCAGGCATACATGGGCTGGTAGGACGCGTAATATTCATGCAGGGGGGACCAGCCGATCAGGACGGCCGCCGCCAGGCCCCATACCAGATACGGACGGAATAGAAACCAGCTGCGCTTCCACAGAAAGAGGCTGCCGTCCAGTGGCCCGAATGCGCCCCTCCCTACAAAGTAACCCGCCGCCAGCAGGAAGAAGGGGGTGCGCGCAGCCAGGAATTCCGCCCATATCCACCGGTACAGCTCCGCCGAATAGAAAGCCATGTGATTGGCGATGATCAGAATGCACGCGATCACCCGGGCTACATCCACCCAGACCATCCGGCGGGTGGCCGTTTTCTCCAGGATCACGGGATCGGGAACATGGGCGTCCGGCGGCGTCATTCCCTTGGGGGGGGTGGAGGTGGTTATAAAGGAGCAATTCCGAGCTGTTCCGGCAGAGCGATGCGCGGACGCGCCGTCGTAATCAACGGTTCCCCGTCCGTTACGATGACCGTGTGCTCAAAGTGGGCGGAAGGCTTGCCGTCCGCCGTGATGACCGTCCAGCCGTCATCCAGGATTTTAACAGACGGCCTTCCGGCATTCACCATGGGTTCAATAGCCAGCGCCATGCCCTTTTTCAGGCGGGGAAGCTTGTAATGCGGACGGTAGTTGGGGATTTGGGGTTCTTCATGCAGATGGCGGCCTATGCCGTGCCCTACAAAGTCCCTGACCACGGTATACCCGCGGGGGCGCACAAAACCTTCCACGGCCGCGCAGACGTCCGCCAGCAAGGCCCCGGGCCTCACCAGTTCAATGGCGCGGAACAGGGATTCCTCCGTTACAGCCAGCAGCCGCAGCTTTTCCGGGTCCACCATGCCAACCGGAACGGTCATGGCGTTGTCCCCATGCCAGCCGTCCACAATGGCGCCCACGTCCAGGCTGACAATGTCCCCGTTCTGGATGCGGCGCGGACCGCCGCTACCGTGCACTACTTCCTCATTGATGGAAATGCAGAGTTGGCCGGGAAACCCGCGATACTGGTAAAAGGAGTTGCCAACCTTGTGCTTTTTGAAAATTTCACGCGCTATGTCGTCTATTTCACGCGTGGTGCGGCCCGCCTGGACCTCGGCTCCGATCTCCATCAAGATTTCCGCCGTTACAGCTCCGGCCTTCTGCATCTTGGCAACTTCACCGGGAGACTTGATGTGGATTCGTTCAGCCATGGGATTCTTTTTTCTATTGCCGGTATTCTTCCAGCTTGCGGGCCAGTTCCCGGGAAACCTCCGCCGGTTCCCGTTCCTCGGTCACGGTCATTTTAACCACCAGGCCGCGGGCTTCGTAGTACCTGGCTACGGGCAGCGTCATGGCTTCAAAGTCTTTCCAGCGGCGCGCGAAGGCTTCCAGGTTATCATCCTTGCGGGAGACCATTTTACCACCGCATTTGGAGCATTCTTCTTCCGACGTCTGCACCACATAGCCGCATGTGGAGCATTCCCGGCGGTGCATGATGCGTTCTTCAATAAGTTCCTTGGATACGTCCATCCAGACGACTACGTCCACGGATGTTCCACGCTGGGTCAGAAAGTGATCCAGGGCTTCCGCCTGAGCCACCGTCCGGGGATAACCGTCCAGCAGCCACGCGTCATTGTCCATTTCCGAGAGCCAGCCGCGCACCATGTCATTGACGATTTCGTCCGGAACCAGCATGGCCTTGTCCATATAGCCCAGGGCCTTCCGGCCCAGCTCCGTGCAGGATTCCACTTCCCGCCGCAGCAGGGAACCGGTGCTCAGGGAGTTCAGGTTGAAAGTATCAGCCAGAAACCGGCCCTGGGTTCCTTTGCCGGATGCGGGAGGCCCAACCAGAATGAAATGCTTGAGTTCCTTCATGTCTTTACTTTCAGAAGAAGGGGATGGAGTTCCTTACTGCATGGCGTTGTAGGCGATGGCTCCGGCCAGCACAAGCAGGGCGATGACGATCCACATGACGGTGACCGTGCGGCTGCCTGCGGCGGCGCCGGTGCCCTGGATGTGGCTGTATTTGCCCTTAAGCTTGCCTTTCTTCAGGAAGCCGTCGTAGTTGCGGGAGAGAAGAGTGGTCTCCACCTGGCGCATCATGTCAAGCAGCACGCCGACCAGGATCAGAAGGCTGGTGCCCCCGAAGAACTGGGTAACCAGGTAGGGGATGCTGCCGCCGATGTTCAGCAGGGAGGGCAGGAAGTAAATGAGGGTCAGGAACGCGGAACCGGCAAAGGTCAGCCTCTGCATGGTCTGGTCCAGGAACAGGGCGGTGGGGGGGCCGGGGCGGATGCCGGGAATGTAGCCGCCGTTGCGCTTCAGGTCTTCAGCGATCTGGGAGGGCTGGAACATGGTAGCCACCCAGAAGTAGGAGAAGAAGAAGATCATGAGGCCGGAGATGATGTAGTAGCCGGAGGAAGCGGGGTTCATCCAGTCATTCATCTTGGTGGCGATCCATTGCAGCGTGGTGTTATAGTGGGCGATCTGGGAGAAGAGCACCTGCGGCAGGGAGAGGATAGCCGTGGCGAAAATGACGGGCATCACGCCGGAGTAGTTAAGCTTGAGCGGCAGGTATTGCGTAGCTCCATTGAACATTTTGTTGCCCATGACCCGTTTGGCGTACTGCACGGGTATGCGCCGCTGGGCCTGCGTCACCGTGACGACGAGCGCCACCACGATAATCAGGAAGGCGATCAGGGCCACAAGCAGCATGGCGCCCATGGGAACGACTGCGCCGTCCTTGTATACCAGCGTTTTCCAGGCCAGGGTCACCGCACCCGGAAGGGCGTGGATAATGTTGACGGAAATGATGAGGGACACGCCGTTGCCGACGCCGCGCTCCGTAATCTGGTCACCGATCCACATCAGGAACATGGTGCCCGCCACCATGATGAGCACCGTCATCAGGGCAAACTGCATGCCGGGATCAATGACAAGCTGGCAGTCCGGAGGTATGTTGAGGCCCACGGCTTTCAGACGGTCCGGATGTTCCAGCGTGCCGACCAGGAACCAGCCCTGCACGATGGCGATGACGATGGCAATGGCGCGCGTCCATTTGGTCATCTTCTGGCGGCCGCCTTCCTCCCGCACCATCTTGGCCCACTGCGGGACCACTGCGGAAAGGAGCTGGGTCATGATGGAAGCGGAGATGTAGGGCATGATGCCCAAGGCAAAGATGCCGCACTGCTGGAGACCGCCGCCGGAAAAGATGGTGAGCACGGTAGCCAGGCCCGCTCCGGGACCGCTGGCGTTCGCGGAGGCTTCAATCACTTTCTGCAGCTCCATGACGTCAATGCCCGGCAGGGGGATCTGTACCCCCAGGCGGACGACGACGATCATCGCCAGTGTGAACAAAATCCGGTGCCTGAGCTCCGGTACTTTCATGGAGTTTGCAAATGCGGATATCATAGTCCTGTATTATAAAAGTTGGCGCGCAGCTTGGCTTGCCTGTCGGCGGCTTGTACCCGGGGCATCCATGGGAACCGCAACAGTAAACACAATGATGCGAACCGGGTCAAGCTGCATGACCCGGTTCGCCAAATGTGATTAGGCTTCGCTGAGCACGGTGACGGTGCCACCGGCCTGGGTCACCTTTTCGCGGGCGCTGGCGCTCACGAAGTCCACGACTACGTTCAGGCTCTTGGTCAGGGTGCCGTTGCCGAGAAGTTTCACGGCGTCACAGGGACCTTGAACAAGCTTGGCTGCACGCAGGGTGTTTTCATCAACCGTAGCGCCGGCTTCAAACACGCGTTCGAGCTGGGAGAGGTTGACGATGAGGATTTTGTCCTGGAAGCGGGTGTTGTTGAACCCCTTCTTGGGCAGACGGCGGTGAAGGGGCATCTGGCCGCCTTCAAACCCCGGACGGATGGTGCCGCCGGAACGGGCTTTCTGGCCCTTGTTGCCTTTGCCGCAGGTCTTGCCGAGACCGGAGCTTTCCCCGTTGCCGAGGCGCTTCTTGCGGTGCTTGGCTCCGGGATTGGGCTTAATCGTATGAAGCTGTAACATGTTATTTACAATGGTTGGATTTCGTGGAGGCGGCGGCACCGGGCAGCCGCCTCCTTTCAGATTAGATGGCCTTTTCCTTCTTCTTGCCGCGGTCGGCAAGAACCTGGTCGCTCGTACGCAGGGAAGCGAGCGCCTGCAGGGTAGCCTTCACCACGTTGGCATGGTTGGAGGAACCGAGGGATTTGGCAACGATGTCACGCACGCCGGCTGCTTCCAGCACGGCACGGATGGTGTTGCCGGCAATGAGGCCGGTACCGGGGGAGGCAGGCTTCAGAAGAACCTTGCCACCACCGAATTCGGAGTAGACTTCATGCGGAATCGTGCCGTTGGCGATGGAAACCGGGCGAAGCTGGCGCTTGGCGGATTCCGTAGCCTTGCGGATGGCGTCTGCCACTTCATTGGCCTTGCCGAAGCCGAAGCCTACGCGGCCTTCCATGTCGCCGCTCACGACGAGGGCGGAGAAGGAGAAGCGGCGGCCGCCTTTGACGACCTTGGCGCAACGGTTGATGAACACAACCTTTTCAGCCAGCTGGGGGCCTTCTTCCACGGGAGCTTCAGCCTGGGGGCCACGGCGGCCGTCACGGCGGGGACCACGGGGTCCGCGGCCATTCTGGCCGTCACGGCGGGGTCCGCGGGGTCCGCGGAAGTCGCGGCCGCCCGGTGCGGGTTGCTGCGCTTGGGCGGGAGCGGCGGCTTCCGTAGCAGGAGCAGTGTTTTCCGTTTCGTTATTCATTTAAGGGAATCTTTCAATTAGAATTTCAAACCAGTTTCACGGGCGGCATCGGCCAGGGCCTTTACCTTGCCGCAGAACTTGAAACCACCGCGGTCGAAGACGACTTCAGTGACGTTGGCGGCCTTCGCACGTTCACCAATCAGGTTACCCACCTTGGTGGCGGTAGCGCAGTTGGCAAGCTTGGAAGGATCGGCGATGGAGGCATCGGCCGTGGAAGCGGAGCAGATGGTCTTGCCCACCGTGTCGTCGATGATCTGGGCATAGACGTGACGGTTGGAGAAATAGACAGCCAGGCGGGGACGGGCAGCCGTTCCGGAGAGCTTTCTGCGGATGCGGCGGCGAACCTTGGCGCGGGTGGCTTTGCGATTGATAGTACTCATCGTGTATAAATATGTTGTAATAGTTATTACCTGAATTACTTACCGACGCTCTTGCCTTCCTTGCGGCGGATAACTTCACCGGCAAAGCGCACGCCCTTGCCCTTGTAGGGTTCCGGGGGATAGTACGCGCGGACTTCAGCGGCAAACTGGCCTACGACCTGCTTGTCAACGCCTTCAACCGTCACTTTCGTGTTTTCCGTCACGGTCACCTTGAGGCCTTCGGGAATCACCTGGTTGATCGGATGGGACTTGCCCAGGTTCAGGTCCAGGATGTTGCCTTTTACAGCGGCGCGGAAACCGACGCCAATGATTTCAAGGTTCTTGACGAAGCCTTCGGAAACGCCGATGACCATGTTGTTCAACAGGGAACGGTTCGTGCCGTGCAGGGCGCGAAGCTGGCGGCTTTCGCCAGCGCGGTCAACAGACAGCTGATTGCCTTCAACGGTGGCGGTGATGCCTTCCGGGAGAGTCCAGGAAAGCTTGCCTTTGGGGCCTTCCACCTGAACGGAAGAGCCGTTAACCTTTACCGTTACCTTGTCCGGCAATGTGATGGATTTTTTACCAACTCGGGACATATGTTTAGGAAATGTTAATGGTTACCAGACAAGGGCGAGAAGTTCGCCACCGATGCTCTGCTTGCGCGCCTGCGCACCAGTCATCACACCACGGGAGGTGGAGACGATGGCAATGCCAAGCCCACTGAGAACGCGGGGAATGTCCTCGGAAGAAACGTACTGACGGCGGCCCGGCTTGGAGCTGCGCTTCACTTCGGTAACGACCGGCTTGCCCTGGGAGGTAAACTTGGTCTTCACCTTGATTTGCTTCTTGGTGCCTTCACCGGTCACTTCATAGTTCCAGATGTAGCCTTCTTCCTGCAGAATCCGGGCGATTTCCACCTTGATGTTGGAGCAGGGAGCGGTAAATTCCTCGTTGCCGGCCAGGCTGGCGTTTTTCAGGCGGGTGAGGAAGTCAGAAATGGGGTCACTTAATACGGCCATGGTAAGAAATAGTTAGGCGTTAGCGGGTTGAGTTTCTTCGGCCTTCTTCGGTTCGCGCATGGGAACGCCCAGGGCGCGGAGCAGGTCGCGGCCTTCATCGTCCGTAGGAGCGGTGGTCACGAAAATGATGTCGAAGCCGATCTGACGCTTGATCTGGTCAAGTTCGATTTCGGGGAAGATGGACTGGTCAGAGATACCGATAGCATAGTTCCCGTTGCCGTCAAAGGACTTGTAGGGAAGGCCGCGGAAGTCGCGGATGTTCGGAGCCGTAACGTTGATGAAGCGGTCCAGGAATTCCCACATGCGGGTGCCGCGCAGCGTTACGCGGGCTCCCAGAGGTTCGCCTTCACGCACCTTGAAGTTAGCCACGCTCTTGCGGGCAAAGGTAGTGGACGGCTTCTGTCCGGTGATTTTGGCAATTTCGTTAACGGCATCTTCCACGGCCTGTTTGCGGTCCGGGTGCTTGCCCATGCAGGAGGTGACAACAATCTTCTCCAGGCGGGGAATCTGATGCACGTTCTTGTATGCATGCTTCGCTTGAAGGCCGGGAACGACCTTTTCACGGTAGTATGTTTGCAGTGTTGGTGTACTCATTGTTTTAGCGGGTCAGCTCTTTATTAATGATTGGTATGGCTTAAGCGCAGGGTCAGGCCGGAGGCCTAGCCTACTTTTTTCACGTTGGAGATGTGAATCGGGCCGTTAATCTCCTGAATGCCGCCTTCCGGGTTCTGTTCGGTCGGGCGCACAGCCTTTTTCAGGGTGCGGACGCCTTCTACGATGACAGTACCTTTGGAAGCATTTACGGCGAGAACGGTGCCGCGCTTGCCCTTGTGGTTACGTCCGGCGATGATTTCTACTTCATCACCTTTTTTCACGTGGGTCTTCATATATGACTATTTCTTACGCGTTTATGCGATTAAGATCTACCACCCCCTTGGTGGTAGGGCAGGAAGAGTATTATAGGATGGGCCTTTTCGTCAAGCCCGCATCCTAAAAAAATCGTTTTACCGCCCCTCCGCCAATGAGGAACGACCAATGGAGGTGCGCTCCGGCCCGCAAGCCGCCGCTACGGGAACAGGCCGCCGGACTCCCGTTTCCGGGCCCCCGTAACGTTTTACTCATCATCCGTGGGAATCTCCGCTCCCTGCCAGCGCAGCTTGGCCCTCAGGAGGGCGCCGAAGTTCTGCTTCCGGAGATGAACCAGGGAGAGGGTTTCCGGAGCTTTCCGGATCAGGAGGCTTTCCCCCACTTCAATGGGATAGGCGGAACGGCCGTCCAGGGAATAAACCATGGAGTCAAAGCGTCCGCGGCGCTCACGGGGACGCAGGCGGATGGTCATGGTATCCGGAAGCACCACGGAGCGGTTGGTCAGGCTGTGCGGACAGATGGGAGTAACGCACACCACCCGGGACATGGGCCATACCAGGGGGCCCCCCGCGGAAAGGGAATACGCCGTGGAACCGGTGGGAGTGGAGACCAGAACGCCGTCCGCATGGTAGCGGTTCAGCAGTTCCCCGTCTATCTCCGCATCCAGGTCCACCATCTTGCCGGACTGGGCGCGGATGAGGGAAACTTCATTCAGCGCCAGCTTGCGGAGAGGGCCCGGAGAGCCGTCCACCCCCATCTTGACCACCTCCAGCATGGAGCGGTCATCCGTCAGGTAGGCCCCCTCCTGGAGCGCATACGCCAGCAGAGGCAGCTCCTGCACGGAACAGGTGGTCATGAATCCCAGGCGCCCCAGGTTCACCCCCGCCAGGGGCACATGGTGCATGGCCGCCAGGGTAGAGACGGTAAGCATGGTGCCGTCCCCCCCGAAAGTCACCAGCAGACTGCACCGGGTGATGCATTGTTCCAGGGCATCAGGCGTTTCAATGACGCAGGAGCCCAGTCCGTGGCGGGCAAGCTCACGGCGCATGATGCGCAGCGCTTCCGCCAGCCCCGGTTTCTCCGCCAGCGCGACCAGGCCAATTACCTTGGAAGGATTCATGCGGGCAAGCATACTGCATTTTTCCACACCGCTCAACTGGTAAACCTCAGCGGGCGAAAGATTCCTTTCTACCCTCCCTACCCCTTAAATTTCAATTCCTGTTTCTTTTTTGTTATACAAGATTATAAACATGTGTTAAAGATAAAAAGCGTGAATTGGTCCATCCCCGTCCTGCTGCTTTTTCTGATGCCGGCCTGCTCCACCACGGAGAAGTGCGCACGGAAAACGGCCCCGTCCGTACAAGCGGCAGAGGCGCATGTAAAAAATGCTCCCTACCGGGTGCGGGGGAAAAGATATACACCCATGAGCGTAGCTGATGCCCTGAAATACAGTGAAACCGGCTATGCCTCATGGTACGGAGGGAAAGGCCGCAGCATGAAGACTTCATCCGGAGAGTACATTAATCCCCAGAGCTCCATGACAGCGGCCCACACCACCCTGCCGATGCCGTGCAAGGTGAAAGTCACCTGCCTGGCAACCGGCAAATCCGCCATCGTCCGCATCAACAACCGAGGGCCTTTTCACAGCAACCGCCTGATTGACCTCACCGCGGCCGCCGCAAGCCACATCGGCCTGCGCAGCCGCGGCGTATCCAAGGTCCGTCTGGAAGTCATTTCCGTGGGCGACGGGCCTTATGAGGTTTTCGCCCGCTAATCTCCCTCTCATCCTTTCCGCAGCTCTACTTTTCCGTCCATGATTCCGCCACGCATCATCCTTGCCGGTCTGGCCTGCCTGTGCCCGTTTTCCCTGGCCCAGAAGCTTAAGTCGGACCCCAATAAAACGCTGATCATTATTTCCACCAGCGATATTCACGGCAATCTGGACAAATTCCCCAAACTGGCCACGCTGGTAAAACAATACCGCGCCAAATACCCGCACGTCCTCCTGGTTGATTCAGGGGACTATTTCATGGGCAACCCCTACGTGGACGAATGGGAAAAACGCGGCGAACCCCTCACCATCCTGATGAACAAGCTGGGATTTGATCTGGCAACCGTCGGGAACCATGACCTGGATTACGGGCAGGAGGCCCTCCGCGACCACATCAAGGGAATGCCGCACACCAAGTTCGTCATTACCAACGTTAATCCCTCCCCCACGCTGACCAATTGTTTTTTACCCTATGCCAGCATACCTCTCAAGGGCACTCCCATTTCCGTAGGGTTCATTGGACTGGCGGACTTGCAGACCACGGACGTCCGGAGAATGGGAGGCATTTCATGGAAACTGCCGGATGAAGATGACTACAAGGGCATCATGGACAGGTTCCGCCTGCACCATAACACCATCAATGTCATCCTGAGCCACCTTGGTTATGAACACGACATGAAAATGATGAAGTATTCCCCGAATATCGACGTCATTCTGGGTGGCCATACCCATGTCATGCTTCCCAACGGCCAGCTTAGGAGCGGAACCCTGCTCAGCCACACGGGCCACAGGCTGAGCCATGCAGGCGTTACGGAAATTACCTTTTCCACGGAAAAACCGGTCTCCATCCTCTCCAAATCAACGAAGGCTGTCGGCCTGGACGAAAAGATACCCAACGACCCGGAAGTGGAAAAACTTGTGCAGCAGTTCACCGGAAACCCGCTCTTCAAGGAGCAGGTAGGCGTAGCCGGGGAAGACCTTACGCACGTCACCATAGGCACCATTTTCTGCAAGGCCATCCAGCAGGCCTCCAATTCCGACATCGCTATTTACAACCGCGGCGGCGTACGGGCCAAGAGCCATCTCTGCAAGGGCCCCATTACGATCAAGGATATTTATGAAATGGAGCCCTTCCGGGAAAAGATCGTCACCTGCTCCATGAGCAAGGCGGACATTGAACAGCTGATCCTGACCAAATTCATGTCTCCGTCAGAGGATGAGGGCGGCATTCTGGAAATTTACTGCTCCGGTTTTTCCTACCAGATCATGGACGGCGTTACGCCAAGCATCAGCAGCACCCTGAAAAACAACGTGGTCTATACCGTGGCGATGGGGGACTACCTGTGCAACAACTTCAAGTTCCCCCAGAGGGGAAATGGCAAACCGACCGGCATCAAGGTCCGCGATGCCCTGATTACCTACCTGAAACAGATCAAGGAGCTTTTCAACCCGCCGCCGCCCAAACTCCCCATCATCAAGACAAACACGTTCGCCCTGTAACGGGCACGGGCACTGCATGCCCCCGTGCGGCAGGATGGATTGAACAAGCTGCGCGGGCATGCTACACTCCCGCCAGCCATGCAGCCGGACCCCCATCACGCAGCGCCGGAAGAGGAGCGGAACTTCAGCGGATTCCGCATTCTTCCCTCCGGGGCTCTTGTGACGGATATCCCCCCCTTCGACCGCCTGTTTGAAGAAGGAACAGGAAACGGGCTGTACGCCCTGGCCGTGTCCAACTGGGAAACCGCGCCGGATCCGGCTGCTTTTTTCATCAAGAATCTGGCGCGCCAGGCGCTCACCCGCATGGCGCATGCCACCGCGGAAAGACCGGATGAGGCGGCTACCGTTCTGGACCACCTGCTGGGCACCCCGGCAGAAAGAGCAGCCCTGGCGGAGCAATTCCCTCCCGTACCGGGTGCGGAATACGTGACTCCCGGCGTCATCGCAGGCTGGCTTGAGGACTTCCGGCGGCTGGTGAACAGGGAAATCACGGTCCGCGGCATCACGCCCGCCGCCTGGCTGAACGGTCTGGGCGCCCCCTGGAACCAGATCGGCAAGGTATTCTTCCACCTGGCGGAAAACCGGGATGACGCCACGGGCTCCCGCCCCTTTGCCTTCATGGCTACCTTCGCGCATCAGAGCGCGGCGGACAACCAGGCACGCCATCTTCCCCTCTCCACCGCCCTGAAACTTCATGAAGGGAACCATACGGCCCTGCTGGCCGTGCTCCAGCCGCTGAAGGAAGCGGCGCAGGAAAGCCCCCTGCTCCAGCGCCTGCTGGATAACGGGAAGATTTATGCCCCGCTGGCCTGGAGCGCCACGGAGGCGCGGGACTTCCTTCAGGACTCTCCGGCGTATGAACGCGCGGGCATCATCGTGCGCATGGTAAACTTGTGGAAAAAGGCCCCTCCCAAATTGCAGGTGAAAGTCACGGCGGATGCTCCCGGCGGAGAAAAAACGGCCCACTCCTCCGGCCTTTCCGTCCACAGCCTGCTGAGGTTCTCCGTCTCCGCCACGCTGGGAGGCCGGGACCTGCCCCCGGAGGAACTGGAAGAACTGCTTAATAACGGGGACGGCCTGATCCGCTTCAAAGGGGAATGGGTGCGCGTGGACGCCCAAAAGGTCCGGGACCTGATGGACCGGTGGAACAAGGCCGCGCGCATGATGAGCTCCCTGGGCATCCCCCTGGTGCAGGGGCTGAGACTGCTTGTCAACGGCCCTTCCGGCCAGCTGGCGCAGCTTCCGGAACCGGATGAAGACTGCGTGATGGAACCGGGCACGGGGCTCCGGCAGGCGCTGGACATTCTGGCGGGGGAGGTTCCCTCATCCGTGCCGGCGCTTCCGCCCCATTTGAACGCACTGATGCGGCCCTACCAGAAAGAGGGCTTCTCCTTCCTGTACCGGGTCACGGAACGCGGCTTCGGCGCCTGCCTGGCGGATGATATGGGACTGGGAAAAACCCTCCAGGCCATTGCGTGGCTGGATGCCCTGCGCAGGGAAGGACGGCTGGACGGCCTCCCGGCACTGATCGTGGCTCCGGCCTCCCTCCTGTCCAACTGGAAGGAAGAAGCGGAACGCTTCGCTCCGGAACTCGCGCTGCGCATCATGCACCCCTCCGCACCGGACTCATGGCAGCCGGGAGAAAGCCCGCGCCGGGAAAACTGCCACGCCGTCATCACCACGTACGGCATGGCGGCGCGCACGCCCAGCCTGGCGGAACTGTATTTCCCCGCCATCATTCTGGATGAAGCCCAGGCCATTAAAAACGCCGGCTCCGCACGCTCCCGCGCCATCCGCGCCCTGCACGGGGAACGGCGCGCCGCCCTGTCCGGCACGCCTGTGGAAAACAACCTGAACGAGCTATGGAGCCTGATGGAATTCCTGAATCCGGGGCTGCTGGGAAACAGGAAAAGCTTTGAAGCCTTCACCCGCACCCTGGAACGCGGCTATGCCCCGCTGCGCCGCCTGGTGCGCCCTTTTATCCTGCGCAGAATGAAGACGGACCCGGCTCTGGTCCCGGACCTGCCGGACAAGACGGAGATCCCCGCCTACTGCCCTCTCACGCCGGAGCAGGCCGTCCTGTACCAGACGCAGATAGACGCCCTGCACGCCATGCTGGATGAACCGGATCCCGCCACGCGCCTCATGCTGATCCTTCCCGTACTGGCGCGCCTCAAGCAGATTTGCAACCATCCCGCCCAGTTCCAGGGCACGGACGACTACGCTCCGGAACGCTCCGGAAAGTTCCTGCGCCTTCAGGAACTGTGCGCCTCCATTGCCGCCCGGCAGGAAAAAGCCATCCTCTTCACCCAGTTCCGCTCCATCATCCCCCACCTGCATGACCTGCTCTCCTCCGTCTTCGGCCGTTCCGGACTCACGCTGCACGGGGGCACCCCCATTCCTGAACGGCAGGGCATCGTAAACGCCTTCCAGAAGGAATCCGGGCCTCCCTTCTGCATCCTGTCCCTGAAAGCCGCCGGAACCGGCTTGACGCTCACCCAGGCCTCCCACGTCATCCATGTGGACCGCTGGTGGAACCCCGCCGTGGAAAACCAGGCCACGGACCGGGCCTACCGCATCGGCCAGCACCGGAACGTGCTGGTGCACCGCCTGATCTGCCGCGGCACCATTGAGGACCGCATTGACGCCATGCTGTCGGAAAAACGCCGCATGGCGGACGACCTGTTCTCCGGAGGCCCGGAACAATGGCTCATGAACATGAGTGCGGAAGAATTAAATAACTTATTTTCCCGCTACCATTCCTGATATTTCAGCACGGAAACCGGACGGAAGTTCAGTAATTAACAGCTCTTCTCTTGAATCCCTGCGATTACCTATCCCATCCAAAACGTTGGGGACAATGAAGAAACTGTGGCTCTATTTCATAAATGAAATTAACCTGGTCCCACCTGGACTCTGTTACCAGCAGGGGAAACGCTTGTGTTTCCATAAATACATCCTCCATCACACTTCTGTCCGGATGCCCGTACTTATTAGACCTTCCGGCAGAAATAAAGCAAACCGGATTACTTTTCAGCATGCAGGGATCATAATTATGCCTGGAACCATGGTGGGGTATCTGCAACACTCCTACATGGTCGGTCAGGGGAGCACAGTATGTTTTTACTCTGGACCATTTTATCTTATCAACGGCAAAATCCCCTGTATACATGCACCCTGAATATTTGGGGTATCTATACAATTTTTCATAATAAAAATGAGTATACAGGCTGGGAGGCCAATCCACATATGCAAGCCTCCGGAAATCCGCCAGGCGGCAGCTGTCTTCTTCGCATGGACCGGAATATACCATCATTGAATGAGCGTTTATTCCACCATGCGGAAGTGCCTGATAGAATGCTTTTAATTTTTTAAAAGCACTTCTTTTTTTCAGCAACATTTTTATTTCCTCCGAATTCGCCGGAACAGGAATTTTTTCTTCATTTAAATACCCTTCCAGCTTTTCAGAAAGCTCCGCTCCATCCAGATTCACAGGTAAATAGATCCAGAAATACCCCCTTTTCCCATGAAGGCGGGGAATTCCTATACTTTCCGAATTCTCTAAAACGATCTGGTTTCCGGTTTTTAAATTATCCGGAAATTGATTAATAGGCAGGATTGATCTTTCTCTGTTTTCGAAATTTTCCCCCAGAGGACTCACGAAAATAATCCGCGGAGGCTTAGGGAGTCCGCTCACACTTTCCACCGGGTCAAGAATGAACTTGTACACAAAGGAGGTTTCCTTGAGGCCTTCAACAGCGCATTTTACCAAGGCCAGCAATTTCTCGTTACTATTGAGCAGAGGAATACAAATATTCCGTACATCATGCTCCCTCATCAAATACTCCACGCCATTGATGTGGTCGTTATCCAAATGGGAAATGAAGACAATATCTATTTTTTCATTCTTGGAAAAGACAGAATCAATTTCCCTTTGCACGTACCTGGATATTCCGTTTCCGGCTTTTCCAGTGTCGCTTCCGCAATCATAGACTACATTGTATGATTTCTTTTTGAGAGATGAAATTTCTTTAAACCGCTCTGTATAAAATCCTCCCTGACCTACAGGATGTATGGTTCGGAACAAGTATATCCTATCTTTTTCCATTTATTCTGTAATAAACGTTCAGGATTGTTTATTTCAAAAAAACCACTTCATTTCAATATTTTAATTGGATTATTGCCTATGCGTCCCTGAAAACGCGCCTTTCACTTCATCAAGACCTGGAATCCATTCAGGAAATCACGGCCAGCGGCGCCGTGGTTTTCCAGTCTCCGCGGGTAAAGTCCGGGAATTCCACGGGCATGCCGCCCTGGGCGATGGAATGGGCCGTCAGCGGCAGCAGGGAAGACCAGGCGGCGCCTTCATAAACGTTCTGGTCCATCGGTTCGCCATTCTGCAAGCATTCCACGATGCGGGAAAGCATCACGAAGTCCATGCCGCCGTGCCCGCCCATTTTCTGGGCCAGATCCCCGATGCGCTTCCAGAGCGGGTGGTCGTACTTCTCATAAATGGCGGCCAGCTTTTCCCTGCCTTCAATCCATTCATGGTAGTTGCCGTTGCCCAGCTTTTCACCGGCCACGCGGGTCGGGAAACCGGCAAGCGTTCCCTCCGTGCCCTGGATCAGGTTGGCGCGGGAATAGGGCCGGGGGGAGGTTTCATCCAACTGGACGACGATGGTGCGCCCCAGCTGCGTCTTGACGATGGCCGTGTTCATGTCCCCGCAAATGAAGGGGGTGCGGTTCCAGCGGTGGTCCGCGGGGAGGTGCTTCTTCGCGTACGCGTTGCGTCCCAGCGCGGGAGAGGCGAAGGCCGCCACCCGGCTGAAATGGTCTTCCCCGCGGGCCAGGCCCATGTACTGCGCCACCGGGCCCAGTCCGTGGGTGGGGTACAGGTTGGCGTTGATTCTGGTATGGTATTCAGGCCTCCAGGCTCCTTCCCCGCGCGTATCCCCCAGCTGCGTCACCAGGCAGTGGATGTAGGCGGCCTCCCCGTGGAGCAGCTCGCCGATGACGCCCTGCCGGACCATGTTCAGGAACATGAGTTCATCCCGCCCGTAGTTGACGTTTTCCATCATCATGCAGTGCTTCCTGGTGGCCTCGCTGGTGTCTACCAGGTTCCAGAGTTCTTCCATGGAAACGGCCAGCGGGACTTCCACAAAGGCGTGCGCGCCGTGCTTCATGCTGTCACAGGCGATTTTCGCATGCGTGCTCCAGTCCGTGCTGATGATGACGGCGTCCGGGTTCAGCTCCTTCAGCATGGTCAGGTATGCCGTGTCCCCGCCGGAATAACCCAGCGGCGTTTTTCCCATTTTGGTCAGCACGCGGTCCACGCCGCGCTTGGTCAGGTCTTCCTTTAAATCGCACACGCCCACAATTTCCACGCCGTCCATCACGCACATTTGCGCCAGGTGGGAGAATCCGCGCCCTCCCACGCCAATAAAGGCCAGCCTGATGCGGCCCAGTTTGGGGGCCTTGAAGCCCCCCATGTACATGGAGCCGGAAGGCCGCGGGGACGCCTTGGCGCCGGAGTGCCAGAGGCTGTCACCGGAAGGTATCTCCAGGGCCTGCCCGGGGAGAACGTTTCCGGCGGCAGCCGCTCCGGCCGCCAGCCCCAGGGATTTGAGAAATTGCCTGCGTGATGAAAAAATAGACATGGTTTGAAAGTATAGCTTCAAAGAACTTTACGGGCTCCTGACCGCGGATTTATCATTATTCCGCCTCCGGAGGGAAAAAGCTCCGGATGGCTGATTTTATAGTTTGCAAATTCCGGCGGAACTTCCACTATAAGTTTAACTTCTGACTCTACCCTCCTTCCACTTATGCGTTATCTCCTTCTTATCCTGTTGCTCGCCGGCGGCTATTACGGCTGGGATTATTACCAAACCGGACTCGCGCCGCAGCATGAAGCCATAAAAGCCATGGAGCAGGAGCCGTACCCGGAACTGGATGCGGCCCGGGAACGGTTTGACGAGGCGGCGGAACTTCATGAGCAGCAGGCCGCACGGCTTCAGGCGGCCATCCAGCGGAAGGAGGAGGCCATCCGCAAGTACTGGGACGCCCAGATGGAAAAGGCGGACCAGTCCGCTGCCGGGCAAAAAACGCTGCCGGCGGATAAGGGAAAGCCCAATGCGCGTTCCGTGGAAAGCCGGATAGCCCGTCTTCTGGAACAGTATGACCAGCGTTCCGCGGACGTGGAGGAACTCAAGAGCAAACTGGACACCACCCGCCAGCAGCTCGCCAGCGCCCGGGACAGGCTTCAAGAGCAGATACGCCAGGTGGAAACCCGGCTGGACATCAACCGCATCCAGCGCGCGGAAGCTTCCAACACGAAGAGCAGGGATTTCAAGGTGACGGAGAACCGGGCGGACCTGCTCAAGCTCCAGGCCAGCCTCCCGCAGGAACTGGACCGCGTCAACCGCAAGGGGGAAGCCCTGGTCCGTGAACAGACGGCAGCCTATGAGAAGGCCAAAAGGGAGCTGACCCTGTTCCAGAACAAGGTGGACCGGCAGATAGCCAGCCTGCGGGATTCCATGAACTCCCCGCTGGCGGAAGAGTATGATGAAACGGAGATTCTTTCGGAAGACCCGCAGTTCCGCACCCTGATCGCCCCTTATGACCAGGCGGTCAGCCATGAGGAAACGCTCGCCATGCGCACGGAGGCGGATGTAGAGGAGCAGGCCAAGGTCCTGCACGGGCTCCAGCGCGTCCGGGACGGAAAAATAGAAGGGGAACGGAGCCGGTTAAAGCAGGAAGAAGAGATTTTCTTCACCGCGGCAGCCGTCATCGGCGTGGTTCTGCTCATCTCCATTCTGCTCTCTTTCAGCAAAAGGAGATGATCTCTTTGATGGTTGACAGTGCGCGGCAAACCTAGTTTACTGTGTGAGCCGCCGGGAACCCGTGGAGGCACGACTGGCAAACCCCGCCAGGACCGAGAGGTAGCAACGGTAGCTTGTTCGTGTTTGCCGCGTCCGTTCCCGGCGGTATTTTATTAATGCCCCGCCATACCGGGATTGAACCGGGGCCTTCTCATGGTAGAATACCGCCCATGAACGTGTCCGCCGCCCTTGACTGGCTTTTCTCCACTCAATTCTTCGGGATCAAGCTGGGGCTTGAGAATACAGAAAAGCTGCTGGCGGCAGCCGGGGCGGACCGCCCGGAGGCCACGGTGGTGCACGTAGCAGGGACCAATGGCAAAGGCTCCACCTGCGCCATGATTGAGGCCCTGGCCAGGGCGCAGGGATACGTAACCGGCCTGTTCACGTCCCCCCATCTGGTGGAGTTTTCAGAACGCATCCGCGTGAACGGGAACATGATTTCCCCGGAGGCGCTGGCGGAGGAGATCACCTTCCTGAAAGAATTGGCGGAAGCCTGGGAACAGCCGCCCACCTTCTTTGAACTGGCGCTTGCCGTTGCCCTCCGCCACTTCCGCAAAAGCGGCGTGAACTTCATCATTCTGGAAACGGGCCTGGGCGGCAGGCTGGACGCCACAAATGCCGTTCCCAAGGACATCGCCGTGCTGGCCCCCATCGGGCTGGACCACCAGCAGTACCTGGGGGACACGCTGGCGCAGATTGCCGCGGAGAAGGCGGCCATCATCGCCCCCGGCAAGCCGGCCGTCACCGCCGCCCAGCACCCGGAAGCCATGGCCGTTATTGAACAGACGGCGCGGGAGCGCCATTCCCCCCTCACAGTCGCCCGGATGAGTCGGGAAACGCCCCGGCCTTCCCTGCCCGGAGCCCATCAGCGGGAAAACGCCGCCCTGGCGCTGGAAACCATGAAGCAGCTCCATGCCCTCTCCTCCCCGGCGGACGCCGGAGCGGCCCTGGCCGGCGTACGGTGGCCCGGACGGTTTGAACGCCTGGCCTCTCCCGCGCTTGTCCTGGACGGAGCTCATAATGAACATGCCGCTCGCGTGCTGGCGGCCACCTGGCGGGAAGAATTCCCCGGGAAAAAGGCGGCCCTGGTTTTTGCCGCCTCCGCGGACAAGCACATCCGGGACATGATTCCCGTTTTACGGGAAATTGCCGGAGAATGGCACCTGGTGCCGTGCACCTCCCCCCGCATCATGCCGCCGGAAGAACTGTCCGTCCTGCTGGCTGAACTGGAAACGGGGCCCGTATTCATCCATTCCTCCCTTCCGGAGGGGCTGCATGCAGCCCTGGCCTCCCCCCTGCCGGCCCTGGCGGCAGGCTCCCTGTTCCTGCTGGGGGATTTGAAAGCCCTGCTCCTCCACGCGGAAAAACGCAGCACCGTTCAATAACCTCTTCTTCCTTCCCGTGACTCCTGACGACGACATCACCCTTTCCTCCCTCCGGCCCGGAGACCTGCGCCCGGAATTGCTCTCCCCCGCCGGGGACATGGAGTGCGCCCGCGCCGCCGTAGCCAATGGCGCGGACGCCATCTATTTTGGCCTGGACCGCTTCAACGCGCGCCTGCGCGCCGACAATTTCACGCTGGATTCCCTTCCGGAGCTGATGCGCTTCCTCCACGCTCACGGCGTGAAGGGGTACGTGACGATGAACACGCTCATCTTCACCTCGGAACTGAAGGACGCCCTGGATTACCTGGGCCACCTGAATGCCGCCGGAGTGGACGGCGTCATTGTGCAGGACATCGGGCTGGCACGCTGCCTGACGGAATGGGGCAGGCAGGATGCCGCCATGAAGCTGGAGCTGCACGCCTCCACCCAGATGACGCTCACCTCCCCCGCCGGGCTGGACTTCGCCTCCGGCTTTCTGGACCTGAAACAGGCCGTGCTGGCGCGGGAGTTGAGCCTGAAGGAGATTGGGGAATGCACGCGCCATACGGACATCCCTCTTGAGGTGTTTGTGCACGGGGCGCTCTGTGTGGCCTACTCCGGCCAGTGCCTCACGTCGGAAAGCCTGGGCCAGCGCAGCGCCAACCGGGGGGAATGCGCGCAGGCCTGCCGCCTGCCGTATACCCTGATTGTGAACGGAAAGCAGGTCCCTCTGGGGGAAAAGCGCTACCTGCTCAGCCCGCAGGACCTGTGCGCCATTGACCGCATTCCGGACCTGGTCCGCCTGGGCGTGAAGAGTTACAAGATAGAGGGACGCCTGAAAAGCCCGGAATATGTTGCCGCGGTGACAGCGGCCTACAGGAAGGCCCTGGATGCCGCCTGCGCCGGATTGCCCGTGGACGGCATGGTTACCGCACGGGACCGCTATGCACTGGAAATGGTATTTTCACGCGGCTTTTCCACAGGCTGGCTGGACGGCACGGACCACCCGCGCCTGACCCATGGACGCCACGGCAAAAAGCGCGGCGCTTATGCGGGCGTCATTGTGGATAGCGGCCAGGGCTGGCTGGACATCAGGCCGGAAGGAGAGGTGCCGCTCGCGCCCGGAGACGGCTTTGTCATTGATGCAGGGGAAGACCGGAATGAAGAACAGGGGGGCCGCATCTGGAAGGTGCAGAGAAACCGCCTTTTCTTCCACGGAAAAGCTTCCCGCATTGACTGGAACCGGGTAAAGCCGGGGCAGAAGCTCTGGAAAACGGATGATCCGGCCCTGAATGCAGAGCTGAAGAAGATGCGGGAGCACCTGCCGGAAGCGGCCACCCCCCTTCATTTGACCTGCACGGGAGCCGCCGGAGAACCCCTTACGGTTTCATGCCCGGAATACGGGTGTTCCGTGCAGTCCGCCCAGCCCCTTCAAACGGCGGAGAAACGCCCGCTGACTCCTGAAACGCTGGAGCAGCAGCTCGGCAGGCTGGGGGGCACGGGGTTCCGCCTGGCTTCCTGTGAATGCCGCCTGCCGCAGGGGCTGATGCTCCCGCTGAGCGTTCTCAACCAGACGCGCCGCGCGCTGGTGGAACGGATTCAGGCCGTCCGGCAGGAGAAGGCGGCATCCGCTCCCCCTCCCCGCCTTCCGGCGCCGTTCGCCCTTCCCGCGCTCCCGACGGGAACCGCCGCTCCGGATACGTCCCCGCTCCTGTCCGTGCTGTGCCGCAGAGTGGAACAGATACCCGCCGCGCTGGATTCCGGCGCGGACGCCGTGTACCTGGACTTTGAAGACATCCGGGATTATGCGGCAGGGGTGGAAGCCGTGCGGAAAAATGAAAAGGACGCTCCCGTTTTCCTGGCGACGCCCCGCATCCAGAAACCGTCGGAAACAGGCTATTTCAAGCTCATGGAACGGGCGGAGCCGGACGGCGTCCTCATCCGCAACCTGGGCGCGGCCCAGTACTTCCGCTATTCCCCCCTGCGCCGCATCGGAGACTTTCCCCTGAACGTCGCCAATCCTTACAGCGCGGCCATCCTGAAGGAACAGGGGAATCTGGAATGCCTCACCATCTCCTATGACCTGAATGCCGGGCAGGTGGCGGACTTGCTCCGCAGCGCCCCGCCGGAATGGTTTGAGCTGACCCTGCACCAGCATATGCCCATGTTCCACATGGAGCATTGCGTATTCTGCACCTTCCTTTCCGGCGGCACTAGTTATAAGAATTGCGGCCGCCCCTGCGAGCAATACCGGGTGCAGCTGCGGGACCGCGTGGGGCAGCTCCATCCCCTGCTGGCGGATGCAGGCTGCCGGAATACGCTGTTCAACGGACGCGCCCAGACGGGAGCCGGCTTTTTCCGGGACTTCCGCCGCCTGGGCCTTTCCCGCTTCCGCGTGGAGCTGCTGGATGATTCCCCGGACAAGACGCGCCTGCTGGTTTCCTGCTACCGGGGGCTTCTGGACGGCTCCTGCACGGCGGCGCGGCTCATCCGGGAACTGGACGTTGCGGAACAGCTGGGTACTACGGAAGGCACGCTCCGGCCCAGATGACGCAGGGAGGCGCCGGAAAAGGAGGCACGGGCAAAAATGCACCGCCCGCGCCTTGAAGCCGCGCAAAAACCGCTTTATTATGGCTTCAATGGGAATGGAAGAGACCTTTCCCGGAACTTCCGCAAGATGAATACCTCCCTGAAAGACCGCCTGATCCGTCACATGGAAGACGGACATTACGAACCCCAGAGCAAGTCTGAGCTGGCACGCTCCCTGAATGTAGATTCCCGGCAGAAACAGGACTTCCGCGCCCTGGTGGACCAGTTGGAAGAGGAAGGCAGGCTTGTGCGCCTGCAAAAAGGAAGGTACGCCCTGAAGCGGGAACCCCGGAACCTGGTGCACGGCATGATCCGCATCCTGCGTTCCGGGAAGATTCTTTTTATCCCCAAAAAGGAAGACCCCGCCGCCGCGGCCATGGGCTGGGACCTGGAGGCCATTCCGGAACTGGAACTGAAGCCCAACCATCTGGGAACCGCCCTGGACGGGGACCGGGTAGCCGTGCGTGTGGAACGCAAGGCGTCCAAGGCACGCCGGAACGACCGCCGGGACCGCTTTGCCAGGCCGGATACGGGCATGAAAGCCCGCGTGGAGGAAGTGACGGAACGCGCCCGCTCACGCTGGCTGGGGGTTTTCCGCGCCGGAAAGAATAAATTGGGCCGCGTGCTGGGGGACGGCATTGGCTCCCCGGAATATATTGAACTGGTGGAAAAACCCGCCATGGAGGTGCTCCCGGGCCAACTGGTTTCCGTGGAGCCTGTGTCCCGCGGAGAAGAAAAGAAGGCCCCGCGCGGAAAAATCGTGGAGGTGCTCGGTTACCCGGATGATCCCCATGTGGACATGGAATCCGTCATCAGGAAGTATGACCTGCCTGTGGAATTCCCCGCCGCCGTCCTCCGGGAACTGGAAAACCTCCCCAAAGACCCTTCTTCCGGGGAACTTGCCCGCCGGGAGGACTGGACGGACCGCACCGTCATCACCATTGACCCCGCGAGCGCCAAGGATTTTGATGACGCCATTTCCATCAAGGCCACTCCGCAGGGCTGGACGCTGGCCGTCCATATTGCGGATGTCTCCCACTTCGTGAAGCCCGGCAGCGCGCTGGATGAAGAAGCCCTGCGCCGCGGCAATTCCACTTACCTGCCGGACCGCGTTCTCCCCATGCTGCCTCCCCGCCTTTCCGACGATTTGTGCAGCCTGCGCCCGGACGTCGTCCGCCTGACGAAGGTGTGTGAAATGAAGTTTGATAAAAAGGGCAAGCTGCTCGGCTCCCGTTTTGCGGACGCCTACATCCGCAGCAAGGCGCGCCTGACCTACCAGGAGGCCTTCACCATGATGAAGGGGCATGACAAGGGGGAAATTCCCTCCATGGTCCGGGAAGCCTGGAAGCTCGCCTCCATCCTGCGCCGCAACCGTTATGCCAAGGGAGCCCTGGACCTGGACTTTCCGGAAGTGCGCGCCGTCATGGACAAGGACGGCCGCGTGACGGACATCATCACGGAAGAGTATGACGAGAGCCACCAGCTTATTGAAGAATGCATGCTGGCGGCCAATGGGGCCGTGGCCCTGACGCTGAAGAACAAGAACCGCCCCACCATCTACCGCGTCCATGAAGAGCCGGACTCCGCCAAGCTGTTCGAGTTCGGCCAGCTATGCAAACTATACGGGCACCCCGTCCATGACATCAGCCAGCGGCAGTACCTGAATGAACTGATGAAATCCATCAAGGGTTCTCCGGACGAACAGCTCCTCAAGCTGGCCCTGCTGAAAAGCCTGATGCGGGCCAGGTACGATACGGAGCCCCTGGGCCATTACGGCCTGGCTACCCCCAATTACTGCCATTTCACCAGCCCCATCCGCCGTTATGCGGACCTGGTGGTGCACCGTTCCCTGGATCCCCTGCTGGCCAATCCCCCCAAGGGCGCCAAAGGCCCCGGCAGCGTGAGCAGGCTGGAGGAAGATGCAGAGCACATTTCCGAGACGGAGCGCACCTCAGCCAGTGCGGAAAAGGACGCCAACCGGATGAAACTCTTTGAATGGCTGGAAGGCCAGTGCTTCGCGGACCATCCGGAAGTGCACGAGGCCCTGATTACGGAAGCGCGCCACTTCGGCGTGATGCTGGAAATCCCCCGCCTCCAGATCAAGGGACTGATCAAGCCCGACCAGCTTCCCGGCGGCCGCTGGGTGTATGAGGCCTTTGCCAACCGCTGGAAGAATGATCACGGTTCCGTGCTGTGCGCGGGGCTGCGCGTTCCCGTCATCCCCGTGAAAGTGGACCGGGACCAGCAGTGGGCTGATTTCACCATCGCCTCCCGCGGTGAACGAGGGAAGCCGGAAAAGACGGCCGCCTCAGGCAAAAGGGAAAACCGCTCCACCGGGCACAAGCGCCGCCCCCGCCAGGCGCGCAAGGGAGACGCAGCGGAAACGCGCCGGAAAGGTCACTAACCGCGGTTCTCCTTGCAGGAGAATCATCTCCGGGCTTTTTTGCTAAAAATTTTCTTGAAGTAAATTGCCCTTTTCGTGTATAGACTGGTTGCTGTTTACTTGTGAAACCGACCCCACGCCTATGAAACCAGGACGTTGAACCCGTAAGTAAGCGCGATATGAATGCTGAATGCCAAGGTCCGCTCCCGGGTCTGGAGCGGGCCTTTTTCCCGGAAGCCTGTCATGACGGAAACGGCAGGGGGAAATGAGGGTGTCCAACCTGCATGACAGCAATCCAGCACATCCCCGAACGGACGCCTTTTACTTACGCGGACCTGATTGAATACCGCGAAGGGCAAATCACCAGCCTGGCCCTTGTGCGCTCCAAGGGCGTCAATATGACCATTCTGGCCTTTGACGACGAGCAGCTCCTTCCCACCCACCAGACGCCGGGCCCCGCCCTGGTGCAGGTGCTGGACGGCACCGCCTTTTTTACTGTGGGCAATGATTCCATGAACGTGCCGCAGGGCCAGACCCTGATGATCCCCGCAGGCGTGCCCCATTCCGTAATCGCCCAGGGAAGGTTCAAAATGCTGGTCACGTCCATCCTCCCGCTGGACTGACCCGGAACTTCCACCACTGTTACAGTTCCCTGACGGTAACGGATGCGCGCTGTTCCAGATTCAGTTCCGGATGGCGCACGGTAATGACGTGCGCCCCTGGTTCCAGCAGGACTGTAGCCTCATCCCCATACTGCACGATAGTCAGGGTGGGGGAGGACCAGACGGCCCCGGCCGGAAGATTGGAGCGCAGCTTAAGCCGCCGCCCCATTCCCGGCATTTCCGGATCCAGGACCAGGCGTGAACCATCCGCCGGAACCAGGATGCGCGGAGTTTCCCCGGACCAGGTCCCGGGAAGCAGGCAATAAGCGTCCCGCGCCGTGCAGGAAGGACTGGTGAACCATTCCGTGTAACGACTGTCCAGGAAGGCGCGGCCTGCCGCGTCATAATCCCCCGCTGTAGCCTCCTGCGGCATCGTCTCCAGTGAAGTCCATTCCTCCCTGGCATGGGCCTGCGGCACACGCAGCGCACCTTCCCGCCTGCCCGTGCGGGCGTCAATGCGGATGCGGACCATGCCGGGAACGGCGCGGGAGAAGGAAGGAGGAAGATTCCGGTGCGCCAGCTTCATAACCCCGGCAAAAATGGGAGCGGCCCCGGCCATGCCCCCTACCTGCTTCATAGGAGAGGCGTCAAAGTTGCCTACCCACACGCCCACGGTAATTTCACGGGTGAAGCCTATGCACCAATTGTCCCGGAAATCAGAGGAAGTGCCCGTCTTGCAGGCATACCGGAAAGGCAGGTTCATCACCTCCGCATCGCTGAACGCAGCCAGCCGCGCCTCCCGGTCCGCCAGAATATCCGCTGTCAGGAAGCAGGCCTCCGGGGGAAGTACGGGCCGCTCCGGCACAGAAGGCCCCTGTTCCAGCTTCAGGGGTAAAAAGGCGCCTCCGCGGGCCAGGCACGCATACGCCCCCGTCAACTCCCGCAAAGAGACTTCCGCATTGCCGATGGCCAGCCCCAGGCCGTAATGCGAGGCGTCCCCCTGAATGCCCCGGATACCCAGATTGTTCAACAATTTCAGCAGCCGGGCAGCACCGCCGAACGTGCCCAGCGCCCTCATGGCCGGAATATTCTGGGAGCAGGCCAGCGCCTGCCTGATGGAAATGGGCCCCATGTAGGCCCTGTTATAATTCTGCGGCGCTTCCAGCCCGTGCGCGCTCCGGTATGTAGTGGGGACATCCGGCAACACCGTCCCCGGATACGCCCCCAGGACAAACGCCTGGGCATACACGAAGGGTTTCAGGGCGGAGCCGGGGGAGCGCCGCAGCGTAGTGCCGTCCAGCAATCCCCCCGCCGGATGGCTCCTGTCGGCGGACCCAACCAGGCAGAGAATGTTTCCCGTAGCGTTTTCCGCCACGACCACGGCGGCCTGCGTCACATGGTGGCCTTTCAGGCGCTCCAGCTCACGCTTCACGATCTCCAGGGCGCCGCGCTGCAGGGAGGCGTCCAGCGTGGTGCGCACCTCTCCCGTGCGGCCCGCATGCATCAGGGCGGCGGTCACATGGGGGGCCAGCGGCCGGCGGTCTTCTTCCGCCCCCACGCTGAACAGGGGTTCCAGCAGGGCGCGGTCCACCATGCCGTCGGTGGCCCAGCCTTCCTCCCTCATGCGCCGGAGCACCAGGTTCCGCCGTTGCAGCGCGCGTTCCGGATGCCGGAGGGGGTTCAGGAAGGAAGGCCCCTGCGGCAGCCCGGCCAGCAGGGCGCACTGCGCCAGGGACAGGCGTGACATTTCCCGGCCAAAGTAGAAACGCGCCGCCGCGGCGGGCCCCCGGCGCAGATTGCCGTAATCCAGGCGGTTGAAATAGGACTCCAGAATAGCCTCCTTGCTCATGCTCATCTCCATGCGCCGGGCCTGGAAAAATTCCCTGGCCTTGGCGGGGAGACTCCTGGGAACCGGAGGATTGGCATTCTTGGCGAGCTGCTGGGTGATGGTGGACGCGCCGGACACAACCTCTCCGCCCGCGGCATTCGCCGCCACAGCGCGGGCCAGGGCCAGGAAGTCCGCCCCGCCGTGGCTGAAAAAACGTTTGTCTTCCGCCGCCAGGGTGGCCTTCAGCAGCATGTCCGGCACCTCCTGTAGCCGGACGGGTTCCGTGTGGTAGTAATCCGGTCCCGGCAGCGTGGCGATCCTTGCGCCGTCCCTGTCCAGGACAAGGGCGCCCCGTTCTTCCGGATGAAGCAGCCCTTCCGGCAGGGGAAACAGCCAGGGAACCGCATACCATGCAAGCAGCCACGCCACGGCCAGCCCTCCCGCAGCCCGAAGGAGGTTTTTCCGTTTAAAGAGTCCCTTGAGAAACGCCCTGGTCATGAATCTGCTCCGCATCGGAATAAAACCGTGGTCACTGCCCCGGAGAGACGGTCAGCTTCTGGGGAATGCTCAGTCCGTAGGTTTCCGGCTTGTACATCAGTTCCGCCTTGGCAGAGGGGGCGATGACGGCGCCGGACTTGGTCACCCGCGCCAGATAGCGCGCCGTAAAACGGCCCTCCCTCCAGGAATTGGCGAAGAAGCGCACCCGGTCCTTGAGGAATTCCCGGTGGGACACCCACCCGCTCCAGTAGAACCACCGGTTTCCCTCGTCCCCCGCCTCACTCTCCCGGCCCCCCGGCATCTGGGAAAGCAGGGCCGGATTCAGGGCTTCAAAGGCAGAGGGCAGGTAATCTTCCATCACCACATACGTCAGCGGGTCCGGAGCCTTGTCCACCTGAAGGGTGATCCTAACCAGCTCCCCTACGGCGAACTCCGCCGCGGGCGTCCACGTGCCTTCCGGGGAAAGCTTTTCATAAATGCGTGAAACGGCAAAACCCCTGTTGACGGCGGCGCCGTCACGCTGCGTACTGCTGCGCCCGTGGGCCTCCGCCATGCCGTACACCCTGGTTCCGGCCTCCGGAAGGCTGAGCACGGCTTTCTCCCCCACTGCGGTGAGGAACCGGGCCGGAGAAGACACGGAGCATACGCCGTCAAGCGTGCGCCCGCCGCGCTCCACGCGGAAGGGGGCGGAAAGGGGCGCCGTCTGCAAGCCTTTCAGGTATTCCCCCAGCAGAAGGACATCCCAGCCGGAAGTCCAGGTGGAGTACGGAGCCCGCCCCCCGAAGGAGCCGGACATCCTGTCCACAACCAGGCGTTCCAGCCTTTCCCGGACCGCTTCGTCACCGGGAGCCAGCGCCATCTCCGCCAGGGCCGCCAGAAGGCGGCAGCGGGGCTCTTTCATTTCCTCTGCGGAAACCTTCACCAGGTTCCGGGCCTGGGCTTTCGCCTCCGGACGGGGGGAAAGCGCCGCGGCCAGCGCCAGGTACAGGCGGTCTTCCGCTTTCAGCTCGCGGGCATGGTCCAGCAGGCGGTTGAGCAGGGAGGCGGGCATGTGCCCCGCGCGGGCCAGCGCCCAGGCCGCCAGGAGCTCCTCACGGGGATTTCCGGACAGCTGCCGCCCCAGATAGGCGTACAGCTTGTCAAGATCATGCTCCGGAACGTAAACTCCCTGCTCCCGCGCCAGGGTCAGCACCAGCGCGGCATACGGACAATATTCGCTCACCTCCGTGCCTCCCTGCCAGTAGGCCAGGCCACCGGAGGAAAGCTGGTTCTTCATAATCTTGTACACGCCGCTCCGCAGGGCCCGCGAACGGTCCTCCGGAGATTTTCCCTTGAAGCCGGGAAGGAATTTGGCCAGAAGCGGCTCATAAAGCCACGGGAGCGTGGAGGAGGAAAGTTGTTCCAGGCAACCGTACGGATAACGCAACAGATAATTCACGCTGCCGTCCGCATACAGCAGGGGAGATGTGCCGAGCGTCACTCGGATGGGCGTTCCCTTCAGAAAAGGCGTAGTCACCAATTCCGGCAGATCAAGCGTCTTCCCGGAGGAAAGAGAGAAGCAGCGCAGCTCCCGCAGGTCAGGGAAGGGAGGCACCACCTCAAACGCATGCTCCACGGTATCCTTCAGCAGGGAGTAAACCCCGGAGGAATAAGGCGCGCCGCTGCCATCAGCGGCACGTATGTCCCAGGTCAGCCGCGCTTCTCCGGGCTGCGTGAATTTCACGTTGAACACCAGCGTTTTCGGCTGGTTCCCGTTCAAAGTCAGCGTCTGCACGGGCTGGGACACGGAGGCTACGGCGGAACCGGACTTCAGCGTGACCACCCACGGCCCTTTTCTGTCACCCGTCTGGCTCACCGTCACCGGAATATTCAGGGAATCACCCTCCGTTGCGGCGAAGGGGGGAGCGGGTTCCAGCATCACGGGCTTGTTGACCACATAGGCGCTTTCCCCGGTTCCAAAATCGGCAGCTCCCGCCAGGGCGACCGCCATCACCCGGTAGCGGGTCAGCGTATCCGGATTCCTGTATTCGGCCTTGAAACGGCCCTCCCCGTCCGTGCGGAGTGAAGCCAGCCACACGGCGCACGGGTTGAAATTCTTCCTTAAATCCAGGTTTTCCGGAGCTTTCCGGGAACCGTCTGAGGAATCCCCGCCGCCGATGAAAACGCCCTTGTTGTCCGTGGAGCGGCCGCCCCAGTCTTCATCCAGAATTTGTTCCAGCGTAGTCCACGTGCCCACGGACAGGGGGCGGTCCGCATAAAAATAACGGATGGGCCGGGGCGTTTTGTAACCGATGACCTGGAGGGTGCCTTCATCCTCCGCAAACAGGCACACCTCCGCATTCCGCACCGGCCTTCCGGAATAATCCGTCACCACGCCTCTGACCACGGCAAGGGAACCGGGCCGGGACATGCCGGCGGGGGGAGACACCTTCACATTCAGGATGTGCCGGATGGGCTGCACCTTCAGGGCGGCGTATCCCAGCTTCAACTGGGGATTGCGGGCTTTACGCCCGCTCAAATCCGCCCCCTTCACCAGGAAAACGGAGACATAAACATTCGGAGCGTCCGCATCCTCCAGCGGCACCTCAATCACGGGATTGTCCAGCGTCAGCTTTCTGGCGAAACTCCGCAGCACCTTCTCCCGTTCCACCGTCACCATCACTTCCCCCTCAATGGGAGTCTGGACCAGGAGGCGGGCCGTTTCTCCCGGCTTGTACAATTGCTTGTCCGGGATAATCTTTACCTTCAGGCCGTCATGGTATTCCCACGGGGAAACGTCACTGCCGTAAACCCAGTACTTCACGGCGGTGCGGAATTCCCGCCCATCCGCGTCACGTCCGGAAAAAGCCACCTCGTAAATGCCATCCTGGGCGGTGGGGATGGAAACGGCCTTACCTCCCGTCCGTATATCGGCGGAATCCGCCGGAGTCACAGTCAGCGCCTTCTCCATCACCGTGCTCGTCACCTCGTCATTGCGCACGGTCGTGGCATCATCGCTTTCATACCGCACAGGCCGGAAGGCGGTGCGCGTCACCGTCATGTTCAGGTCCAGGCCATTTCCCGCATAGGGCTTTCCGTCCAGCCCCAGCGCAATCAGGCGCAAGTCCAGGGGCGTTCCCTGGCGGCAGATGGAAGAGCTGTTCTTCACCCCCACAAAAACGGAAGCCGGATTCCAGACGGCGCTCCGGGAAGTCTTGACCAGCTGCTCATTCCCGTTCACGACAGAGGCCTGGAGGGACAGCCGCCTGGCTCTGGGGAAGGACTGGCCGTCCAGGGAAAACTCCACCGTATTCCTGCCTTCTCCGTCCAGCACGGCGGACTGCTGCTTCATATGGGAAGAAGAACCGCCGCCGGAATAACCGTAATAGGCCTCCCAGTAGCCCGCGTCCTCATCCCGGTAATCCCCGAAACGGTAATCCCTGTATCCGGCAGGATAGAAATTGGACGGTACGCTGCGCAGGGACCAATTTACCTTGCCGCCGGAAACGGGGGTTCCGGTGAAATTGGTGGCCTTCACGTCAGCCTTCAGGACAGCGGCGCCCGGCTTTAAGTTATGGATTCTCTCCTCCACTTCAAACTCATTCCGCTTGAACTCGGCCACCTCCACAGGATACCGGAATTCCCGGTTGCTCTTGTAGACCTCCTCCCGGTAATATTTTTTGTAATCATACCCGTCTTCGGAGGAACCATCTTCCTTCCCCGCCTGGGCGGAATCCCCTTTCAGCCGCAGGCTGGCAAGGACGGCGTAAGTTCCCGTCTCTTCATCAGGGAAGGTGAAATCCAGGTCAAACGTTCCCGTATCAGACAAATTCACCTGCTTGACGGCCACTTCCCGGTCCCGGCTGTCCCGGATAGTCAGTTTGACTTCCTCCACGGGAGCGAGGGTGAGACGGTTATCCAGCAGGGACCGCACGATTCCCTTCAGGTGCATCGTCTCTCCCGGGCGGTAAAGGTTCCGGTCAGAGAACATGAACAGCCTGGTTTCCGCGGTAGAGGCCGGATTCAGCCCCAGGGCCTCCCACTCATAAGGCAGCGTCTTCACGTCAAAGGACCACGTGCTCACTTTCCCCGGCCAGTCTTTCAGGGGGCTCAGGTAGCTGTCCGCCCCGGACAGGACGCGCACGTAAGCGGCCTTTTTGTCCATTCCGGTCATGGGCAGCCGCACGGCGCCCTGCTCCACGGGAACGGAAGCCAGCACGGCGCCCCCGTCGTCCAGCAACTGGACCTGCGCCTTCTCCGCTGCTTTTCCGGTAGCCAGGGAATACACGTACACAAACATGTCATCCGCCGTCTTCTTGTGAAGGACGCCCAGGTCCGTCACCTGGACGACGGCCTGCACGGCATAAGAAGCCTCATCCCTGCTGAAATCCCTTCTGCCCCCGTTCTCCGACGGCGCGCCAAACAGCCTGTACGCCTCCAGCACCGGATTACTGACGCGGCCTTCCACCTCAATGAAATACATGCCCGGCTCCACGGACCCGCCGAACAGGCCGTCCAGGCTGACGGACGCTTCCGTTTTATCACGGACGTCCAGGGCCAGCTCCCCTTTCTTATCCGCAGCAAGAAGCTCCGCAGGGAGGAAATGCCTCTGGTCGCGGTCCGTCACGGTACGGGCCAGCGGCGCCTCCTGGTCCCGCTCATAAATCTTCCTGTAAGCCGCCATCGTCTGGTGCTGGTAGCCATCCCTGATCCGGTAGCCGCGCACGGTCAAATCCTTCAAATTGCTGACGGAAGCCTTCAATTTGCGGGACCCGGCGTACATGACGCCGTTATTGCCCGCATCCAGGTACAGGGAGGGAGCCTCCGGCCTCACCTCTACGGAATCTTCCGCATTCTTCCGGGACAATTCCTGGCCGTCCACGGAACGGACGCCCTTCAGCTTCCATTTCAGTTTAAACACGGCGGCCTCTCCGCTCACCAGGAAAGGCAGGGAGGAATACCACTGGGGGCGGATATGCTTCATGTCCGCCAGCCGTTCCCTGTCTAGGCGGATCACTACGTTCCGGGCGGCCTCCCCTTCTTCTCCACCAAGGGATGCGGTAAAGCCTCCCTCCTGTTCATCGTAAGCCATCGGCTTCTTGTCGCCCTCCATGAACAACTCCACATGGTCCCGGCAGAATTGCGCCAAATCCCCAATCTGCACAGGGAGGGTCCATTCAAGGGTTAAACGGCCTCCGCTGCCGGAAAACGCATGATAATAGCCGGAGGCGGAAAAGCGGGGCACGGTACCCAGCTTGATCTCATCCCATCCGGTTTTTCTTTCCCGTCCGCGGGAGGACAGGAAGGAAGCATCCAAACTGACCAGGTAATAATCCCTGCCATACCGGAACATCCCTTCCGGCTGAATGACATACACGCCGGGAACGGCCATGCTCTCCGGACTGCCTCTGAATCTTCCCTCCCCTGCAATATTTCTCACGCGGTAGGATTTTGCATCTCTTATTTCCTTCAACGTGGCAGGTCTTAACCGGAATCCCATATTATTCTCCCCGGCGGCGGCCTTGAACTGCTCTTTAAAATCTGCGGACTTCAACTGATCTGCCTCCAAAACGCCGACAAAACGAAGGTTCTTTTCCAATGCCTCCTTCCATGAGCAATAACCCGGAAGCATCAGGAACCCCTTGCCGTTGCCATACAAGCTGTCCGAGGAATTGCCCTTGTCCGGAACAGCGTCGGGAATTACCAGGAAAAAACTTTCCCACGGGTAAACTTCACTCCCTTGCCAGCCCCTGTCCATGGAAGACAGGAAGAAATTCCAGGTCATGCGTCCCGCCAGGCGCAGCGGAACGGACGGCACCGGGGACCCGTCCAGAAAACGGGCATTCTCCGCCGGTTTCCATAAATAGGAGGCCCGGAAGGGGACCTCCTCCAGCGGAACGCACTCCAGCACGTTGGGAGTAATCCATTTGGAAGAAAACTTCAAGGAAGGAAAAAGAACCGTCAGCCCTGCCTCCTCCAGTCCCGTCAGCCCGGCGCCCGGTACGGCGGACTTGTCCAATGCCAGTTCCAGCGGTTTCTCCTCCGGGGAAAAGGACATGAGTTCCGGGGCTGCCGGTTTTCCCACCTCGGAAGCGGGCACCACGGCCTTGTCAAAGACCAGCTGAAACGGTTTCCCCTTTTCCAGATGGGTGGGGGAGGGGGGCGGATAAACCACCGTAGTGGCGGCAAGGGATGAACAAATACTGCAAATTCCTAAGAAGCAGCCAATAGCAAAAGAATAGGATTTCATGGGAGGGGCAATTCTATGTACCCATCTTCTCTCCCTTTTAAGTCTTCAACACAAGCAGAAATTCCGCAAGCGTCAAAAAATAAGGCGGAAGTACGGATGCGCTTATTGAACCTCTTCCGTTCCGGACAGGAAAGAGGCAGAAACATATCCATGCGGACTTGACATAAAATGCTGGCCTTCTTAATGTAATTTGAATGAAGAACAGAAATTCCGTTCCCTGTTTCAGTTAACCGTCCGCATTCGGGAATCCGGCTTCTCTCAACAAAAAACAGTATTACCCCGCTTAAAATGAAACAGGGGCGTTTAACTCCATCTGCCACCGTGGAGATGATTCGCACCGCCAGCCTTCAAGGTGAAACGGATTTGCGCGAATGACATAGCAAGAAATTCTTCCAGCCATGCAATTTTTAAAAAGATATAAACTGCTTCTTTCCGTGCTGATTCTGGCCGCCGCCGGACTCTATTTTCTTTCCATTCCCGCCCTCCTCTGGAGATGCGACAGAGATTTGGACCTCGCAAAAAACCATCAGGAAACATTTTTTAACGTATCCACGCTGGAATTCACCGATGGAACAGCCGCATACGGTATCGGGTTTGACAGCCATTACAGCATCCTTCATCCTCTGAGCGGAACCATTGTTCTCCTGGACGGCAGCGGGACAAAACGCCGCATGACAGGCGGCCATATATGCGGCGGAGACGGCCTGGGAATGTATATGCGCATATACGAGAAAATCCAGGAAAGGGACAAACTTCCCGCCACAAATCCCTCCTTCCTTGAATTTCTGCATAGGCAGAAGTTCAAGGAATAAAAGCTTCTGGCCTACTCCGCAAACACCCTTTTTCAATCTTCCGCTCTCCCGGCAAAAGAGGATGGCGGAAATATCCTGTTCAGTCTTCCGCCTTTTCCACGGCGTCCAGCGCTTCAAAGCGGGCTAGAACCCAGCAGAGGTCGGAAAGGCGGTTCAGGAAGAGGGCCGTGTTCACGTTGCTCAAGGCATTATCCAGCCTCAGCGCCACCACCCGGCGTTCCGCACGGCGGCAGACGGACCGGGCCAGGTCCAGTTGCGCGGCGCCCAGGGAACCCTCCTTGCCGGGACGTGCCCACCCCTTGAAACGGATGTCGCATTCCTTCTCCAGCAGGTGGGCCTGTTCCTCCAGCCAGGCCACGTCCTCCGCCGTAATGCGGGCATAGCCCTTTTCATCATACTTGGGAAGATCTTCCTCCAGCGTGGCCAGTTCCCCCATGGCGCCCACCAGGCGCGCCTGAACGCCGTCCAGCATCTCCACCGTCCGGGGACTCACCCCGGAATGCCGCACCACGCCGATCAGGGAATTCAGTTCATCCACCGTTCCGTAAGCTTCAATGCGCGGGGCCGTCTTTGGGCTCCGTTTGCCGAACATCAGGTCCGTTTCTCCGCTGTCTCCACGCTTGGTTATTACGCTCATACCCTGTACCCTACCACTCCTGCGCGGCCCTGCACGCAAAAAAGAAGGCATGTTCCGGAAGGAGCGACAGAGCATCCGGGTTCCGGCTGCCATCGGTCCAGAACTATTTTTCTCTAACGAATTAACTTGATTTTCAACGGAATATGAATTTATCTAAACAAGGACATACATTTCCCATGCCCCTTAATCCCAACTCCTTCCTTGATGTTCCGCCATCTTCCCCTCCTTTTCTCATGCTGTGCCTGCCTTTTGCTTGGAACGTGTTCCAAAGAGGAACCTGCCTTATTGCCTGGAGAAATCGTCCTGAACGCTTCGGAACTGCCCGGTTCCGTCATGGAATGGAAAATGGAACCGGCCTCTGAACGGATACTGACGATCAATCTGGACAATCCTCTTCTTCCCTGGTCCTGTGTCCGCAAGGGGTTGCAAGAAGCTTACGAACGCGGCGTGAATGATATCCGCCTGCGCAAGGACGATGTTGTGGCGCCTGCGTTCGCCAATGTTCTTTGCTGTGACTATCCCAGAACTGCAATTACGCCTGAAAGTATTGACTTGGAATGTCTAAAAGACATTGATTGCACTATTCTGGGCCTTCCGGAAGGCTCCATTATGGAACATCCTTGCCGGGAAAATGTCTCTATTTCTGTTAAAAAAGCTCCCTCCACCGAACCTTCCTATCCCTTCGTGGAATTTATCCAATCCTCTTGTTCGGGAAGAGACCCCTACCCGCTCATTCACTGGCATATCCGTGACGAGGGCAACGATGAACGCCGGAAAAACGATGTTCAAGCCTTTGCCCGCATGGCAAATGCCGATATCCGCCAGCACAGGGCGTTCATTTTCCTCGTTGAGGATGAAACTCCCTGCGGAGAGGTGTTTGATTATCTGGACGCTATTGACGGAAGAGGCACCCTGCTTGGTGTAAGCTTTTCCTGTAAAGACAGATAATTTTTCAAAAAAGGAATCCGCGAAGCGCCTTTCCCCACTTCCCCCAGCGGCATGACACGTCAACCGTTTGAAACTTTTGCCGATGGCTGTACAACCCCTGCATGACCCGGACCAGAGATGAATTGGCGGCGGAAACCGCACCGCCCATCAAAGTGCCTCTCTGGACGCGGGACTACATCCTGGCCTGCTGCGCCAACCTGATGATGGGACTGGCCTTTTTTGAACTGGTGCCCGTGCTCCCGCTGTATTTGACGGGTCAATTGCAGGTTTCCTCCGGCTGGCTGGGCTGGATCATGTCCATTTACGTGCTGGCCGCCATCATTTCCCGCCCCTGGTTCGCGCACCGGGTGGACACCGGAGACCGCAAGAAGATTTACATCACGGTTTACATCCTGCTGGCCCTGTCCTTTTCAGGGTATGCCGTGGCCGCCACCGCCCTGGCGTTTTTCCTGACGCGCTTCGTGCAGGGCCTGATCTGGGGCGGCATGACCACCTCCGGTCCGACGATGGCCGTGGATATCATCCCCCCTTCCCGCCGCGGGGAGGGCCTGGGCTTTTTCGGCATGACGATGACGCTGGGCATGTGCCTGGGACCCGTCATCGGCCTCCAGGTATACCAGGTATACGGCTTTTACGTAATTACGTGGAGCTCCCTGGTGCTGTGCCTGGCCGGGGCTGGAATCGCCTCCCTCATCCGCGCGCCCAAACGCCCCGTCCAGGAACCCGTGCAGGAAACGCCCAAAAAGGTGCTGGACCGCCTGGTGCTGCGCGTGGGCATTCCGCTGGCGGTGAACGTGATGATCGCTTCCTTTTCCTACGGGGTGGTGGCCGTTTACTCCGCCCTGTACGGGAAAATGTACGGCTTCAAGTACGCCGGGCTGTTTTACGCGCTGATGGGGCTGGGCATGCTGGTCTCCCGGTTCATGGTGGGCAGGCAAATCGACCGCGGGCGCGTAGCGGAGCTTTCCGTCATCTCCCTGAGCATCCTGACCGTCAGCTTCGGCGCGCTGGCGCTCGCTCCGCTGGAATGGGTTTACTACACGTCCGCCATCCTCATCGGCTTCGGCTTCGGCATCTTTATCCCCACCTTCCAGACCATGAAGCTGAACATGGCGGACCGCGGGCACCGGGGAGCCGTCAATTCCACGTTCTTCACGGCCTTTGACATCGGGGTGGGCACGGGCATGTTCTTCGGGGGCAAGATTTACGCGTACCTGAACCTGAACTGGGCCTTTGGCACAGGAGCATTGCTGAACCTGCTGGCGATCGTGTACTTCTACCGCATTTCCCTGGACCACTACCGGAAGAACAAGCTTGGCGTGGATTCGGATTGATTTTCCTTCCGCTATTTCCGTTCCGGAGCGGAAAAAACGTCAATCACGCGCCGGGCGGAAGGCCTCACGCGCAGCAGGCGGGGATTCCAGGCCAAGGAAATACTGCGGGACAGCCTGTCCAGCGCAGGATGGGTGACCTTGACGAATCCCCCGCCCAGCTCCGCCTCCGCCATGCAGGGGAGAACCGCCATGAACGCCCCGCTTTTCAGCATGCGCGCCGCAAAGGGGAAGGACTGCGTTTCACACTGCACCCGCAGACTGATGCCGAATTCCGCGCAATTCCGTTTCAGCGAGGCATGGAAGCCGGAACCGCTCCCCAGCGTAGCCAGGGGGAACATGCCCAGCAGGAGGGAAAAATCCTCATCCCTTCCCCGCACCTTTTTTCCGGCCAGGGCCGCAGGCACGTACAGCGCATAATCCATGGAGCAGATGGCCCGGCTTTCCAGCCCTTCCGCCGCCAGCGCGCTGGTGCGCACGATGCCGAAGTCCACATCCATGTTCTGAAGCTTGAGGGGAATTTCACTGTTGCGGAGGTTCTCCAGCGCGAACAGCCACGGCAGGCCGCTCCGCTGGATGTCCGCAAGCACGGGAGCAACCACCCACGCGTGCAGGCTGTCCCCGGCGCCGATGGTGAACCGGTAGGGCAGGTTCCGGCTCCGGCTTTTGAAATCATCCAGCAGGCACAGGCTTTCGCTGGCCAGGCGCACCAGCTCCCAGCCGGACCTGGTAAGCGCCAGCACTTTCCCGCGGCGGCCCGCCAGCTCCACGCCGAAGAATTCCTCCAATTCCTTGATCTGGCGGGAATACAGGCTTTGCCGCGCACTGTCCCCGCGCGCGGCGGCGGCAATACTCCCCGCCTTGGCCACTTCTATCAGGGTTTTCAGGCGGTCCAGGGACAGCCCCCGTTCTGCGAAAAGGTGCTCAAACATAACTTTAAAGTCATATTATATGAATACTTGCATAATGCAAGAGTCAGTAAATGCGCTATGGTAACGGAGTCACAGGGCGCAGCGCCGCTTTCCGCGGCCCCCGCCCTTCAACCAAAAGAAAATAAAACCATGATCACCATCGACGGAAAATACACGGAAGCCCGCGTGTTCACGGATGAACTGGAAGACCTGGCCCGCACCCAGATCAGGGACGTCTGCAACCACCCCGCCTTTGAAGGAAGCCGGGTGCGCATCATGCCGGACGTGCATGCCGGAGCCGGCTGCGTCATCGGCTTCACCGCTGAACTGAAAACGGACAAGGTGATTCCCAACCTGATCGGCGTGGACATCGGCTGCGGGGTGCTTACGGCCAGGCTGGCAGGCGTGCCGGATTTCTCCCGGTTTGACGCGCGGCTGCGCGAACGCATCCCGTCCGGCATGCACGCCCGCTCTTCCGTCCACCAAGCCCTGCTGGACGATCCGGAACTGGATGAAGAAATCTCCCGCATCTGCGTGGATGTGCTGAGAACGGAGAAAGACAGGCACCGCCGCTCCGTGGGTTCCCTGGGCGGCGGCAACCACTTCATTGAAATAGCGCAGGGTACGGAACACGCCTTCCTGTGCATCCACTCCGGTTCCCGCAACTTCGGCCTGAAAATTGCGGAACGCTACCAGAAGATTGCCGTGGCCACTTGCCCGGACGCCTATCTCAAGGAACGCAAGAAAGGCCTCTGCTACCTGCAGGGAGAAGATACGCTGAACTACATGCGGGACATGAAGGTGGCCCAGCGCTTCGCCGCCCTGAACCGCCGCGTGATGCTGCATGAGCTGCTGGACGATGCCGCGGACCTTGAAATCTTCGACACCGTGCACAACTACATTGCGGAAGACAACGTCATCCGCAAGGGGGCCGTCCGGGCCGGACTTGGAGAAAAACTCATCGTTCCCCTGAACATGCGGGACGGCTCTGTCATCTGCATTGGCAGGGGGAATGAGGAATTCAATTCCTCCTCCCCGCACGGCGCAGGCCGCAGCATGTCCCGCAAAAAGGCCAAAGCCAACCTTTCCCTAGAGGAATTCGAAGCTTCCATGCAGGGCATTTTCTCCACCTGCGTCTCCCGCGCTACGCTGGATGAAGCGCCGATGGCCTACAAGGATGGAGAAAGCGTGCTGGGCAACATCCATGAAACGGCGGAAATCGTGGAACGCATCAGGCCCGTGTACAACTTCAAGGCGCCCGAATAACAGGACGCCCCAACGCCCGGCCCCTTCCGGAAAAGATTTTCCGGAAGGGGCTTTCGCTAATCTCCGGAACCAGGTCAGGAGCGCGTGGCGGAATAAATCAGCTTATAGGGTTCCGCAGTCTGAATCGGAATGGCGTACACCTTGGAGGTATCATTCCAATCCACGCCGGAAACGTCAAACTTCTGGCGGTCATAATAACCCACCACCTTTCCGTTGGTCACTACGCAGAAAGCGGCCGCATTTTCCCCATTCCGCACGATAATCATGCTGTCCTTTTTGGAGGCGCTCACGGACGGGCTGAGCTTCGCGTTCTGCTTGTATTTGGTCCAATACCCGTTGAGCTGGGAACCATGCAGGTTCTGTCCCCACAAATCGACCGTTTTCCCATGCTGGTGCAGGAAGGCGATACGGAATTTCGGCTTGGGGTACCGCCTGGCGGCGATCCGGGCCTTGGAGGCGCGAGCCATTTCCTCCGTCATCTTGAAGCTGTATTCCCCATACTGGTTCCCTTTGTGGTCAATCGGAACGAACCAATTGAAAATTTCAAAGTCATCAGTAAAGTCCGTCCTGCTGACATTGCAGATGCGTTCATACAGGGCCAGATGGGCCTCGGAAACCTCATACGCCTGCCTGGAAAGCGGCTTGCGGCGCAATGATTCAAACAGCGCAGGATAAAATTCCGGGTTGATGCCCAGCTTATGGAAATACAGGTAGAAGGAATATTGAGCAAAACCCCACTTGGCCCAGCCGTTCAGATCATGGAACGGCAGGCCCTTTACCGCCTCTGACAGCAGGTACTTGCACGGGTTTTCCATGTCGGAGGCCAGTTCATTGCCGTTAATGGGGTTGGTCACCTGGTCCAGGATCAACTGGGCGAAGAAGTTATTGGAGCTTTCAGACATGCTGCGCCAGTTGAACGGATGCTGGTAGCAGTGGCCGACTTCATGCCCGAATCCCCAGAGGCGGTTCCCCTGAAGGACGCCGGGGGAGATCACTTCATTTTTCAACGTATTTCCCTGATCTCCGACGCTGTAGCCGCAGTAATACCAAGTGGCGAACATATGGGCTCCGCCTTCCACGGAAACTCCAAGCTGCCGGTTGTTATGCGGCTGGGGATATTTGTCAAAGCCCATGATTTTCCACATGGCCCTGACGCTCTCATCCCACACCCTGACGGATTTCGCGATGGAATCCGGGCTGTAAGCCTTCAGATATTCCGTGTGAAGGATCATCATGGAATACCGCCCCACGATGTCGAACATGCTGTGGGGGGCCTTGCCGATCATACGCTTCCAGTCCTTGTCCGTGTGCCTCGCCACGTCAAAATACCCGTTCACCATCCCGCTGCCCACGGGGATGTGCACCGTCACAGGCTTTTTGGGCGTGCTGATATCAGTGTGGTACATCACATAAAGCAACCCCGAACGGTTGATTTTGATTTTGTTTACTCCTTCATTCAGGGGATAGGTGGAAGATTCGATTCCCGCCGGGGAAACGGAAGCCAGTCCAATATCCTCTCCATGGGTGGGGCCCACGAATACAAGAATTTCGTCTCCTTTCTCCGCAACAATTCCGGTGGGATTGTCAAATTTGTTCAGGGCATTGATATTTCTCACCTTGGCGGCAAACTCCGGATGGCTGTAAGCCTTGTAGGATGCAATGCGGAATTCCTTGTCTTCATAGGCGCCGGATTTCACTTTCCGCGCAATAAGCTGCAAAAACTCCGGAAGCGCCTTAAGGTCTGCCAGAGTGCACCGGGGATTGATGGAGGAACAGCTCGTGTCTCTGAACACCTTCAGCAATTGCCGGTTGAGCGTGGATTCCGCCTTTTTGTAAAAACTGATCTCCCGTACGGTAAACGCCGGGGAAGCTCCTTCAGGGTAATCAACCTCCATCTTGATTTTTTGAACTTTCTGAAGAGGGTTTTTAAACCTGATCATTTTGGAGCCGCCCATATCAAACTTTCCAAGGTTCTTCCACGATGAGCCGGACATGGCAGACACGGAAACTTCATTGAAATTGGCTCCGGAAAAGGTGATGTAATGAATGGTGTCCGGCACTTCAAATACAAATTCCCCCTCCACATGCCGTGCTCCGGGAACATGCCAGTTAGCGGATTCCAGAGAACCGTCCACAGCCTGCTTTACGGAATGGCCTCCTGAGTAGGGGGACTGAGGGGAAGAAGCCTCCCTTACTTGAAGAGGGATGTCCTCCGGAACGTCCAGTGAAGGATATTTTTCCGCAAGGGACAAATTCGCGGCAAACATTAAAAAAATGAAAAATAAAAAAAACGGAGATAAAATCGGCTCTCTTTTCATAAATTGTACTGGGCCCTGATGATATTATACAGGATTTCCAACGTGCATTTTTCATGTTATCCCTGTGATGGCGCAAAATCCCCTGATGCAAGGACGGGATTTTTCCTCTGCTCCACGGTTCAATTCTTTCATGGACCCCCATGGAACATTATGTCATGTTATCCTTCATGAGCGGAAGACGGTCCCGTCAACAACCAGGAAACAAGCCGGGCAAATGGATTGCCGTCCTGGCCGTTCCCCTCTTTCTCCTGGGCACGGGACTGTTCTCCTTTTTGTGGAACGTTCCGCTGAATACGCTGAGAGCCGCTCATTCCGACACAGCGCCTCCCGCAATTCTTATCAGGAAAGCTTCTTCCCCGGAAAATCATCCCATGGCCCTGGACTCCTCCTTCCTGTCCGGCATCCAGCCTTTCCTGGAGCACTATGCGGGCTCCGTCAGTAATGCCGGGCGCCTTGACTTCACTACCCATGCCCCGCAGGAAGTGGAAATACGGATGGACGGACTTTCTATCGGCCTGAGTCCTTCCCTGGCGGTTTTCAATTTTGAGACCAGGTACGGGTTCCGCATGCAGACGAGCAGAAAACCGGACGCCGCCGACCGGGCGGTTTACCAGTGGCTGAAAAACACGATGCAGCCGGAAGAACCTGCGGAGCCGGAGACGGCGTTGACACAACCATCGAACGGAACAGGCCCTGCATTGTCTAATCCTTCATCTTCCCTGAAAAGCTGTGGACCGGCAGGTTCTTCAGCCCGGGAGCCGGATGCTCCCTGACCGGAAGGCGACTCTATACAGCGTTTATGAAACGTATTTACCACGGACCATGGACCCTGGCCGGACTGGCATGCGCCATTCTGGCCGCAGCAGCTATGCTGGCCCTTTTTTCCTGCGGAGAAAGCGGCCGGGCAGCCAACAATAACAGACATCATATGGACAATAAGGATTTGAAGACGATTTATCTGGCAGGAGGCTGTTTCTGGGGGGTGGAAAAGTTTTTCTCCCTGATTCCCGGCGTCAAGGAAACGGAGGTGGGATATGCCAACGGCTCCACAGCCGCCCCCACGTATGAGGAAGTCTGTACCGGAGGCACGGGCCACGCGGAGACGGTGAAAGTGGTGTTTGACCCGGAAGAAGTCAGCCTTCCCTTCCTGCTGGAACAATATTACTCCATCATTGACCCCATTTCCGTCAACAGGCAGGGGAATGACAGGGGCGTTCAATACCGCACGGGCATTTATTACACGGATGAGAAGGATAAGCCGGTAATAGAAGCGTCCCTGAAACGGCTTCAGGAGCAATTCAAGCAGCCCCTGGCTATTGAAGCCCAGCCCCTCCGCCAGTTTTCACGGGCGGAAAATTATCATCAGCGCTATCTGGACAACCACCCCGGCGGCTACTGCCACATTCCGCCCGCCAAGTTCCAGCAGGCCGCCCAGGCACGGGAAGCCGCGCCCGCCTACCGGAAAAAATCTGACGAAGAGCTGCGCCGCACCCTGACGCCGGAGCAATTTGCAGTCACGCGGAAGAATGCCACGGAGGCCCCCTTCCGCAATGAATACTTCAATAATGACAAGCCCGGCATTTATGTGGATATCACCACCGGGGAACCCCTTTTCCTTTCCACGGACAAGTTTGATTCCGGCTGCGGCTGGCCCAGCTTTTCCCGGCCCATCAAGGGAGAACTGATTCAGGAAAAGCAGGATCTTTCCCATGGCATGAGCCGTACGGAAGTCCGCAGCGCCACGGGGGACGCCCACCTGGGCCACGTCTTCACGGACGGACCGAAGGACCGCGGCGGCCTGCGCTACTGCATTAACAGCGCCTCCCTGAAGTTCATCCCCGAACAGGACATGGAGGCACAGGGCTACGGGAAGTACCTCCCTCAACTGCGCAGGGAAGAAAAAGGCAGGTAGCCTGCGGGAAAACCGCCAGTGCACCCCACCTGCCCCGCCCGCAACAGGGAAAGGGCCAGTATTATAAGATATTAAAGAGCCGGGCGGTTCACCATGGCCGGGGCGTCACACGCTGAACAGCAGCGCATTCATGCCGCGGCCTTTCTGCGTACCAAAACGGCGCGCCCTCCGTCCATGCCGCTGCCGGGAGACGGAAACCGTTCAACCGGCAGCAAAACATGGAAGGTTTGGGTTGTTGGGGCAATACGACTTGCGGGAATGGCCGTTCATCTTCGTGCCTTTCATGTGAGATAGCGGCAGCCAAACCCGTTTTGTGTAAAAAAATGAGTTTTTTATTTTAACGGTCCCATTCATCCATGAAATTTATTATATTAGACTTATAATAAAAATTATAATGGAGACACATAACATTTTTTCCTGACAGGATTTTCCGCACTTCCAAAAAGAATGTAGAAATTCCGCCATCCAGCCGGAAATGCTCCGGGCGCCTCAGCCAGCCTCCGCGTCACGGCACAATCTTGACAGGCGTACCTACTTTAACGGTTTTAAAAAGCGGCACGCAGGAAGAGCGGGTCATGCGGATGCATCCGTGAGATTGCGGCGTCATGAAAACGGGGCCCACATGCATGCCGATGCCGCCGTCCGTCAGACGCATGAAGTAGGGCATGGAGGCATCATACAAATTGGAAACGTGATGCACCGCCTTTTCCGTAATACGGAAATTCCCTACGGGAGTCCGGTGGGAAGGCATACCCAGGCAGACGGGGAAATCCATGGCCACTTCATCCCCCACCATGAGCTGCCCCCTCTGGCGGGCCCTGCTGATCACCACGTGCGTGTTGCCGGACGTGGCCTTTTTCATGATGTCCTGGTTCATCCACTCGTCATGAACTTCCGTATAATCCACTCCGGCCACCACCACCCTCGTACGGGGTCCGTAAGAGGTCATGGGCATCGTCGTAGATCCGGTTAAAGGCACCATCCGCAAATTTTCTTCCTGCGGTCCTGCACAGGAAGCCAGGGCCAGCACCCCGGCCATGATTGACAAGGTTTTTTTCGCATTCATTATCTTTCATCCCTTTCACAGGATTGGACAATGCCGCGAACTTATTTTCAATGTTTCATGACGCATTCTCCATCCTTACGGCATGGGCGGAAGAGATGAAAAATAAAGAAAAAAACAACCTCTCACCCCAAGGGAATATTGCGTACCACGGTAAACAAAACAAGCACGGCCGCTCCCGCAACCAGCACCCTGGTGAACAGGGCTCTGTCCCGGATGAAGAACAGCGTTCCCAGCCAGGCGAGCGTGGGGACCAGCAGCACGTTGTACCGCAGGGAATCCAGCCAATGGCCGTGAAGCAGGGCGTACAGGGCCCTGGTGGAGCCGCAGCCGTAGCAAAGAAACCCCGTCGTTTTATAAAAAAGGCACTCCGGCAACCAGCCGGACCGGGACGAATCACCCGCCAGCAGGAGCACCGCGCACGCCGCAGCCAGCAGCGCCAGGTACAGGAGGAACAGTTTCATGCCATGAAAAAGGCCTGCGGACATTCCTTTCTCCGCAAGCCTTGAATTCACGAGACTGGTGAGGACTTTTAGCGGGCTACCGCCGTCCCCGCTCCAATCAGCATCAGAACGACGCTGACGATTACGGCAATAAGGCTCATCGTCTTGCCGTTGCTCTTGTCCGGATATTTGTTGAGGCCGATGATGCCCAGAATAAGACCCACGAGGCTGCACAAAACGGCAAAAACGAGGGCCAAAATGGCAAGTGTATTGTTTGGTTGCTGTGATTCAGGCATATTTTTCAATTCAGTTTGATTCGTATTGGGGGGTGCGAACAGACGGAACGCCGCACGCTATTCGTTCCTATCTAAACAAAATCGCATGCGTGTACAAGTTTTTCCTGTCTCTTCCGGCAGTTAGGGCTCCCCTCACCGATAAAATGACGGAGAAGCACGGCTGCGGGCGGCAGGAAAAGGAATTCCCGATGCCGGCGCGAACGGGAAAAATCCGTCCCCGTCACACAGAGTCCTTGCCTTATCAGGCTTGAACTGTATAGTACCCGCGACTGCCAGGAGGGCAGCCGCCTGTTTACAGTTAACCCTCTATTCCGCATCATGACCAAGATTGCCAAGAGCACGTTCACCACGGGAGCCGGAACCCCGGGACAGTTTTACTCACTGCCAGCCCTGGCTGAAAACGGTTACTCCCGGCTGAACCGCCTCCCCGTTTCCATCCGGATTGTTCTGGAATCCCTGCTCCGCAACTGCGACGGCCTGAAGGTGACGGAAAAGGATGTGGACAATCTGGCCTCCTGGAACGCCAAAAACCCCGGCTCCTATGAAATCCCGTTCACCGTGGCCCGCATCGTCCTTCAGGACCTGACGGGCGTGCCCCTGCTGGTGGACCTGGCAGCCATGCGCTCCGCCGTGGCCGGACTGGGGAAGGACGCCTCCGTCATTGAACCGCTGGTCCCCGTGGACCTGGTGGTGGACCACTCCGTGCAGGTGGACTGGGCAGGCCGTACAGATGCCCTGGAAAAGAACCTGGACATTGAGTTCCAGCGCAATGCGGAACGTTACGAGTTTCTGAAATGGGGCCAGCAGGCTTTTCATACCTTTTCCGTAGTGCCGCCCTCCGTGGGCATTGTCCACCAGGTGAACCTGGAATACCTGGCGCAGGGCGTCATGGAAAAGGACGGCGTTTATTTCCCGGATACCCTAGTGGGGACGGATTCCCACACCACGATGATCAACGGCATCGGCGTGGTGGGCTGGGGCGTGGGCGGCATTGAGGCGGAAGCCGGCATGCTCGGCCAGCCCGTTACCTTCCTGGTGCCGGAAGTGGTGGGCGTCCACATGACGGGAGAACTCCGGGAAGGGGTGACCGCCACGGACCTGGCCCTGCACGTCACCCAGATGCTGCGTAACCACGGCGTGGTGGGCAAGTTTGTGGAGTTCTTCGGAGAAGGCGCCGCGGCCCTTCCGCTGGCGGACCGCGCCACCGTGGCGAACATGGCTCCGGAATACGGCGCCACCATGGGCTTCTTCCCCATGGACGAGCATTGCTCCGAGTACCTGCGCCAGACCGGCAGGAGCGAGGAAGCCATCACCACGTATGAAAACTACTTCAAGGCCCAGGGCCTGTGGGGAATGCCCCGCAACGGGGAACTGGACTACACGGACCAGCTGGAACTGGACCTGTCCGCCATAGACCCCGCCGTTTCCGGCCCCAAACGCCCGCAGGATCACATTCCCCTGACCTCCATCAGGGACAGCTTCCGCAAGCTGGTCAGCATGCCCGCGGCGGAAGGCGGCTACGGAAAGAAGGAATCCCCCTCCGTTAAGGTCGCCATGCATTCCCCGGCGGGCGTTCCCGTTCCGGTGGAAGGCTTCAGCCAGGAGGCGGAACTGAAAGACGGCAGCATCCTCATCGCGGCCATCACCTCCTGCACCAACACCTCCAATCCGGGCCTGATGCTGGCTGCCGGGCTACTGGCCAAAAAGGCGGTCGCCCTGGGGCTGCAAGTGCCGCCGCACGTCAAAACGTCCATCGCGCCAGGCTCCCGCATCGCCTCGGACTACTTTGCCGCCAACCAGCTCCAGGACTCCCTGGACGCCCTCGGCTTTGAAACAGTCGGCTACGGCTGCACCACCTGCATCGGCAACTCCGGTCCGCTGAATCCGGAACTGGAACAGGCCGTCAGGGACAATGACATCGTGGCCGCCTCCGTCCTGTCCGGCAACCGCAACTTTGAGGCCCGCATCCACGCCTCCATTAAAACCAACTTCCTGATGTCCCCCCCCCTGGTCGTCGCCTTCGCGCTGGCCGGCCGCGTGGACATTGACTTCCAGACGGAACCGCTGGGCACGGACCGCAGCGGAAACCCCGTCTTCCTGAAAGACATCTGGCCCAGCGCCGCGGAAATCGCGGAAGCCGTCGCCAAATCCCGCAATCCGGAAGCGTACCGGGAACTTTACACCATCACGCCGGAAAAAAATCCGCGCTGGGCGGCCGTGTACGCGCCGGAAGGCTCCGTCTTCCAGTGGAATGAAAACTCCACCTACATCCAGAACCCGCCCTTCTTCTGCGGCTTCAACAGCCAGCCCCGCACGCTGGCGGACATCCGGGACGCCCGGCCCCTGGGCATCTTCGGCGACTCCGTGACCACGGACCACATCTCCCCCGCCGGAGCCATCCGGGAAACCGGTCCCGCCGGGCTCTACCTGCAAGGCATGGGGATTGACAGAAAAGACTTCAACTCCTTCGGTTCCCGGCGCGGCAATGACCGCGTCATGACCCGCGGCACCTTCGCCAACGTCCGCATCAAGAACCTGATGGTGGACGGTACGGAAGGCGGCTACACGCTGTACTTCGGCAACCGGGCCATTCCGGCCCCGGACAAGAAGATAGCCGCAACCGCAGGAGCCCCCGCCTTCATTTACGATGCGGCCATGGCCTACGCGCAGGACGGCGTTCCCCTCATCGTCATCGGCGGGGAGGACTACGGCATGGGCTCCTCCCGGGACTGGGCGGCCAAGGGAACGAACCTGCTGGGCGTTAAAGCCGTTATCACCAAGAGCTTTGAACGCATCCACCGCTCCAACCTGATCGGCATGGGCGTGCTCCCCCTCAACTTTGCGGACAAGGCGGATTATGACCGCGTCGCCACGCTGAAGGACGCCACGTTCTCCATCCTGGGCCTGGAAGGCGGCATCTCGCCGCGCCAGCAGGTCACCCTGCGCGTGCAGCCCGCAGGAGCGGAGGCGTTTGACGTGCCCGTCATCGTCCGCATTGATACGCCCATTGAAAAGGAATACTACCTGGCGGGCGGCATCCTGCAATACGTCCTCACTCAAATCCTCAAATAACGCAGCGTGGCCGGACTTTTCCGGCGCCGCATCCTTTCCAAACGGGCCGCCCTTCCCCTGAAGGCGCGGCCCGTTTGGCGTACTCCGCACAACGCACACCGGCAGAGCATGACACAGCTTGATTAGTTCAGTTGAACTAATTCCAAATTCTGCTTGCAATCCTTCCGGGCTGTTTCTAGAACAAACACATGGAATATAGATCTGTCTGGACGGGCTTTCTTGCCGTATTCGCCGCCCTGACGTTTTGCAGCTGCTCGCAGAACGATAAAATGAGACCGCCTGCCGTCTCCTTTAAAATTCAAAAAGCTCCCGTTGTCCCCCGCACGACCAGCCAGATGGGCCGTGAGGTAGGCATCCGCGTCTCCTACATGCCCAAAAACACGTACGCCCGCAGGCATGCGGCTTCCATGCAGCCCCGCTTCATCACCATCCACAGTACCGCCAACCCCAAGGGAGACGCCAACGCCCATTCCCGCTACCTGAACAGCGGCAAATCCCGCAGCCTGAACTGGCACTTCACGGTGGACCAGTTCGGCGCGTACCAGCACATTCCCACGACGGAAACGGGCCACCACGCGGACCACTCCGGGCCGGGAGACCAATACTCCGTAGCCATTGAAATGTGTGAATGCACCACGCACAACCCCGTGGTCATCTATAATAAAACAGCCAAGCTGGCGGCCCTGCTGATGCTGCGTTACAACGTTCCCCTGCGCAACGTGGTGCCCCACAACTACTGGTCCGGCAAGAACTGCCCGGCCCCGCTGATGACCAACGGCCGCCCCGGCTACAAATGGAGCTGGTTCATCTCCCGGGTGGACTATTACTACCGCTGCCTCCAGGCCGCGAAATAACCCCCTGCCGCCTTCCGCAGCACTGCCGCGCATGCCGCGTTCATGACAAGCCGCCCTCTTTACCGTTTCCGGCGGAGGGTGCTTCATGAAGGGTATGAAAACCATTACTTCCCCCGGAGATACCCAGCGGCTGAGCAACGGGCTTCCCATGCCCGTCATCGGTTACGGAACCTACCTGGCCCCGGATGACACGGCGGGCGCCAGAAGCATTCTGGACGCGCTGGAAGCGGGTTACCGCCTCATTGACACGGCCAGCGTGTACGGTAATGAAAAAACAGTGGGCCGCGCCGTCAGGGAAAGCTCCGTCCCGCGGGAGGAAATTTTCATCACCAGCAAGGTCTGGAACACGGACCAGGGCTATGACACTACGCTGGGGGCTTTTGACGCCTCCCTGAACCGTCTTGGAATGGATTACCTTGACCTGTACCTGATTCACTGGCCCATCCCCGCCGGCTATGAAGAAGACTACCGGAAACTCAACCGGGAAACCTGGAAAGCCATGGAGCGGCTATACAAGGAAGGCCAGGTAAAGGCTATTGGCGTCAGCAACTTCCTCCCCCACCATCTGGAAGCCCTGATGGAGGAAGCCGACATCATGCCCATGGTGAACCAGTTGGAGATCAATCCCAGGTACCACCAGACGGAAACGGTCGCCTTCTGCCGGGAACACGGAATTCTGGTGGAATCATGGGGCCCCCTGGCCCGCGGCGGAGTACTGGAGGAACCCGTTCTGCGCCGCATTGCGGACAAGCATAAAAAATCCGTGGCCCAGATATGCCTGCGCTGGGAACTGCAGCGCGGCATCGTGCCCCTTCCCAAATCCATGCATGCGGACAGAATCCGTGCTAATTTAGACGTCTTTGACTTCTCCCTGGACGGGGAAGACATGGCCCTCATTGAAACGCTGGATGCCCCCGGCCACTACTCCATCCATCCGGACCATCTTTCCGAGGAGTAAATTCAACAGGCCGCCAGACGCCGGAAGCGCAGGCCTATTCCCTCCGCTTTCTGGCGGACTCCACCAGGCGCTGACGGGCTTCCTGCCTGGCGCGTAATGCCCGCTCACGTTTTCTTTCCTCCGCCAGCGCCGCTTTCTTTTCTGAATCACGGAGTTTTCCGTAATGCAGGGGATCAAGGTCCGCCTCAGTCTCCGGGCCTTCATGGTGGTACACGGGCAAACCGTCCGCGGCCAGCGCCACGTGATAGTAGTGACCGTCCTGCCCCTTGGAATCCCTGCCCTTTTTGTCCAGGCGGGAGAGAATCACGGCATATCCCAGTCCCGGAGCGTTCATCAGCTTCCGCTGGTCATCAAACAGGGCGGCCACGCACATGTTGTCGTATTCCAGCTTGATGACGCCGCAGACCATTTTACCCTCCGTATTCCAGTACATGGCCAGTTTCTTTCTTCCCAAAGAGTTGGGTTTGCACGTCTCGTAAGCTCCCTTGACGGGGCGGGCTTCCATGACTAGGGAATAGTCCATGTTGCTGTAGGATTTCGTTTCCCTTGCGGCGATTTTTTCACCCGCAGGAAGCAGAGATGAAACGGGGCCGCGCATTTCCGTCCGTTCTTCGGGCATGTATGTTGAAGGGGCCAGCAAACCGGTTCCGGCATCGTAGTAAACGGAAAGGCTCCCCTGGTCCAGAACCATGTCAAAGCTTTTCTGACCCCGTGCGCTTTCCGGCCGGTTCTGCGGACGGTAATATTCCTGGATGCGGAACGGAGGCCCCTTGATGGCGGAGAGAGAGGAGGTACAGGCCAGGCCGTCAATTTTCCTGTTTCCGGTCAAGGTTCCGCCGGGGTTTTTCCGGGCCGTTTCATTGTACCGGGGGGAGATGTCCTTTTCTACCGTCGTCCACGTTACTTTTTCCAGCTCTTTCATCAGGAACGGCCAGAGCGTCGCGGCCAGCTTGAGGTCCCGGCGCGCCGCCGTTCCCGTCAGGGAAGTTACCAGCGCCGCGTCTTCCTCATCCAGACGGTTCAACGGAATTTCCACACGCTTCCGGCCCGTTTTCAGAGCCAGTTTGCTTCCCGTGCAGGATTGGAAGCTGCCTTTTACCACGTCTCCAAGCTTGGAAATCCATTCCCGTTCACCCGGAAAGGCATATTCCTCCGCCGGCGCGCCTACAGCACCGCACCATACCAGCACAGCAATCAGAAGCAGTTTCATCATCAGGGACACAGGGTTGCGGTTGCACCCTAACATACGGGAACGCCTGGGAAAAAGCTTTTTCCCGGCCCTTCCCTGATCCCTTGACGGAAAGCCCCCCTCCCTTCTACGGCTGCCGGCATTCTTCCGCCGGCAGCTTTTGTGCACCGTTCCTACTGTTTGCGGGGCTTTTTGGGAGCGGCTCCGGTTTTGGCGTTCTTACCGGCGTCCTTGGCCGCAGTTGTTTTACCCGTGGCTTTGGCAGCGGCGGTTTTACCCGTTTTCACCGCCTTTTCCTTTTTGTCTTCCGCCTTTGAAGCGGTTTTTTTCGCGGGATATTTCTTTTCCCTCGGCGGGAATTCAAAGCCTATCTTACCCGTTTTCGCGTTGAAAACCAGATAGGCGTCAAACGGGCGCTTGGTGCGCTGTGAGATGAAGCCCTTCAGCAGATCCGACTTGCCTTCCCCCAAAATCTTCAATACCTGGTCCAGCGGGATTTCACGGCCCAGAATGGTCCGGGATACGGAGACGGAGACACTTTCCTTCCCGATCGTCAGGGAGGGAACCTTCCAGGCCTTGGCCGTTTCCATCACATCGTGTTCCCCCAGGTCCGGAATGGTTACGGAGGCCACTTTCACGGCTTCCTCCGTTCCGGCGGCGTCCTCTTCCTCCCGGGCCGGGAAGTAGAGCGTGGCGCGGAATTTGTCATTGAGCTCCAGCCCCGCTTCAAAGGGCTTGCCGAACCGGGACGTGAACCCGTGGAGGATTCCCGTCTTGCCGTCCACAATGAGAGTTTTCAGTTCTTCATCCGTCATGTCGCGGCCGGAGATGACCTTGCGGATGCTGAACTTGCAGGAACGGCAGGAGACTGCATCCAGCGTGTTCTTCAGGCCGTGGGCGTGGCAGGACGGGCAGTCCAGTTCGATTTCCGGCAGTTCCACCTGCTGCTGGGCCTCCCGGAAGTCTTTCACTCTTTTCACGATTTCCCCGGTCAGCGTCTTGATGCCTTCCATGAAGGAGTCCCGCTGCAGGGCGGCCTGCTCCATCTGCTTGAGCTTGTATTCCCATTCCCCGGTCAGGCTGGGGGAGGTGAGCGTTTTCAGCCCGATGCGTTCCAGCAGGCCGATGAGCTCAATGCCGCGGCGCGTCGCCAGAAGGTCCCTGCCGTCACGGACAATGTATTCCTGGGAGATCAGGCCTTCAATGATGGAGGCGCGCGTAGCGGGCGTGCCCAGGCCGCGCTCGCTCATGGCGGCGGCCAGTTCTTCGTCATGAACCAGCTTCCCGGCGCCTTCCATGGCCGCCAGCAGCGTGGCTTCATTGTACCGGGCGGGCGGCTTGGTCATGGCGTTGCGGATTTCAATTTCACGCACCGCGGCTTCCTCACCGTCCTGCACGGGCACCAGTTCCTCCTTGCCGGAGGCTCCGGCCTTGCGGCCGTACACGGCCTGCCAGCCCGGTTCCACCAGCACGCGGCCCGTGGTCAGGAAGGCGTCCGTCACGTTGCCCCCGTGGGAGATGAGCGTGGTTCTCCGCGTGTCTTCAAAGACGGCGGCGGGGAAAAAGACGGCCAGGAAGCGGGCCATGACCATTTCAAAAAGTTTTTGGGCGTCTCCGGTCAGCTTTTCAATCTTGCCCGTCGGAATAATGGCGAAGTGGTCGCTCACCTTCTTGGTGTCAAACACCCTCCGGTTGGGCTTGATGCGCTTGTTGTCCAGAATGTCCCTGGCAAAGGTAGCGAATTCCGGGTCCTGCTCCGCCACGGTGCCCACGATGCCGTATACCTTGCCCAGGTAGTCCTCCGGCAGGTAGCGGGAGTCCGTACGGGGATAGGTGAGCACCTTGTGCTTTTCATAGCATTCCTGGGCAAGCTGCAGCGTGCGCTTGGCGGAGAAGCCGTAGCGGTTGGCAGCTTCCCGCTGGAGGGAGGTCAGGTCATACAGCAGCGGGGCAATGGTGGTGACGGGTTTCTTTTCCTCCGTCACGGTACCGGATTTTCCACGGCAGCGGTCGCGGATGACGGTTGCCAGCTCGGAGTCCCAGATGCGTTCCGGGCGGGACTGCGCGTCATCGCTCTTTTTCCAGTCGCGGTCAATCCACCGTCCGGCGTAGGACCCCGCCTTCACGTCGAACTCCGCCCATACTTCCGAGTAAGGCACCGGTTCAAACGCCTGGATTTCCAGTTCCCGCTGCGTCAGGATAGCCAGCGTGGGAGTCTGGACGCGTCCGGCAGGGGTCACGTTGAACCCGCCGCGGGATTGCAGGATGGTGAGCGCCCTGGTGCTGTTCAGGCCCACCAGCCAGTCAGATTCGGAACGGCAGACGGCGGCATTCGTCAGAGGCTCCATATCGGCCTCGCTGCGCATGCTGTGCCACGCATTCAGGATGGCTTCATCCGTCATGGACTGCATCCAGAGGCGGCGCGTCGGCTTGGTCCATTTTCCGTACCGGACCATGTTGTGGAAAATCAGTTCCCCCTCGCGGCCCGCATCACATGCGTTGACGATTTCCGTGACGTCCTTGCTTTTGGCAAGCTGAAGCACCTTTTTCAGGCGGTCTTCAGACTGCTTGATCGGTTCCAGTTCAAAAGCGTTGGGGATGACGGGCAGGTAGTCGAACTTCCAGGGGAGCGACTTGCCGCCCTCCGTCATGGGTTTTTTCTGCTCCAGCAGGTGGCCCACGGCGGACGTGATGATCGCGCGGTCATTCTGGTAATACGCCCCGGACTTGTCCCGGGTGAATTTTCCAAGCTCCTTGCCAAGCACCCTCGCCAAATCAGTGGCGACGCTCGGCTTTTCTGCTATGATTAAAGTTTTGGACATATTGGCGGCTCGGAAAAATAAATGTGGTAAACAGTGGCTGCAGCACGATCCGCATCATGGCGGCGCGTTGCATTTGGAGGTGAATTCCTACTCCCCTACCCCCCATCCCTGTCAATAACCAATTATGTATTCACGGAAAAAGCATCCTTTTTTATGCCAGGATGCGGGTTTTCCTCCCTTCTTTTGCCGAAAAAGCCGCGTTGCCCCCTTGTCAGCCGCACGGGGGCGTGCTATTCCATGGGATGATGAAAACGAGCCTTTCCCGCGTCCTTGTTGCCGCCTGCGCCGCCCTGCTGGCGGCCTGCTCCCCCACCCCGTCCGACCGCATCGCGAAGAATATGCCGGCCTATGAACAATTGCCCCGGGAGCAGCAGGTCAAAGTGGCGCGCGGAGAGCTGGAAAAAGGCATGTCTCCCATGGCGGTGCTGCTGGCATGGGGGGAGCCTGAGCAGAAAATGACAGGCCGCATGGACGGCAGGAACACGGAACGGTGGATTTATACGAAGAGCGGTACGGGCTGGGCCGTGGGCCTGGGCGGGGGAGGCTTCCGCAGCCGGGATTCCGGCGTGGGAACGGGCATAGGCGTCACGATGCCTCTGGGCAGCCGCCCGCCCGTTTCCTATAATGTCCTGTTTGAGAACGGAAAGGTAGTCGGCTGGGAAGCCGTCAACGGCTTCTGACCCGGAGCATGCGGCATTGGGGGCTAAGCCCCCGTGGTTCTGTATTCCATTAACCGGGGTGCCTACCTCCTCCCGGCCTTGAGGATGGCTTCCACCAGGCCGTTGATGTCATGCGTTTTTGCCGTAATCGCGGGAGCATGGCCCAGTTCCTTCAGGGTATCCGTGGTCACGGGCCCGATGCTGGCAGCCTTGCAGCCGTCAGGCCAAGGCAGGTTGAGGCGGAAGAAGTTTTCCGCGGTGGAGGAGCTGGTAAATGTCACGATGTCCGCACCCCGTTCACGGAAAGCCGCCTGGGCGCCCGCCACATCCTCCGTTTCCGCTTCCGTCTTGTAGGCAACGCATTCATCCACGATCGCCCCCAGGGAGGTGAGGCCGTCATAAATCACCCGGCGGGCTTCCTCTCCGCGGACCCACAGGAAGGTGCTGTGTTCAATGCCGCCGATTTCCTTGCGGGCGTCCTTGAAGGCTTTCACAAGGCCTTCCGCCACGTATTTTTTAGGCATTACGTCCACGGCCAGCCCGTATTCCCGGAGCTTGGCTTCCGTGCCTGGCCCGATGGCCGCAATCCTGGCCCCGCCAATGCTCCGGATGTCCTTGTACACGGCAAAGAAGGCCTGGAAGAAGCGTTCCACTCCGTTGGGGCTGGAGAATACCAGCCAGTCATAGGTGTGGGCGTGCACCACGCCTTCCGCAAATTCCCGCCTGTTGGAGGGGGGGGCAATGCGGATGGTGGGCATTTCCAGCACGTCCGCGCCCAGCCTGCGGAGGCGGGAACTCAGTTCCCCCGCCTGGGAGCGCGTGCGCGTCACCACGATGCGTTTTCCGAAGAGGGGAAGCCGTTCAAACCAGTCCAGCTGCTCCCGTTCCTTCACCACGTCTCCGATCACGACCACGGCAGGGGCCTCCAGGCCCGCTTTCAGAACCTTGGCGGGCAGGGTCTTCACCGTACCCGTGACCGTCCGCTGAAGCCCCGTGGTGGCCCACTGGATGGCCGCGGCGGGAGTGGACGCGTCCTGGCCGAATCCGACCAGGGCCTCACACACCTCCGCCAGCTTCCGCATGCCCATCAGCATGACCTTGGTGCCTTGCGCTCCGGCAATGCCCTTCAGGTCCAGGGAGGATTCCTTTTTATTCACGTCCTCATGGCCCGTGAACACGGTAAACTGCGTGCAGTGCCTGCGGTGCGTCACCGGAATGCCCGCGTAAGCCGGCCCCGCAATGGCGGAGGTAATGCCCGGAATGACCTCAAACGGCACGCCCGCTTCATGCAGGGCATCCGCTTCCTCCCCTCCGCGTCCAAAGACGTAGGGGTCTCCACCCTTCAGGCGCACCACCCTTTTTCCGGCACTCCCCAACTTGACCAGCAGGGCGTTGATTTCCTCCTGGGGCAGGGCGTGGCGGGAAGCCCGCTTGCCCACAAAAATCCGTTCACATGCGGCAGGGGCCCAGTTCAGCATCTCCGCGGAACTCAGCGCATCATACACCAGCACTTCCGCCGTTTCCACCAGCTCACGGCCGCGGACGGTCATCAGGCCGGGGTCTCCGGGACCCGCTCCAAGCAAATAAACAATACCCTGTTGCATGCTGCCATTCAACTCCATCACCCTCTTTTTGGCGACAATAAACCCCGCCATGTCCGGATTCATTCCATTTATGGCTAAATTGTCACAGAGCATCCGCAAAAGTTTCTTGGTTTTTGAATAAATACAATTATCACGTATTCATGAATATTTCACGTATACTTACGACCACTCTTGCCGCCGCGTTCGCTCTCCCGGCTTTAGCGGATATTCCGGCTTCCAGCGTTCCCGCCCCCGTGAAGGAGCAGGTGCAGAAGCAATACCCGGACGCCGGGGCCATCGAATGGGATTTCGACAATGACGAGGATATTTATGAAGCGGAATTCCGCCTCAACGGCCTGGAATACGAGGTAAAGCTTTATCCTGACGGCACTGTCTGCCTGGTTAAGGCGGATATGCGCCTTCAGGATCTTCCCGCCCCCGTTACGGCGGCTATCGCCCGCGATTTCCCGGGGTACGCTCCCCGCCGCGCCAAGCAGATCACCGCCAGGGGCGCCATGAAGTACCGGGTGGACTGCCGGTCCGAGTCCGCCGCCGTCCGCAAACTGGAGCTTTATTATGCCCCGGACGGCAAGCTTCTCTCCCGGAAGGCGGACGATTGAATTCGCCGTTCTTCCGCATGTTTCCGTATGACAGAAGCCGGGGGGCCATCCCCCGGAGGCTGACACGGCATCCTCTGGATTCAACAAAGCCTTATGATATAAGGTCAAACTTGCAATGATTGAATTATTCAATATAGACCTCCTTTCCTACACGGCCCAGGCGGCGGAAAACGCCCCGCAGCATTCCTACACCATTTACTGGATGATTCTGCTGGGCTCCATGCTTCTGAGCTGGCTGGTCAGCGCCCGCATGAAGAGCCGTTTTAGCGAATATTCCCAGATTCCCATTCCGGTGACCGGGCGGGAAGTGGCGGAGCAAATGCTGAAGGACAACCATATTACGGACGTGAAGGTGATTTCCACGCCCGGCCACCTGACGGACCATTACAATCCGGCGGACAAGACCGTCAACCTGAGCGAATCCGTCTACAATTCCAACAGCATCGCCGCCGCGGCCGTGGCAGCCCATGAAGTGGGGCATGCCGTGCAGCATGCCCAGGCCTACCACTGGCTGGGCCTGCGGTCCGCGCTGGTTCCCATCGTCCAGTTCTCCTCCAACATGGTAAGCTTTGTGCTGATCATCGGCATTGTACTGCTGGCCATGGGCGGTTCACCGTGGGTGCTGGGGCTGGGCATCGGCCTGTTTGCCATCACTACCATCTTCGCGTTTATCACGCTTCCGGTGGAGTTTGACGCTTCAGCCAGGGCCCTGAAGTGGCTGGACCGCTCCCACCTGATGAATTACTTTGACCACGGAAAGGCCAAGAGCGCCCTGTTCTGGGCGGCCATGACCTACGTGGTGGGCGCACTTTCCTCCCTGGCCATGCTGCTGTATTACGTGTTCATCTTCCTGAACGCGCGCGGAAGGGAATAACCCGGGGCACGGGCGCAGCGGTATACGGGGTTCCAGCCGATGCGGATAACAGGACTTTTTCCCGAAAGGAGGGGAGCACGGAAACGTGTTCCCCTTTTTTAACGCATCAGGCGCGGGCAGCGGCCCCGCATGGGGTTCCGTCTTCCCGCGCCTTTTCGCGGCGGCCATTCCGGCCGCTTTTTTGCAATCGTGCTGCCTTATGCTTCTTCCGGGTGGTTCGGTTTCCTCTTTCCCGCCGTCAGGCGGAAGAAGAGGGGAACCAGGAAGATCGCCAGCAGCGTGGCCGTAATGATGCCGCCCAGCACCCCCGTGCCCACGGCGCGCTGGGCGCCCGCCGCCGCCCCGTGGGCGAAGGCCAGCGGAATCACCCCGGCGCCAAACGCCAGGGAGGTCATCAGGATGGGCCTCAGGCGCAGTTTGGCGGCGGTCACGGTGGCTTCAATCACGCCCATTCCCTCCCGGTAGAATTCCTTGGCCACTTCCACAATGAGGATGGCATTCTTGGCGGAAAGGCCGATGGTCGTGATCAGGCCCACCTTGAAGTAGATGTCATTGGGCATGTCCCGCAGGAAAACGGCCAGAAGGGCCCCGAGCAGCCCCAGAGGCACCACCAGGATGACGGCCAGCGGAATGGACCAGCTTTCATAGAGCGCCGCCAGCACCAGGAAGACAATCAGGATGGACAGGGAGAACAGGAGGGTGGCCTGGGAGCCTGCCAGCTGTTCTTCATAAGACTGCCCCGTCCATTCAAAGCCCACGCCCTGCGGCAGGGTGGCGGTAATCTGTTCCAAGGCTTTCATGGCGTCCCCGCTGCTTTTGCCGGGTGCGGCGGAGCCGTTAATCGTGAAGGAGGGATAATTGTTGTAGCGCGTGAGCTGGGGAGGGCCCGCCGTCCAGTCCAGCCGGACGAAGGAGGAGAGGGGCAGCAGCTTCCCCTGGTCATTGCGCACATGCAGGTCTTCAATGTCATTACCGTTCAGGCGGCTTTTTCCGTCCGCCTGGATAATGATGCGGCGCACCTGGCTGTCGTGCATGAAGTCCCCCACGTAGCTGGAGCCGAACATGACGGCCAGCGAGTTGCTGATTTCCGTGATGGGCACCCCCATGGAGAAGGCTTTTTCACGGTCAATGGAGACGTGCAAGCGCGGCGTATCCGCCTGGCCGGAGAAGTAAACGCCCGCCAGATTGGGGTCCGCATTGGCGCGGGCCAGAAGTTCGTCACGGGCTTCCACCAGCCGGTCATAGCCCAGGCCGCCCCTGTCCTGAAGACGGAAGTCAAACCCGGAGGTGTTGCCCAGTTCCGGCAGCGCGGGCATGTTCAGGGCCATGACGAGCATCTGGCGGTCCCCGGCAAAGCGCATGTTGACACGGTCAATGATTTCCTGGGCGGAGTTGCCCGGCCCGGTGCGTTCATCCCATTTTTTCAGGCCGATGAACAGGATGCCCATGTTGGTGCCGGACCCCATGAAGCTGAAGCCGCCCACGGAGTAGGCATATTCCACGGGTTCATGCTTCATCAGGTATTCCTCCACCTCGCGCAGGCGGGTGCTCGTTTCCTCCTGGAGCGTTCCGGCAGGAAGGGCCACCATCGTCATGAAGTTGCCCTGGTCTTCCTCCGGAAGGAAGGAGGTGGGAAGCGTCATGTACAGGTACCCGGCTCCCGCAATGATGAGCACATACAGGAACAGGGAGCGCACGGGGCGCTTGATAATTCCGGTCACGGCGCTGCCGTACCGGTCCGTGGACCGGTGGATTGTCCTGTTGAACCATCCGAAGAATCCCTTTTTCTCCTGATGCTCCACGGAGGAAGCCTTCAACATGGCGGCGCAGAGCGCCGGAGTCAGGGAAAGGGCCAGGAATGCGGAGAAGGAGATGGAGACAATGAGCGTTACGGCAAACTGCCGGTAAATGTTGCCCACCGCCCCGCTGAAAAACGCCATGGGAATGAAGACCGCCACCAGCACGGTGGTGATGCCCACGATGGCGCCGCCGATCTGCTTCATGGCCTTGACCGTGGCGCGGCGCGCATCCAGCCCTTCCTCCATCATGATGCGTTCCACGTTTTCCACCACCACAATGGCGTCATCCACCAGAATGCCGATGCTGAGCACCATGCCGAACATGGTAAGCATGTTGATGGAGAAGCCGGAGAGCCACATCACGGCAAAGGTTCCCAGCAGGGCTACGGGAACAACGAGCGTCGGGATGAGGGTGGCCCGGAAGTTCTGGAGGAACAGGAACATGACCAGGAACACCAGGACAATGGCTTCCACCAGGGTAGAGATGACCTTCTGGATGGAGATTTCCACGAAATGGGTCGTTTCATACGGAATCTGGTAGGTAACGCCGGCCGGAAAGTCCCGGGCCAGTTCATCCATCTTGGCCTTGAGCAGGCCCATGGTTTCCACGGCGTTGGACCCCGGAGCCATCTTGATGGCCATGCCGGTGGCGGTCTGCCCGTTGCAGCGGGAGAAGAAGGCGTAGCTGTTGGCGCCCAGCTCCACCCGCGCCACGTCCCCCAGCTTGACGGAAGAACCGTCTGAAAGCGTTCTCAGGGCAATGGAGGCGAATTCCTCCGGCGTGCGGAAGGCTTCCTCCGCCACCACGGTGGCATTGATGGGGGCGGAGTCGGAAACGGCGGCTCCGCCGATGTCGCCGATGATGATGCGCTCGCTCTGGGCGGCTACGGCGTTTACAATGTCCGTGGGTGTGAGCCCCAGCGCCTCCAGCTTTTCCGGATCAGGCCAGATGCGCATGGACGTTTCAGCGCCGAACTGCTCCACGCGCCCGACGCCCTTCACGCGCTTCAGCTCCGGGATGATGCGGGCGGAAGCCCATTCCCCCAGCTCCGTATCATTCAGGGCCCCCGTGGAGGAAAGGGAGATCATCGCCTGAATGTTGTTGGAGGATTTTTCCACAAACACCCCTTCCCTCCGGACGGATTCCGGCAGGCGTGATTCCACGATTTTCAGGCGGTTCTGGACTTCCACGGCGGCAATGTCCGGGTCCGTACCCTGCTCAAAGGTGGCGATGATTTCCACCATGCCGCTGGAGCTGCTGCTGGCGGACATGTACAGGAGCCCCGGCGCGCCATTGATTTCCCTTTCAATGACGGCGGTGACGGCTTCTTCCGTGTCCTGGGCGGAGGCCCCCGGATACGTGGTGCGCAGGGAGATGACCGGCGGCGCGATGTCCGGATACTGGGCAATCGGCAGGCTGGGAATAGCCAGCAGCCCGATCAGGGAAATCAGCAGGGCTACTACCCACGCGAAAATGGGGCGGCGTATAAAGAAGTCAGGCATGACGGTTTATTGCTGGGAGTTGGATTGCGGCTGGGGCGCGGCGGTGCGGACCTGCATGCCGGGCCTGAGGGACATGATGTGGCTGACCACCACCTTGTCCCCGTCCTTGAGGCCTTCGGAAACCAGCCATTCCCGGCCATTCAGCGTATCCGCCTTGACGGGGCGCATTTCCAGCGCGCCGTCCCGGCCCACCACAAAGACGGAGGCGCCCTGCGCGGTGCGGATGACGGCGTCACGGGGGATGGCGAACACGTTGTCGCGCACCGCCTTGTCAAATACCACGCGCACATAGGCTCCGGGAAGAAGCTCATAGTCCGGGTTGGGGAACTGGGCGCGCATTTCAATGGTATCCGTATTCGGATCCACCGCCATGTCGGAGAAGATGATCTTGCCGGAATGGGGGTATTCCTCCCCGTTGGAGAGCAACAGGCGCACCTTGATGTCCTCCAGCGGCACCCCCTTCCACAGGCCGGACACCACGGCCCGGCGCAGGCTGCTGTACTGGGAGGCCGGCTGGCTGAACCGCACGTAAATGGGGTCTATCTGCTCAATGGTGGTCAGGTGCGTGAATTCATTCTGGTTGGCAAACGCCCCTTCCGTCACCAGCGCGCGGCGCACGCGGCCGGAGATGGGAGCCTCCACCCGGGTGTACTCCAGATTCAGGCGAGCCTGCTCCAGGGATGCGGCGGCGGCGGCGTACTCCGCCCTGGCGCGGTCTTCCTCCGCCCTGGCCTGCTTGTGCTCGCGCACGCTGACGGCCCCCTTGGCGACAAGGGAGGAATAGCGCGCGGCCTTGTCCTCCGCGTCCGCCAGCACCGCCTTGGCGCGGGCCACCGTTGCCTTGCATTCATCCAGAACGGCCTGAAGGGGCGCGGGGTCTATTTTGAAGAGAAGATCGCCGGGCCGGACCGTCTGCCCTTCCTGGTAGCAGCGTTCCTGGATGATTCCGGTCACGCGGGCGCGGACTTCCGCCTGCAGGTAGGCCTCCATGCGGCCGGGAAGATTGGCGGTTACGGGGACCTGCGTGCCGTGAGCCGTCAGCACGGCTACTTCCGGCACCATGCCTGCGGGAGGTCCGGCGGCCTGGTTTTCATCCTCCTGACGGCAGGAGGGCAGAACCGCCAGAAGAGAGGAGCAGAGAAAGAGAAGACAAGTCGTTTTCATAAGTAATAATACTGTAATTAAGCCTCAAGAGATCCCGGAACCGCACTTCCGACAAGACCGGAGATTTTTCAATTGCCATATGATGTAAAGTATCCCATAATGGGAGAGTCAAGAGGTAATGAAAAGATTAAGAGGGACGGCTTTTTATCATTTGTTGTAAGCCATTGACAGAAAAATTTAAATGAAGACGCAGAGATTTCGTCTTCATAAAGATTTCTTTTACATGTAGAAGCGGTTCCCGCCGGGAATGCTCCTGAAGAAGGAAATCCGTTTCCCTCCAACCGCGATACAGGATGGACAAGCAGAATTTACTCACTATCGGCAGCCTGTCCAAACAGACCGGCGTGCATATCAAATCCCTCCGGTATTACGAACAGCTGGGCATTCTGCGCCCGGCCCATACGGACCCGGATACCGGGTACCGTTATTACACCCTTTCCCAGATTCCCGTGGTGGACGCCATCCGCGCCTGCATCTTTCTGGATATTCCCCTGAAGGAGTTCACCACCTTTCTGACCAAGGACCAGCAGAGAATCCACTACAAAAAGCTGATTTCCCACGGCACCATGCTGGCGCACCAGAAAATCAGGGACATTCAGGAGAAACTGCGCTTGCTGGAAAAATTCCAGAAGCAGATGGACCGGATGGAAGGCTTCCAGCACAGCGAGGGGCAGACCGTCCACGCACTGCCGGAAAAATATTGCTGGGCGGTGCCCTATGCCGGGAAACAGCACAGCCCTGATTACAATATCCTCATTACCCGCATGTTTGAAGACATCAGCCGCAATAACCTGCGTCTGGGCGCGGAAGCCGGGCTCCTTTCCTTCCACCGGAGCGCAGGAACGGAACAGTTCCTGTACGTGGAGGTGGAGGCGAGAAAGAAAGACGCCCGGCAGCTGAAAGAAATCATGCGCCTGCCTGCCGCCTCCTTCCTCTGCGCCATCACGCAGGAAAGCGGCATCGGAAAAGCCCCTCTCGTCTTTCCGGAACTTTTTGCACTGGGGTATGATAAAATCATCATGGAAACGGAGTTGTTTTCCGGAGATTACGATGTGGTCCACCCCAAATTCGAACTGAGATGCTCCCTCCCCCCGGAAGAGAAGTGAAACGGAAAGATTTTTCCGGAACAGTCAACGGGTGAAGGGGATGTAAAAAGCGCCCTTGGCGTCCCGGGGTCCCCGGTCCGCGCTCCCGCCGCCCTGCGGGGGAGCCGGAACGCCCGTCCAGGCCCACAGGCACGGAGTCTCCGGAAGTTTCATGAAATGGCATTGCATTTCCCCATTCAGCATATAAAATAATGGGGTGGCACATTGCGACACTAAACAACCGGACCTGAAGGAAAGCGCCGTCAAGGCTTACAAGGCCATGTTGCTGGCGCGGGCTTTTGACACGAAAATTTCCAGCCTGTATAAAGCGGGCAAAATCACGGGCGGCGTTTACCTGGGCCGCGGCCATGAAGCGATTGCCGCCTGCGGCGGCGTTTTCCTGACTGCCGGGCATGATGTGATCGCCCCGTTCATCCGGGAACAGGCGGCGCGCATCGCCTGGGGGGAACCGATTATTGAAGCGGCGCGCTCCTACCTGGGCTCCGCCCTGGGCTACATGAAGGGAAGGGACGGGAACGTGCACCGCGGGCTCCCGGCGGAAGGGTACATGGCCCCCATCAGCCATTTGGGCAGCACGGTTGCCTTCGTCATCGGCTGCCTGTTTGCCAAGCGGCTGGACGGCAAGCTGCCCGGCCCCGTGGGCGTGGCCTTCTGCGGAGACGGCACCACCTCCACCGGGGCCTTCCATGAAGCGGCCAACATGGCGAACGTGGAACATCTGCCGCTGGTGCTCGTGGTGACCAACAATCGATTTGCCTATTCCACGCCTAATGTCCGGGAATTCGGGGAAGCCTCCCTGGCGGACAGGGGCCGCGGCTACGGCTTCACCGTGCATGAAACGGACGGCACGGATTTCATGTCCACGCTGGAAACGTTCCGCACCGCCGTCAGCAACGCGAGGGAGGGCCTGGGCCCCCAGTGGGTGCTTGCCAAGACCCTGCGCATGTGCGGCCACGGCGAACATGACGACGCCTCCTACATCCCCAGGGAGCTGAAGGAGGAGTATAACAAAAAAGACCCCGTGCTCGTCGCGGAGCGCCAGCTTCTGGAAGCCGGATGGCTGACGCCGGAAGAAGTGGCGGACCTGAAAAAGCAGTATGCCGATGAAGTGCAGCTGGCCGTGGCTACCGCCCAGCGGGAACCGGAGCCGGACCCCTTCCGGGAAGACTGGAACGCCACGGTATGGAGACCTTATTAAGCCTGCAAACGGAATATTCCCATGAGCGTAACATACATTGATGCCATTCACGACGCCCAGAAAGACCTGCTGACGGAAGACAAGGACGTTTTCCTGTACGGGCAGGACATAGGCGTTTTCGGCGGCGCTTTTAAAGCGACCAAGGGCCTCAAGGAGCTCTTCCCGGACCGGGTGATTGACGCCCCCATCAGTGAGGACGCCATGGCCGGCATGGTCACCGGAGCCGCCGTCATGGGCAAGAAGCCCATCATGGAGGTCCAGTTTGCGGACTTCAGCACCATCGCCTTCAACCAGATCGTCAACATGGCGGCCACCCATTACTACCGCACGGGCATTCCGGCCAATATCACGGTGCGCCTGCCCTGCGGCGGAACGCCCGGCACGGGCCCCTTCCACAGCCAGAGCCTGGAAGCCCTGTTTGCCCATTATCCGGGCCTGCACGTGATGACCCCGGCCACGGTGGCCGACGCCTACTGGATGCTGCGCCAGGCCGTGGAAGTGCCTGATCCCGTGATCTTTCTGGAACACAAGTTCCTGTACCGCTGGCTGAAGGCGGAGGACAACTACCGGGAAGCCCCGGTCGTCCCCTTCGGCATGGCCCGCATCGCCCGCACCGGAAAGCACGCCACCGTGGTGGCTTACAGCGCCATGGTGCCGGAAGCCGTGCGTGCGGCGGACCTGCTCGCCAAGGAGAGCGGTTATGAAGTGGAAGTAGTGGACCTCCGCACGGTGCGCCCGCTGGACATGGATACCGTCATCGCCTCCGTAGCGCGCACCGGACGCGTCCTGGTCATCGGGGAAGACTTCCCGTGGGGAGGCGTCACGGCGGAAGTGGTTTCCCGCATTGTAGCGGAGGGGTTCCATCTGCTGGACGCCCCGCCCCAGCGGCTCAACGCCAGGGACACCCCCATTCCCCAGCATCCCAACCTCTGGAAGGCCCACCGCCCCACGATGGAATCCATCGCGGCCTCCATCCGTCACCTTTTATCCATCTGATCCAACCCAGTTTCCACCATGCCTAAAGTACCCATTCTGATGCCCCAGCTCGGGGATTCCATTGCGGAAGCCACCGTGCTGCGCCTGCTGGCGGCCCAGGGCGATACCGTAGAAGCCGACCAGGAAATCTTTGAGGTAGAGACCAACAAGGCCACCATGGGCGTTACCACCATGTGCGGCGGCGTCCTGAGCGATGTGTTTATCAAGGAAGGGGAATCCGTCGTGGTCGGCGCCTGCATGGCCATGATTGATGCCACGGAGGAGGAGATTGAGCGTTCCGGGGCTACTCCCGCCGGCGAATCGCCTTCCCTTCCGGCCAGTCCGGAATCCGTGCCTCAGCCCGTGCCCGCCCCAGCCAGCCAGGAGGACAAGCCCGCCGGGGTGCACTTCGGCGTGACGGGGGAATCCTACCAGGAAAACGGCACGGACCTGAAAGTCCAGCCCAGTGTGCGCGGCCTCCCGGTGCCTGCCGGCATGAAAGGCGCGCACTACATGTCCCCCCGGATGAAGGCGCGCATGGATGAACTGGGCATGAGCGCCTCGGACATCGCCTTCATCTCCGGTTCCGGAGCCGGAGGACGCGTCACCATTGACGATCTGGAAGAATTCCTGGAATACGTGAGCCAGTGGCCGCACCGCAAGGCCTCATCCATGCGGCTGGCCGTGGCGGACGCCATGCGCCGGAGCTGGACGCGCCCCCTGGCTTCCGCCGGGCGCCCGGTCTTCATGGACCCCCTGATCAAGCACAGGCAGCATTCCCCGCTGCGGCCCGGCATCACCCTGTACTTTGCCCGCGCCCTGGCCCTGGCCCTGGCGGAAAGCCCGGAATGCGCCGGCTACCTGGTGGGGGAAAACATCCTTTCCCCCAAGACCATTGACATCGGCATCGCCGCGCAGGTGGCGGACGGCGTCATGGTTCCCGTACTCCGCCGCGTGAACGAACGGACGATGGAAGAACTTCTGGAAGACTACAATCGGCTGATCGCTCAGGCGCGCCGCCGCAGGCTGGCCCCGGAAGACAGCACGGGAGGCATCGCCACGGTCACCAACTTCGGCGGCTTCGGCCTCACCTTTGCCGCGCCCATGCCCATGCCCAGCGAATCCCTCATCCTGGGGGTGGGCGCCGTTACCAAGACTCCGGTCTGGAGCGACGAGGTGGAGGCGTTCATTCCCATTTCCAAGGCCAACATCGTGGCTACGGGGGACCACCGCGTGGTGGACGGCGCGGACATCGGCCGCCTGCTCAAGCGCGTGGCGGAACTTCTCCAGCGCCCGGAATACCTGTAACCAGCCCCACGTTCCCGCACGCTTCACGCCGCATGACGACAGACCCGCCCGTATTAGGCCTGGTAGCCGGAGACGGCCTCTACCCGGAATACATTGTCCGGGGGGCGCGCCGCCGGACGCCGGAGCTGCGCATTGTGGCCGTGGGCTTCAAGGGGGAGACCAATCCCGCCGTCATCCCCCTGTGCGATGTCTACAAGGAGTTCAGCGTGGGGCAGCTCAGCAAGCCGTTCTCCTTCCTGAAAAAGAACGGCGTGCAGAACGTCATCATGGCCGGAGGCATCAACCCGAAGAATATTCTTTCCCTCCGTCCGGACCTGCGCGCCCTTTCCGTACTGATGCGCATGCCGGAGAAAAATGCGGATTCCCTGCTGGGGGCCGTCATCACGGAGGCGGAAAAGGAAGGCTTCACCATCCTGCCCGCCTTCACGTACATGGAAGAGCACATGCCGCAGCCGGGCCACATCGCCGGACCGCGGCCCACGCCCGAACAATGGGAGGACGCCGTCTTCGGCATGCAGATGGCCAAGGAAATCACGCGCCTCCACATCGGGCAGTCCGTCATTGTGCACCATGGCACCGTGGTGGCCGTGGAAGCCATTGAAGGCACCAACAACTGCATCCGCCGCGGCGGCGAGCTGGGCAACGGCAAACCCGCTACGCTGGCCAAAGTGGCCCGCCTGGGGCATGACATGCGCTTTGACATTCCCACCATCGGCCCCGTCACCATCCAGACGTGCGCGGAATGCGGCATCAGGCAAATCGCCCTGGAAGCGGGAAAAACCATCCTGCTGGAACGTGACAGGGTGGAGCAGCTCTGCAAAAAGCACAAGATCAGCCTGCACGCCCTCCAGCTCCCGGAACAGGGCGGCCCTTCCCCGGCAGACCGGCCTGCATAAAAATCCCCTCGCCCGGAAACCCGGACAAGGGGAAATCATTCCGCATACGGGATGCGGAATAAAAAACGGCTTATTCAACCGCCGGAATTAAGCGTTTTTGTCCTTGTCCATCATGGACTTGGCCTTGTCGCTTACCCCGGAAGCCATATCCTTGACGCCTTCCTTGCCTTTTTCGTAGGCGTCTTTCATTGCTTTCTTGCCTTCTTCCATCTTTCCGGAAGCGGCATCTTTCGAGCATCCACAGCCTTCATGCATATGGTTCATATGATCTTTGGAGTCACACATAATAATTAAATGGTTTGCTTTTTAATTGTTTGAATTAACCGTTTTTCGCAGCGTCGCCGATGGCTTCGGCCTTATCGGCAGCCCTGTCCGCCGCATGGTCTACGGCTTCCTTGCTGTCCTGGTAAGTATCCTTCACGGCTTCCTTGCTCTTTTCGTAAGCGTCCTTCACCGCTTCCTTGCCTTCCTTCATTTTTTCAGAAGCGGCGTCCTTGGCGGCTTTGGCGCCCTTTTTCATGTGGTCCTTGGCTTCGGCCATGTCCTTGTCACCCTTGGTGCAGGAATCGCTGTTACAGGCGCTCTGGGCCAGGGCCACGACGGGAACTGCAACGGCTACCGCTGCTATAGCATATATCAATTTTTTCATGACGTTGTTCTATTTGGATTCATTCCAATAGACTCTTTCTTCATGAAAAACTATGAATACAGTCGTGTCATTCTGCGTTCACTCCTGCAAATCAAAAGCCATAAACGCCGCGGAGGCAACGCAGTCCCGGCATGGAACGCAGCCTTCTTTTTTCAGCTCCCTGCAATGGAAATAACCCAGCTTTTCCACAAACCGCCGCTTCAGCTCCTCCCTTGACTGCACGGGCGTGCACAGAAGCGCTCCATATAAGGCGCCGCATACTCCGTCAGGAGCTCTTCCGGTGCCGCACGCGGAGACGGCTTCCAGCAAATCCTCCCTTCCCAGGGCCGCGCAAACGGCCTGGGCGCAGTTGTGGCGCCAGGGTTCCGTGCGGAATGTGGACAGCGCCTTTTCTTCAATGTTCATGCCCCCACTGTAGGCCCGGCCCCCTTCCGGGTCAAGAGCCCCGTCCTGCCTTCCCACCCGCAAGCCACGCCGCCGTATTCCAGACGGATTCCGGGTGCGGAAAACATAAGCCGTCCGGGAAACCGCCGGCAGCGGCGCTCACTTTCCGGCAAGCCGGCGGCTGGTCTCCAGGCGCGCGGCCAGTTCCTCAAAAGGAACGGCGCCGTCCAGACAGAGGCTTACCCAGTTTTTCTTATTCATGTGGTAGGCCGGAAAACGGCTGCGATGGTCCACAAGGCCGTCAAGCTCGCCGGGGCAAACCCGCAAATTCAGCACCTCCACCCTTTCCTTGGAACTGCCGCCCAGTTTCAACCGCGGCACGGCCAGGAAAACGGCATACCATTTTTCCGTGTCCTTCCGGCGTACGATGGCGCTCCCCGGCGACTTGCGCCACAGGAATTCCAGTTCGTCCCCGTAAACCTCCCGGACATGGGTGATGAGGCTCCGGGCGGGACCTCCCTTGAAGAAATCGGGCTCAAAGCAGCATTCCGCCACATGCCACAGCTCTTCCTCATATTCCCTGCGCAGCGCCCTTTCCTGCAACCTGTCCGCCGCCTGAGCTGATTGCAGGATGTCCTTCCCGTCCGCATCATGCATCACCACACTGACGGAACCGTCCGCGTGTATTTCAAATTCCATGCGGCGCCGGCCATTCAGCAGTTTTGCCCGGTATGTAAAACCATTTTCCCCGTGAACGCAGCCGAAGGGAAGCAGCTTTTCCTCACACAGCCTCCTGTCCCTGAAAACGCGTTCCACGGCTTTTTCATACCAGGTTTTCCGGGAAATGCGGCGAAAGAACATAGAAGAAATAAAGTTAAAGGCGGGTAGGAAGTGGGAACCGTCACCCGCATCCCTTGCGGACGTGCAGGACCAGGAGAAGCCATGATAAAACCGCACAAGAACGGTGCAAGGCCAAAATAACCTGCGCCCCATCTCCGGGGCACGCACCGGGAAAAGGCCTTACCTCCCCGTCAGCACGTACCACACGAACAGGCTGTTATGTTTCACGTAACGCTTGAGCAGCCGTCCCGGTTCCCGGTAAATGCGGTACAGCCATTCCAGGCCGTTCCTCTGCATCCACCGGGGAGCGCGTTTCACCGTTCCGGCATGAAAGGCAAATGCGGCCCCCACCCCCACATAAACCGCCGGGGGCAGCAGCTCCTTCTGTTCCGCCATCCACCGTTCCTGCTTGGGGCAGCCCAGGCCCACCCAGACCACATTGGCCCCGCTTGAGGCGATGGCCTCCCTCATGGCCCTCCGGTCTTCCTCCGTCCAGGAATGGAAGGGAGGGGAATAGGCACCGGCCAGATGGAAAGCGGGGTGCTTCTCCTTCAATACGGAGCCCAGAACCTCCAGCATTTCTTCATCCCCGCCCAGCAGAAAATGGCGCAGTTCCGGATAGGCGGCATTCGCCCTGACCAGGGCTTCCATCAAATCCGGCCCGCTTACGCGTTCAGCGGCCCTTTCCCCGGCGGAAAGCCCCTGGTTCAGCTTCCACACCACGGGCATGCCGTCCGGGCAAACCACGTCCATCTTTTCCAGCACGGCTCCGTAATCCGGATCATGCACGCCGAGGGTCATCACATGCACATCCGCGGCGGCTACCAGGCACGGGGCCTGCGCTTCCGGCGCATGCTCCGCCAGGGCGCGGCTCAATTCCTCCACGGAACTGACGGCCACGGGAAAGCCGAACACCTTCCTGGTCTGGCATGGAATCCGTGCGCCGGGCTGGTCAGGATCGTTTGGAGCAGTCATGGCCTGGTGGGAATGAAGGAAGGAAATTACGGCAGGGACAGCCTCAGGCCGTCGTAGGCCGGAATGACATTTTCCGGCAGTTTGCCGGAAAGAATATGGTAATCCATGTCATGGGACATGTGGGTCAGCACGGCGCGCCGGGGCCGGATGGCGGCAATGGCGGCCAGGGATTCCTCCAGGCACAGATGCGTGGGGTGCAGATGATAGCGCAAGCCGTCAATGATCAGCAGGTCAACCCCTTTCATGGCCTCCAGGGTGGCCTCCGGAATGCTTTTCACATCCGGCATGTATGCCAGCCGCTGCCCTTCCGCCTCCAGCACGTAGGCATAAGTCTCCACCCCGGCATGCATTACGGGAAGAGGCGTCACCAGCACGCTCCCTACGCGGAACGGCTCCGTCACCTCGTGAGGTTCCGGCCTGACGTAGCCGCTCCGGGCCGTTTTCGGTTCAAACGCCCAGCCGTACATGGTCCGCAGGGCCTCCATTGTCTGCGGGGAAGCGTACAGGGGCAGGCCGCCGGACCTGCGCCAGCAGAAGGCGCGCAGATCGTCAAACCCGCCCACATGGTCCACATGGGCGTGCGTGTACAGCACAGCGTCCACGTCCGTGATGTTTTCCCGCAGGGCCTGCTGACGCAGGTCCGGGGAGGAATCCAGCAGAATGCGGGTGCCCGCGGCTTCCACGTAAATCGAAGAACGCAACCGCTTGTTCCTGGGATCCGGCGATGTGCAGACCGCACAGGAGCAACCTATCTGGGGAACTCCGGTGGACGTCCCGGTACCCAGAAAGAGAATGTTCATCACAGAGGTCATGATTGCGTTTAGAGCAAATGATGCCATAATGCATTCAAAATCCAAAGCCCGAATGCTTACATTGCTGAAAATTAGAAACCTGGCCCTTGTGGACCAGCTGCTCTGGGAACCCAGCTCCGGCTTCATCTGCATCACGGGGGAAACGGGCGCGGGGAAATCCGTCATCATCGGCGCCATACGACTGGCGCTGGGAGAGCGTGCGGACAAAACACTCATCCGGTCCGGAGAACAGCAATGCAGCGTAGAGGCCGTGTTCCACCTGCCGGACTCCTCCCCGGTGCACGCCATTCTGAATGAACACGGCGTGCCGCCCTGCGAAGACGGCAACCTGATCATCAAGCGCATTATTTCCTCCACGGCCAACCGCCAGTTCCTGAATGACAGCCCGTGCACCCTGAACCTGCTGCGGGAGGCGGGCGCCTGCCTAGTGGACATGCACGGCCCCAGCGACCACCGCTCCCTGATCTCCCAGGAAAGGCAGCTTTCCCTGCTGGACGCCTTCGGCGAACACGCCCCCCTCATGCACGCCTATGCGGACGCCTGGCGGCAGTGGCAGGACGCGCGCCGGGCGTATGACGACCTGGAGCATGCGGAAGCGGCCACGGCGCGGGAAATAGAACTGCTGCGCCACCAGGTGGACGAGATAGACGCCGCCGCCTTCACGCCGGAGGAAGTGCTCACGCTGGAGGAACGCTGGCAGCGCGCCCGCAACGGCACCAGGCTTCAGGAACAGGTTTCCAGAATGCTTGCCATGCTGGAGGAAACGGATGTTCCCGGCCTGGGTTCCCAGTTGAGGGAACTGACCCGGGCGGCCCATGAACTGGAGCGCATGGACGCCTCCACCGCCGCGTGGCTGGCTCCGCTGGCGGAAGTAAATCTGGAGCTCAAGGAGATTGAGGGGCGTCTGGCGGATTATTCCGCCGAGCTGGATTCCGATCCACGGGAACTTTTCCAGCTGGAAGAGCGCATCAACCTGCTGGAATCCCTGAAAATGAAATACGGCCCTTCCTTTGAAGATGTCTGCGCCCGGAGGGAGGAGGCGGCCCACCGCCTGGACCGCATCGAGCACCGCACGGAACGCCTGGAAGAGCTGAGGGCCTCCATGGCCGTCCTGCGCAAGCAGGTGGACGCCGCCGGACAGGCCCTGACCAAAGCGCGGCAGGCATCCGCGCCCAAACTGGCTTCCTCCATCGTCAGGCATTCCCGGGAACTGGGCTTCCGCCAGGCCGTCTTTGAAGTGGGCCTGTCCCCCCTCCACGAACCCGGCTCCCAGGGAATGGAAACGGTGGAATTCCTGTTCGGCCCCAATCCGGGGGAACCCTCCAAGCCTCTCCGGCTGATCGCTTCCAGCGGGGAGCTGGCCCGCATCATGCTGGCGATTAAAAGCGCGCTGGCCCACAAGGATTCCACCCCCCTGCTGGTGTTTGACGAAATAGACGCCAACGTGGGCGGGGAAGTGGCGCGGGCCGTAGGTTTCAAGATGCAGCAGCTGGGGAACCGGCACCAGGTCATCTCCATCACGCACTTCCCGCAGGTGGCCGCGCTGGCGTCCCACCACTATCTGGTCCAGAAAGCTTCCGCGGGCAACCGCACCATCTCCTGCCTGCGGGAGGTGAGCCATGAAGACCGGATAGACGAGCTGGTCCGCATGCTGGGCGGCGGAGGCGACCACGCACGCACGCTGGCCCAAGCCCTGCTTCAGCCTTCCTGAACGGACGCGTTAAAAGAGAGGCAAGACCCTCTTATTTTTCCAGACGGGGCTTGAAGCCGCGCAACCGCAGGGAATTGAACACCACGCACAGGGAGCTCAGGCTCATGGCTCCGGCAGCAATCATGGGATTCAGCGTAAGGCCGAAGGCGGGATACAGGCACCCGGCAGCCAGCGGAATGCCGATGATGTTGTAAAAGAAGGCCCAGAAGAGGTTCTGCCTGATGATGTGCAGGGTGGTGCGGCCCAGTTGAAGGGCTTCCGCCACGCCCACGGGATTGCTTTTCATCAGCACAATGTCGGAAGACTCCATCGCCAGCTCCGTTCCGGATTTCATGGAAATGCCCACCCGGGCGCAGGCGAGCGCGGGGGCGTCATTCACGCCGTCACCCACCATCGCCACCTTGTCCCCCCGTTCCTCCATCTTCATCACATGGGAGGCCTTTTCATCCGGCAGAACGTCGGAAATCACTTCATCTATGTGGAGTTCTCCCGCCATGTGCCGCGCTGTGGCGGCGTTGTCCCCCGTCAGCATGACCACGCGCAGGTTCATCCGCTTCAGATTGTCCACGGCCGCGCGGCTGTCCGGTTTCAGGGAATCCGCCACCATGATCACTCCGGCGGGACGGTTTTCCCTGCCCACATAAAGCGGCGAGGCGCCCTGGCGCATGAACTCCCGAAGGCGCGCTTCCTCCTCCTTCCATGAAATCCCCCTGTCTTTCATGAAGCTGAGATTGCCCACCACGTAAGGCGCTCCGTCCACCGTACCGGAAATGCCGCGGCCGGGGACAATGGACAAATCAGCCACCGCGCGGATGGGGAGCTCCAGCAGCCGGGCATGGTCATAAATGGCTTTCCCCACCGGATGTTCCGAGCCCTGCTCCAGGGCTGCCGCCATTTCCACCAGTTCATCCGCATTCATGTGCTGTTCCGGCAGAACGGCCACCACCCGGGGCTCCCCTTCCGTGAGGGTGCCCGTCTTGTCGAAGACGACGGTATCCACGCGGCTCAGGGCCTCCAGGGCGCTGGCGGATTTGCACAGGATGCCCAGGCGCGCCCCCCTCCCCGTCCCCACCATGATGGCGATCGGGGTGGCGAGGCCCAGGACGCAGGGGCAGGAAATCACCAGCACTGCAATCGCCCTGGCAAGAGCGAAGGAAAAGCCCTCCCCGGCCATCAGCCATGCGGCAAACGCAACCAGCGCAATGGCAATCACCACGGGAACAAAGAAATAACATACCCGGTCCGCCAGCCGTGCAATGGGAGCCCTGGACTGGCTGGCCTGCTCCACCAGGCGGATCATGCGGGCCAGCGTGGAATCCCTGCCCACGCGCTCCGCACGGATTTTAAGATACCCGGCGCGGTTAAACGTGCCGCTGATTACCCGGTCCCCGGCGGTCTTGTCCACGGGCATGCTTTCTCCCGTCAGGTCGGATTCATCCAGGGCGGCCTGCCCCTCCTCAATGATGCCGTCCACCGGAACCCGCTGCCCGGTCTTTACTACCACCAGGTCCCCGGCCTGGAGCTCATCCAGAGGAACGGCCCGTTCCGCGCCGTCATGCCACACCAGGGCTTCCTGGGGAACCAGCTTCACCAGCCCCTTCACGGCGGCGTTTGTCTTCCGGTAGGAGCGGCGTTCCAGATACTTTCCCAGGGAAATCAGGGTGACGATCATGGCCGCGGACTCAAAATACAGCTCCATTCCGTCCACGCCGGCTCCCTGCCACAGCCCCGCAATCAGCAGATACAGCCCGTACAGGAAGGCGGAACCGGAACCGATGGCGATCAGGGAATCCATATTGGGTGACAGCGCGGCAAGCTGCCGCACTCCGTTGATTAAATAATGCCGGTTCAGCCACAGAATCGCGGCTGCCAGAATGCACTGCGCCCACAAATTCATCCAGAGCCCCCAGACTCCTCCCGGAACGGGCCAGTGCCACATGGGGCCCATGGACAGGTACATCAGCGGAACAAGCAGCAAAACGGACCAGACAAGGCGGGACCCGCCGTTTTCCTCCTCCCGGGCCTCTTCCTCCGCGCCGGAAAGCGGCGTCTCCTGCCAGGCCGCCAGGTGGAAGCCGGCTTTCTCCACCACCTTCGCCAGCCGGTCCCTGGCCGGGGAATCATGCTCCCGGAACATAACAGTCATGCGCCCCGTCAATAAATTCAGCTCCACGTGTTCCACACCCTCCAATTCCTCCACGGCGTGCTCCACCTTGGCTGCACAACCCGCACAGTGCATGCCGGAAACCAGATAATTCCTTTCTTCCATCATCATTAAAATCGGGGGGTATGTTACGGAACCCAATAAAGGCCCCATGTTGTTAGAGGACACTAACACATCAATCCGGTTTCTCAAGCCGCTTTCGTGGCTTCACCTTTTTCCAATAAAAAATGACAAAAAAACACCCGTGCCAGCGTATCAAGAAAAACACCTTCATTCTTTCCATATGAACTCTCCCTCCTTCTTCCGGATTCTGGCCTGTACGGCTCTCCTTGCCTCCCCTCTGCACGCCCAGCTTTACACCCTCCACGGGGACGGCGTCAAAAAGACTGACCGGGTGGTGGAAAAAGCGGATTATTCCGATTATGAGCTCGTCTGGCACGACGAGTTTAACAAGGACGGTCGCCCGGACCCTGCCAAATGGAATTACGAGCACGGTTTTGTCCGCAACAAGGAAGCGCAGTGGTACCAGCCGGAAAACGCCGAATGCAAGGACGGGATGCTGATTATTGAGGGCAGGAAGGAAAAGCATGCCAACCCCCATTACGATCCGGAAGGAAAGAACTGGCAGACCACGCGGAAGGAAGCGGACTATACCTCCGCCTCCCTGACTACGCGCGGCAAATTCTCCTGGCTGTACGGCCGCTTTGAAATCCGCGCCAAATTCAGCCCGCGGGAAGGGATGTGGCCCGCCTTCTGGACCCTGGGAGTCAAGGAAGGCTGGCCCATGTGCGGAGAAATAGATATCATGGAGTACTACCAGTCCACCTACCTGGCCAACCTCTGCTGGGGCTCTTCCAAAAAACACGTGGGGAAATGGAGCTCCACCTATACGCCGCTGAAATGGCTTCTGGAGAAACACGCAGACTGGGCGGACAGCTTCCATGTCTTCCGCATGGACTGGGATGAAAAGGAAGTGCGCCTGTATGCGGACGACATTCTGCTGAACAGGACTTCCCTGGACAATACCATCAACGCCGTATACAAGGAAATCGCCAACCCCTTCCGGCAGCCCCACTTCATTATCCTGAACCTGGCGATGGGGTCCACCGGCGGCGACCTGAACAAACTGCCCCTGCCCCAGAAATATGAAATAGACTACGTCCGGATTTACCAGAAAAAGGATTCCCCCCACAAGGGGACCATCCCGGCCCAGCCGGAAAAGAAACAGCAGGCCTCCCGCTAACCGTTCCGTTTTAAGACAGGGACGTACGGGATGGACGGAAGGGGCAAAGTAAAAAGGAATTCCAGCGCCCCTGCGCCCGTAAGTCCCCTTTACCCCCTGTCTTCTCCTGTAAAAAGCCTCCGCCTCCGGGAACGGGGGCAGGCCGTTATTCCAGGGACTTTCCCTTGAGAACCAGGAGAATGTGCTCCGCCATGAGGGCGTGCCCTTCCGCATTGGGATGCACGCCGTCCACCAGCAGGCTGCCCTTGTCCTTCATCACCTTGTTGAGGTCGATCACTCTGGATTTGGTGCTCTTGGCTGCCTGCCGGATAAGGGGAATGATTTCCTTCTCAATGCATTCCCTGCTGATTCCCCCTTCCCTGGCCTCCTGGGAGGGGATGGGCAGCAGGCAGTAAACCTTCAGTTTGGGATTCTGCTTGCGGAACTCCGCGATGATCTCCTTGTAATCATCCACAAAATCATCCTTGTGGATCCAATTTACCTTTTTGCTGTCATTGGTGCCCAGGCCGATCAACAGCATGTCAGGCTTGAATGCCAGCGCATCCTGATAAGCCTTCTCCCGCGTGATGGGGCGGTCTCCCTTGAACAGCAGGCACCGGGCGGAAACGCCGAAGTTCCCTACTTCCGCCTTCTTGTCCAGTGCCTTCGCAATCCGGGACGCCCAGCAGTCTTCCTTCCTGACCCCCATCCCGGCCGTGATGCTGTCCCCCAGACAGGCCAGTTTCACAGCAGCGGCGCAATCCACAGGCAGAAAAGCGGCCAGCAGGCCTATCCACAACAAGACAATAAACTTTTTCATGGAATAAAATATTGCCATGAAAATGGCTTACTGGAAACGGCTCCGAATGTAAAGCACGTACCCCGGCCCGTTTTCTGGTCTTTTTCCACGCGGCCCCGGGCATGAAAAAGCCCCGGCCGGGAAAACCGGCGGGGCCTCTTGAATGCTGAGAAAAGGGAACGTTTCAGTTCACGCGGCCCAGGTAGGAACCGTCTTCCGTCTTCACGGAAATCTTTTCACCGGGCTTGATGAAGAGGGGCACCTGCACCACCAGTCCGGTGGTCATTGTGGCGGACTTGTAAACGTTGTTCGCGCTGTCGCCCTTGACGCCTTCCGGAGCTTCCGCCACTTCCATGGTGATGGCGGCGGGAAGTTCCACGGAGACAACCGTTTCATCCGTGAAAAGGAGGATGTAGATATTGCCTTCCATCAGGTAGTCCTTCACGGGTTCCACGATGTCCGGAGACACGGTGATGTCTTCGTACGTATCGGGATTCATGAAGTGGTAGCCCATGCCGTCAATGTAGCTGAACTCATATTCCTCACGGGCGAGGTTCACGCCTTCCAGGGATTCATTGGAAGTGAGGCGAAGGTTGTACACCTTCTTGGTGGAAATGCTGCGGATGCTCATTTGCACATAGGAAGCCATGCGGGGGGGGCACTTGTGCTCCATGCTGACTACGACGCAAACGTCATTGTTATGATTAACCGCGTGTCCCTTGCGAAGATTGATTACGGGTACTTTTGCCATGCGGCCCGTACCATACCATGTTTTTCCCTCCCGTCAAGCTGAAAAAACGCGCCAAACCCTTGATGCGCTTGGAGAAAACGCCTTTTGCACGGCAGCGAAAACAAGCGGAAAAACGCCGTTCTCACCGGCTGATATCCTGCTGGAACAGGACCTTGATGCCGCTGGAATTCAGCACGGTGCGCCCGAAGTTGAGGTCATCCACATGGAGGGCCACCAGGGAACCCCGCGCCGCACAGGGCAGGAGCGGATACAGGAAGTTGACGTTCATTTCCGCAGCATACAGCACGTCCAGGCATTTCTTGAGGTCCGCGGGACCGTGGCGGAGGACGGCCACCAACACTTCAGATTCCGTGTAGCAAATGCCCTTTTCCAGAAAGATTTCCGATGTCCGCTCCGGGTCGCTGACGATCAGGCGCGCAATAGTCGCCTCATGGCAGTCATGCATGCTGAAGCCCAGGCAGAAGATGCCGTGCATGTCCAGCAGGCCGAGGAGGGCGGACAACGCCCCCACCCGGTTCTGGAGCATGATGGAATATTGCTTTATCGCATTGCCGGGGGCTTTGATGGATTCTTCCTTCATGACAATAAAGCAGGGGGGGTGCTATTTAACGTATGTCTTAAGCACGCGCCTGATGATGGCAAGCGCCTGCTGGACTTCTTCTTCACTTACGTTCAGGGGAGGCAGGAGACGTACGGTTTCCGGTCCAGCGGGAACGGAAAGCAGGCCCTCCTGCCGCAGGGCTTCCACTACCACAGAGGCAATCGTCTTGCCTTCCGGCGCGTCCACCATCTCCGGGTTGAGGCCGATGCCCAGCAGAAGGCCCAGGCCGCGCACGCCCTGAACCACGGGCAGGTTCCAGGATTCTATTTCCGCGCGGATTTCCGCGCCCAGGCGCTGTGCCCGTTCCGGGAGGCCCTGGGAAACTATTTCCCTCAGCACGGCCAGGCCCACGGCAGTGCCTAGCGGATTGCCGCCGTACGTGGAACCATGGGAGCCGGGGTCCATGATGGAGGCAAGCTCCGTGCCCTGTTCGTCAATGGCGCGGTCGGAAATCCAGAAGCCGCCGATGGGGAAACCGCCGCCAAGAGCCTTGGCCCAGGAAACGCCGTCCGGCTCCACATCCGGAGCCACGGCGCGCCATCCCATGATGTCGCCGCAGCGGCCAAAGCCGCACTGCACTTCATCCATCAGCAGCAGAAGATCGTGCTCTTTGCACAACTGGGCCAGGCCGCGCAGGAATTCCGGAGTCACGCAGTTGACGCCGCCTTCCCCCTGGATGGTTTCCAGCATGAAGGCTACCGTTTCCGGCCCGATGGCTTCGCGGGCCGTTTCCAGGTCATTGAAAGGCAGGTGGCGAAAGCCCGGCAGCATGGGGTCAAAGCCTATCTTGATTTTATCCTGCCCCGTGGCGGACATGCTGCCCAGCGTTCTTCCGTGGAAGGATTTGTTGAACGTAAGCACTTCATAACGGGGCTTGCCGTCCGCCTGGGGCTTCCGGTGGCCGTAGCGGCGGGCCACCTTGATCAAGCCGTCATTGGATTCCGCGCCGCTGTTGGAGAAAAAGACCTTCCCGGGACGCTCCACGCACTTGGTCACGATGAATTCCGCCAGATCCGCCTGCTGGGGAATCTGGTACAGGTTGGAGCAGTGCACCAGCGTGGCCGCCTGCTTCTGCAGGGCCTGCGTTACCGCGGGATGGCAGTGCCCCAGCACGCAGGTGGCGATGCCGGCACAGAAGTCCAGATAGCACTTCCCGGAGCTGTCCCACAGGCGGGAGCCTTCCCCGCGGACGGCAGCCATGGGATAACGGCCATAGGAATGAAGTACGTACTGGTTGAGTTTTTCTTCTGTGTTCATAAGCTAAGGTAATACGTGTGTAGTTTGCGCTTCTGGCTTCGTCTGTAAATGATTTTCTTGGGAGCCACGTCATGATTCTCACATTTTGCCGGGAACGGTGGTCATACTTCTGTTCCGGAGGGAGAAGTTCATTTTTCTTTTCTTTTATTCTTTTGCCTTCAGAATGCAATAAATCATCAACACCAATTCATCATGGCCCGCTTTTTCAACGTCAAAGGATTTCTGGAGGAATTCAAGGCATTCGCCCTGAAAGGCAACGTGATTGACCTGGCCGTGGCCGTCGTCATCGGCGCCGCGTTCAACAAGATTGTTTCCGTCTTCGTCTCCAGCATCATCACCCCCATCATCGGTTACCTCACCTCCGGCGTGAACCTGGCCTACCTGACCTTGAAACTGGGGGATGTGGAACTGAAATACGGGGAACTGCTCCAGGCGACCATTGACTTCGTGATCATTGCCTTCTCCGTCTTTGTGGCGATCAAGCTGATCGGCACGATGAGGCGGAAAAGCGAAGAAACGCCTGCGGCCCCCACGCCCAAGCCGGATGACGTCGTCCTGCTGGAACAGATCCGGGACATCCTGCAAAAACAGGCGGACGCCAAATAACCGCCCCAGGCTTCCCGTGCCGGTTCCGCGCGGATCCGGCACATTTTTCCTCTTTACTTGTTCCCGCACGGGCGGGAAAGTGGCAGCATGATTTCCCTGCTGCGTCCCTTGGCCTGTGTCCTGCTGCTCGTCCCTTCCCTGCTCACGGCAGGGGAGGCGCAACGCTTCGTTCTGGAACATCCCTACCAGGTAACGGAAATCCGGGAGCCGGACCGGAACGTTCCCGTGACCAGCGTCATCCTGATGATCGGGGACGGCATGGGCATCCATCACCTTTCCGCGGCCTGGGCGGCCAACCGCGGACGTTTGTTCATTGAAAACTGCCCGGTAACGGGCATCTCCAAAACATGGTGCGCGGACAAGCTGGTGACGGATTCCGCCGCCGCGGGAACCGCCATGGCCACCGGAACCAAGACGCTCTACAAGAGGGTGGCCGTGTGCCCCAGGGGCGGCAAGCTGGATTCCCTGGTGGACAAGGCGGCGGACATGGGCAAATCCACCGGAGTGGTCGCCACCTGCGAGCTGAATGACGCCACCCCGGCCGCTTTCTGCGCCAATAATGAAAAAAGGTCGGATTCCTACGGCATCATCGGGGATTATCCCCATTCCCGCGCCGACTTCATTTTTGGCGGCGGCGGCAAGTATTTCACGCAAAGACCGGACGGGAGGGACATTTTCAAGGAGATGCAGGCGCAGGGCTACCGGATCGCCCGCAACTGGGAGGAAGCCGCCGCACTGCCGCCCGGAAAAACGCTGGCCGTCACCGCCCCCGGCAACCTCCCCCCTCCCTCCAGGCGGGGAGACGTTCTGCGCCGGGCCACGCTGAAGGCGCTGGATACCCTATCCCGTAATCCCGAGGGATTTTTCCTGATGGTGGAAGGCTCCAACATTGACAAGGCCGCGCACAGCAACAAGCTGGAGGAAATGATGGAGGAGCTCCTGGATTTTGACCGGACAGCCGGGGCCGTGCTGGACTGGGCTTCAAAACACCCCGGTACCCTGGTCGTCATCACGGCGGACCATAACACGGGCGCGTTCGCCCTCACGGGAGGCAACCGGGAAAAAGGGGAAATAACAGCCCGGTTCGGCTCCGGCAGCCATGACGGCATGGCCGTTCCGGTATACGCCTTCGGCGCGGGAAGCGGCGCGTTCACCGGCATTTACGAAAATACGGACATCTTCCGCAAGATCATGGAGGCCTTCAAAAAAGGGGCGGTCAAACCCGCACCCGGGCGTTAGGCCTTCCGTCAGGCTCCGTTCCGCCGCGGCCCGTCCATGTGCCGGGCCACCAGCCCGGCCCCGGCGGTAGCCAGCCCGCCGATCAGGAACACCGCCTGCGGACCGCCCGTGTTCATCCAGATCACGCCGCCCAGCACGCCGTAGGTGATGGAGGCCACATGGTTGATGGCCAGCCCGGTGTAAATGCTGGGCGTGATGTCCTCCGGCTTCTCGCAGATGCGGGCCACATAAGTGCTGCGGGCCATGCCCAGGGCGAACAGCAGGTTATCCAGTACAAAACAGGCGGTCACTACCCCCACGGCCCAGTGCAGGGGCAGCAGCTCCGGGGCAAAGGCGTACGCCAGGCACAGGAGGGACAGCGCAATGCTGTCGAAAATCGTCACCTTCCGTTCCCCGTACCGCTTGATGCTCCAGCCGATGAGGGGCTGCGTGACCAGCCCGATGATGCCGGCAATGAGCAGGGTTTTCCCGATGTATCCGGGCGGCTGGCCCAATGTGCTGACCATCAGCCAGAAGCCGAAAGTCAGATAAAGCTGCTTGCGGATGCCGTGCAGGATTTCCAGCCCGTAATAAACGGCATACCTGCGCTTGAAGACGAAGCACTGCCGCCACCCGCGCCGCTGCGGGAATACCGGCGTTTTCACACGGCTCAGGAACAGGAACGCCAGCAGGCACACGCCGCCCGTGACGAAAAAGTCCACGGCAAAAGACTGGTTGAATTTCCATTTGATCCACACGCACAGCGCGCCCAGCAGCGCGGCCGCCGTTCCCAGCGCCTTCATCTGGCCGAGCCGCAGGCTGCGGTTCTCCGGCCTCGCCGTGTGGATGACGATGGTATCAATCATGCCCATCAGGATATGCTGCCCCAGGCTCACCGTCAGAATCCACGCGGACAGCGCCCACAGGCTGGTTCCGGCGCCGCAGAAGGCAAGCGCGTACATGCCGCCGAACATCAGCAGGCACGCCACCCCGGCCATGCGCACCTCATTAAACATGAACAGCAGGCTGACCACAAACAGGGACAGGATGCCGGGCAACTCCCGGGGGAGTTCAATGAACCCGCGCATCTCCACGTCCAGATGCTGGGCGTCACGGAGGAAGTTGCTGAAAATGAGGTCATACACGCCGCTCCCGAACTGGCCCAGAAAAAGCGCCAGCAGTACAAACACCATCGTCTTCCTGATAGGCGGGGAAGCGGGATTACTCATAGGGCCGGGATACTCTCACAGGAACCCGGGCGCGGCAACCGCTATTTTTACGCGGAGGCTTTTCTGCCCATGGAGGGAAAAAGACGCCGCAGGGAAGAATTTTTTTGGGAAATGCAGCGTACTTAAGCTATGGTTTCCAGACATCTTTTCCCTGCCATGGCTTTCAGCTTATCCTCGTTCTGCTGGGGCGCCGCATCCGCCCCGGTCCAGGAAACGCCGCATATCATTCCCCTGCCCGCGGCCCTGCAGGTTAAAACCGGGGAACCCGGCTTCTCCCTGAAAGAAGGCGTCAAGCTGCCGGAGGGGCACCTCCTCTCCACCCGGGCGGAACGGATTTTCCGTGATAACGGCATCAAAACGTCGCTGGCCAAATCTGGAGCGGACGTCCTCTTTACGGAAGACTCAGCCCTGGGCAGGGAAGGCTACCGCATTGCCGTAACGCCGGATTCCATTTCCATTGCCTCCGGGGGTCCGAACGGCGCCCTGTACGCTCTTCAGAGCCTCATGCAGAGCATCGTCACGGACGGGAACGGAGCCCCCGCCCTTCCCCGCATGGACGTGAAGGACCAGCCCCGCTTTGCGTGGCGCGGCCTGATGATGGACAGCTGCCGCCACATGATGCCCGTACGGGACATTAAAAAGATCCTGGACCTGATGGAGAGGTACAAATTCAATACCCTGCACTGGCACCTGACGGACGACCAGGGGTGGAGGCTCCCCATAGCCAAATACCCCAGGCTCACGGCTGCCGGAGCCGTCCGCGCGCAATCCCCCGTCATCGGCAACCGCAACAAGCCGGACGGCACCCCTTACTCCGGCCACTACACCGCGGACGAAATCCGGGAGGTGGTTCAATACGCCAAAGACCGGGGCATCACCGTCATCCCGGAGGTGGAACTGCCGGGCCACGCTTCCGCCGCCATCACCGCGTATCCGGAACTGGGCAACACGGACATTCCGGGCTTTGCGCCCAAAGTGCAGGAAACCTGGGGCGTCCACCCCTATACGTTCTCCCCCACGGAAAAAACCTTCCGGTTTCTGGAGGACGTAATTGACGAAGTGTGCCTCCTGTTCCCGGACAGCCCCTATATCCACATCGGCGGGGATGAAGCGCCCAAGGACCAGTGGAAGCAGTCCCCCGCGGCGCAGCAGGTCATGAAGGACAATGGCCTTGCCAACGAGAACGAACTCCAGAGCTATTTCATCCGCCGCGTGGAAAAAATGATCAACAAGCACGGCAAGAGGCTCATCGGCTGGGATGAAATCCAGGAGGGCGGCCTCTCCCCCACCGCCACCATGATGGTTTGGCGAAGCTGGATGCCCAACAGCGCCCGGCACGCCCTGGCACAGGGCAACGACGTGGTGATGACGCCCAACAGCCACCTGTACTTTGACTATGACCAGGGCCCCGGCAAGCCGTCCGCCCCGGAATATGAAACCATCAACAACGACAACATGACCTGGCAGCGCGTGTACTCCCTGGAACCCATTCCGCAGGGTACGCCGAAGGAACAGGAAAAACAGGTGCTGGGCTGCCAGGCGAACGTCTGGACAGAATACATTCCCAACCTGCCGAAATGGGAATACCACGTCTTTCCCCGCGCCCTGGCCTTGGCGGAGGTCGCCTGGACGCCGCGGGAACTGAAGAATGAGAAGGACTTTAAAAAGCGCCTTGACCGCGAACTCCCGTTCCTGGACGCCCGGCGCGTCAACTACAAGCGTCCGGACAACGGGGCTCCCGCGCAGCCGGATGCCGTCATTACCCGGGAACGCCGGTAAAAACGGGAGGAACGCCCCTGCCGGGCCTCCTTCCGGAGGCCGCATTATGGACTAGCCAACCTTCACGAAAACCAGTACATTGGCGGCATTATGAATTTGGAACTGCTTCGTCAGGTTTGCGTAACTCCGGGCGCTCCGGGGTTTGAAGACAAAATCCGTGATTTCATCATCCAGGAAGTGGCCCCGCTGGTGGATGCCGTGCGCGTGGACAATCTGGGCAGCGTCATTGCCATCGTGGAAGGCAAGGACACGGAAAAAACCATGATGGCCGCCGCCCACATGGATGAAATCGGCTTCATGGTCCGTCACATTGACGACAAGGGGTTCATCAAATTCCTCCCCCTGGGCGGTTTTGACGCCAAGACGCTGACGGCCCAGCGCGTCATCGTCCACGGCAAAAAAGACCTCATCGGCGTCATGGGCGTGAAGCCCATCCACGTGATGTCCCCGGCGGAACGCACCAAGCTGCCGGAAGTGACCGATTTCTTCATTGACCTGGGCATGAGCAAGGAGGAAGTGGAAAAATACGTCTCCGTGGGCGACTCCGTCACCCGCGAACGCGACCTGGTGGAAATGGGGGACTGCGTGAACGTGAAGTCCCTGGACAACCGCGCCGGGTGCTACGTGCTCATTGAAGCCCTCCGCGCCATCAAGGCTTCCAAAAAGAAGCCCTCCTGCAACTTCGTGGCCGCCTTCACCGTACAGGAGGAAGTGGGCCTGAGAGGCGCCCAGGCCGGCACGCTGGACATCCAGCCGGACTTCTCCATCGCCCTGGACGTCACCATCGCCTGTGACATTCCCGGCACCCCGGCTCACGACCAGGTCTCCCATCTGGGGGCGGGGGCCGCCATCAAGCTGTATGACGGCTCCGTGATTGCGGACCGCCGCATGGTGAAGTTCATGAAGGCCATGGCGGACGCCAACAAGATCAAATGGCAGGTGGAAATGCTGCCCGCAGGCGGCACGGACGCAGGCGCCATGCAGAAATTCGTACCGGGCGGCTCCATTGCCGGGGCCATCTCCGTTCCCACCCGCAACGTTCACCAGGTTATTGAAATGGCGCATAAGGATGACCTGGACGCTTCCGTAGCGCTCCTGACCGCCTGTGCCATGAACGTGGACAAATGGGACTGGTCCTGGAACTCCGTCAATGAATGCCCTGTGGAAAAACCCGCCAAGGCATCCAAAACGGCAGCCAAGCCCGCCAAAGCCGCCGCCAAGAAGAAAAAGGCCAAGTAACGCGCCTTGCCGCTGATTCATCACCCCCCGGCAGGCCGCCCCGGAAACGGAGGCGGCCTGCCTTGTTTTTAGACATCTTTCCACGTTTCCAAGCATCCCCGCAGGCCGCCGTACCCGTGGTCTTGCCCCGTTCAAACGAGAAGCCGCCCCATAAAAAATCCTCCGGCATCCACAGATACCGGAGGAGAATCAATCCTGGAAAAGAAAGTTACTTGGCAGCGGGAGCGGGAGCTTCCTTGGCAGCAGGAGCGGGGGCCGGAGCGGCATCCACTTCCACTTCTTCCTCCTCTACTTCCACGCCTTCTTCCGGGCCGGAGGCTCCGGTCTGCTTCATGGCGTCTTTCAACGCCTGGCTGCCGAAGAAGTCAGCCTGCTGCAAACGCTGCATGTCAGTCATCATGCCCATGAAAATAGGCAGAAGTTCAGCCTGGCGCGCCTGCATGGCGGCATCCATTTCAGCCTGGACCTTCTGGGCGCTCTTGGAAAGAGCTTCACCCTTTTCATTGATCTTGGCCATCTTTTCAGCGGCCGCGTCTGCGGTGGCCTTGTCCTTCACCGTGCTGAGCGTGGCGGACATTTCCTTCATCAAAGCCAGCATCTGGTCAGCGGCTTCCTTCGCTTCCTTGGAAACTTCAGCGGCCGGCGCGGTGGGCGCGGCAGGGGTTTCAGCGGCCGGGGCGGGTGCCGGAGCCGGGGCGTCCTGAGCGGAGGCCATACCTGCAAATGCCAGGGCACATGCCGAACTAATTGTTACAATGCTCTTCATAACGTTTCCGTTGTACAGGTTCACCATGCACCCGTCAATGACTCATTGTGTAACATCTCCCCGTGATGCCGCAGAAAGAGGAATTTGCATTTTTTCCGCACTAAAAGGATTTTTTCAGTTGCATCTTTTTAGAATTATTATAAATTCATTCCCGATGACTAAAACCATAGAAAACCTGAAAGCCGCCATTACGGGAGAAAGCACAGCCTCCGCCACTTACGCAGCCTATGCCGCCAAAGCCGGACAGGAAGGGCAGCCCCTCATTCAACGGCTGTTTGAAGCCGCTTCCAAGGCCGAGTCCGTACATGCCGCCAACCACAACAAGGTTTTGGAAAAACTGGGCGCAGCCATGGACCCCATCGACATCCAGATTCACGTAGGAACCACCGCGGAAAACCTGAAAGCCGCCATTGCCGGGGAAACCCATGAATTTGAAAGCATGTACCCCGAATTCATTGCCGTGGCGGAAGAGGAAGGCCAGAAAGCCGCCGTCCGTTCCTTCACATGGGCCACGGAAGCGGAAAAGGAACACGCAGATTTTTATGCCGCCGCCCTCAAGGCGCTGGAAAACGGAGACACCAGCGCCCTTCCCAGGCAGTACTGGATCTGCCTGGTCTGCGGGGACACCTTCAAGTCCCTGGAAGGCGTGGAAGCCTGCCCTCTCTGCGGCACCAAGGCTGAAAAATTCCTCGTCATCGGATAAGCTCCGCCTGAGCACCGGAGGCCATCCATGGCACAAGAAACCCGCCCGGAGCATTCCGGACGGGTTTCATTTGTGGGAAACGCAGCAACCATAACCCCACGGAAGCTCAATTGTTAAAAGAGCGCAGCACATCAGAATTAGCTTGACGAACCTGCTTATAAGCTTTCATAACCGTCCACCCTTGAACAGGCCAGTACCAGCGCGCGCACAGCCTTGTCTTTATATCTAAGTAGAGAGCCGACCCGAATTACCTCTCTTATCAACGGCATTTTTCAAAAATTATCTTCTCACTTTTAATGTGAACAATGCCGGTCGAGACCTGTTTAATCTCAATTTCTCTGCTGCTATTTTCATCAATCAGGGAAACGTCACAGTCCACCCGGCAATCTTCGACTTTATTTGTGAGTTTGAATGTTGTATTTTCAGGAACGTAAATATATGTATGGTCGCAGGTCGATTGCTGAAAAATGATTTTATCAAATTTGATCGCATGAAGTTTAAAAAATCTACAGGTGGATATCTGATTGATTTCAATGATTCCCGCGCAAACACCAAAATACGCTTTTGCACAAGTAGAAATTGAAATAAGGACCCGATTGGACATTGTGGTTCTAATCGCGTCCTTTTCTTTAATATCACCATTTTCATCGGCTCCCGCGCATACCAAGGCCGCAGTCCTGATGTAGATATTGATATCTCCCCCGGTCTCTATATTCTTAAGTTCCAAATCCGTATTGCTATCCACCTGAATATCAAGCTTAAATTGATTAGATACCTCAAAATTGGTTACCTTCCCATGTCCGTTTAACTGATGGATGAGCGTATCGCAAAAACCTCCGTCATCGTCTGATTCGCGTTCACCGTTTTTGCCATTTGGAATTTCAATTCTTCCATACACATTTTTCCCTTTCCCTATTAAATGGTGAAGTCCTGCTGCCTGACAAAACACATCAGAACCATTCTGATTGAAGGCCATCCGGGCGATATCCTGCAAAGACAAGACCGTTCCCTCTGGCAAATTCAGAGAATTTGCATAGTCCAAAATTCCAGAAACGCAACATTTCGTAACCAGACTATAAAGAGCCACCGCCTCCGGAACGGAATAATGTTTAGTTAAATCCACCCCCCGTTCCAACAATCCCTTTTTCAATGTTTTGAAAACACTACCATCGATTCCATTCAATTTTATTGTATTCATTTTTTGATTCATATTCCGATATAAAAACTAGAACAGACTTCATTCTCCATCATGCAATATTCCATATTTAATTTCAATAAAATAAATATTGCATATTTTCAGTATTGCGCTTTTTCTCTGTGTTATTTGTTCCCAAGAGGAAAGAGTGGGATTGCTTTCATCTGTTTCAATATAGGGATAATCCCATATCTTTAACGATTGGCTCTTATGCTGCAAACGAATATTAATGGAACCCGGCCAGCGCCACTATTATGAGGATAAAAAGGCTTAACCTATTTCCGCCAACCGGGCAGCTTACAAGCATTCGTGCTCTCAAAACGCCGGAACAATAAGGAAGAGGCCCACAAATGGACGGGCCCTGCCTGCGCTATCGTTATCTTCCCGCTTTCTAAACGATTTGCGTACTTCTACGCAGGCCTCTCCCATTTCTCCATGGAACGTCTCCCCCCACATTCTGCTTGAGGATCACCATGAAACCCTTACAATGGTCCACCCCTTCAAGCAGGAAGAATACTTTATCCTTTCTTTGCGATGACCCCTCCCCATGCATCCACCCGTTCCGCAGAACGGTACGCGGACCAGCCAGGCGTTCTTTCCGCCGTCTTCCAGGCTCTTCGCGCCGCGTTCTTTCCGCGCCGCATGCGCTGCCTGTGGGCGGCCGGCCTTGCCGCGGCCCTGGTGGTGAATCCGTATGTATTGAACGACGGACAGAGCGTGCTGATGAGCTGCATGGGCATTGCCTGTTCCGCCTCCCTGCTCTGCGGCATTATCCTTCTTTGCCTGAAATACCGCTTCACCGCGTACGTTGTCCTTCCTGCCGTCATCCTGTTCAACGCCGGCCTGTACATGATGCAGATGCGGTACGGGCTGACCCTGAACCTCTCCGTCCTTTCCAGCATGGCGGAGACCAATTTCCGGGAGGCCTGCGCTTTCTGCACTGCCGCCTCCGTCACCGGAGCCCTGCTGCTGGCGGGTTTCATCTACCTGGCCATTTACTGGAGCCGCCGCTCCCTGCGCCAGAAGGCCACGTGGGGCGCGCTGGCCTGCATCTGGAGCCTGTACGGAATCTTTCTGCTGCTGGGCATTCCGGCCACCTCCTACAGCTCCGAGCCCCTCTATCTTTATTACACCTCTGACAAGGCCAAGGGCTGGCCCCTCGTGGACTTCGTGATGGCGTACAAGCTGGCGGACGAATACGTCACCCAGGACGCAAGCCGCTTCAATGAACTCCGGAACCTGCCGTCCTGCGCGGAACCCCTCTCCGGGTGCGACGCGCCGGACGATCTTGCCGTGGTATTCCACATGGGCGAGAGCGTGCGCGCGGACCACCTTTCCCTCAACGGCTACCACCGGAACACGATGCCCCTTCTTTCCCGGGAACCCAACGTCGTTTCCTTCCCCCACGCCACCTCCTTCGGCATCGTGACCAGGATTTCCGCCATCGGCATGTTTACGGATGCGGAACTGTCCCGCCGCCGTCCCGCCCATTCCTCCTTCATTGACCTGTTCAACAAGCACGGTTTTCGCACCGTCCGGATCATGGACCTGTGCGGAGACTCCATCCATGACTATTCCCTGGGCATCCTGACCCGGAACTGCCGGGAACGGAAGCAGACGGCGCCCCTTCACCAGACGCCCGGAATGATGCAGGAACGCACCTCCCTGGTGATGGAGGAAGCCCTGAAACAGCATGGGAAGAGCAAGCAGTTTTACGTCATTTACAACAACGGCAGCCACATGGCGTTCAGTTATCCGGAGCAGGCGGAACGCTTTACCCCGGCGTCCTGCAACATGGACGACCCCAAGGCCCGTCTGGAAGAAACCGTCAATGCGTATGATAATTCCATCGTGGATCTGGACGCTTCCGTCCACCGCATGATTGCCCGGTTAAAGGACAGGCCTGCCATTTATTTTTACTGTTCCGACCACGGCGTAGCGCTGGGAGAAGAGGGAAAAATGTTCCAGGGGCACGTACTGCCGCCGGTTTACCGCCCCGCGATGTTCGTCTGGTATTCGGACGCCTTCGCCTCACGCTACCCGGAGATGGTGCGCGCGCTGAAGGCCAACCGTCTGAAAGCCGTTTCCCACGACCACATTTTCCACACCCTTCTTTCCCTGGCCTCCATCCGCTCGGAAGTCGTCAGGAACGGCCTGAACCTGGCCTCTCCGGATGCCCGGGAAACCCCGGCGCCCTTTCAACCGGAAGTGCTGGCGGAGTGGCAGGCCGCTCCCGCACCGCCGCAGCCGCTTCCGTAAAAAAGCGGCAGCGCCGTCATCCTCTGCGGGGAGCGGCAGGATAGGACGAACTCTACCGTACCCGGACTTGCAGGGGATGCCTGACGCACTCCCGGACGCGGCGCGCCTCCGCCTCCCAGGCGGCAGAGGATTTGATAGTAGAAGCCTTGTTCCAAACCGCCCCCAGGAACCACTCAAAGGGCTTTCCGTTAACCGCCTCCGTAACCCAATAGGTACAGCCTTCCGGATCCGCTGCCCCGCCTTCCGGAAGCCATGGCACGATCACGGCGGTTCCCAGGCATCCGTCATTCTTCCGGGGCCTGCTCCACGCGGTAATCAAGCCGCCGCCTTTCCGGTCCTTCGTAACCGTTTCATAAGCATTCCTGCCCTTTCCGGTATCCATTCCCACGCCGGCCTTCACCGTTTCAGCCCCCTGGATGGTCAAGGTGCTGCGGACTTTGGAAAAACGGCTTCCGGCGTCCAGAGTCACCCTCCGCGTTTCCGCCACGCGTACGCCGCCGCCCACGTCCCACGGCGCATAACCCACTTCAAAGGCGGTCTGGACCGGACCGTTGTACAGAGTCCTGGCACTGGACCAGTTGCCGGACACATGCGGTTTCCCATCCCTGAACGCGGCGATGCCTCCGCAGCCGCGGCCCGGTCCCACATTGTACATGTCCAGGCCGCTGCCATGGTCCCGGTGATAATCGCCCTTCTTGTAAAATTCATTGATGACAGGCACTCCCGGATACTTGCTCCACACATCCGTTCCGCTGGAAACCAGGCCCTCCCCCGCCGGAGCGGGCCTGGCAACGGCAGGCCCGTAAATCCGGTGCGCCGTCACATCGTTTTCCCAGGCAAAATCATCCAGTCGTTCCGGCACCGCACGGCTGTAACAGACATCCGCGGAAGGAGCCGCCTTCAGGGAGGAATCATTCAGAATCCAGAAATCACGGACTGTTCCGGGCCGGAAATTACCTTGGAAGAAAAGGGTATCCTTCCTGCCGTCTTCATCCGTATCCGCCAGTTGGTGCGGGATAACGCGCCCATGGCGGACGTCAAACACGCGAAGGGCGGCGGTATTCCCGGAAACTCCGGACGGCCACGGCACCGATACGGTCTCACCTGGGCGGAACGTATTCAGGGGGTTCGTGACGGTCACGGTCTTTTTCTGCGGATGGCTCCGGCCAATGACGTATTTGCGCAGTTCGGTCCCGGCCATCAGGTAGGCGCCCGCGCCATATGCTTCCGTATCCTCCCCGGAATAATGGCCCGGCTTGTCCGCAATGGGCTGCACCCAGCCCAGCGCGCCTTCCGCGCTGACGGAATCACAGGCGGCCTTCCACGCCCTGCGGATGACGGGAAGGTACTCATCCGCATCCAGATACCCCTGGTTCACCCCCCACAGCATCCCGTACATGATAAAGAGGGTGCCGCTCATCTCCTTCAAGGGGGGCTCTTCCGGGTCCAGCAGGCTGGCGTGCCAGGAACCGTCGGGCGACTGGCATTTTTTCAGGGCCGCCGCCAGGCGCTTGAGCAGATCCACGTAAAAAGGGCGGGAGGGCCAGTCCGCGGGCATGTCCTGAAGAATAAGCGGCAGTCCGGCAATCACCCAGCCGTTGCCCCGGCTCCAGAACATCTTTTTCCCATTAGCCGCCGGGATGGTGAAATAACGGGAATCACGGAAAAACAGGCCTTCCTTCCGGTCGAAAAGATAGCCGCAGGTGAGCTTGTATTCCCTGTCCATGAATTCCAGATACCGGGGGTTCCCGGTATAGGCCGCCAGCTTCACGAACACGGGAGGTGACATGAACAAGGCATCCGACCAGCTCCAGCGGTCCTGGCAGTCGGGAGTCCCGAACTGGAGGGAAGCGGAGGATGGCCGGTTCATCACCCCGTCCAGCACGGCGCGTATTTTCTCCGCCGCGGCGGGATTGCCGTCCTCCATCGCCATTTCCATCCAGGCATGCCCCACGGCGTGATCGTCCGCATGGTAATGCCGTTTCAGGGTTTTCCATTGCTGCCCTTCCCCAACTTTCCGCAGCAGCGGCAGCCCCGGTCCTTCCGGAACGGCCAGGCCATACTGCGCCAGGCCGGAATAAAAGGCGCCACAGGCCCAATGCAGCGGCGAGCGTTTTTTGGGATGCTCCGCCTGCCATTTCGCCACCAGGCGGAGATTATCCCGGATGGTCTTTTCATTCCAGTCCGCGGGAGCGCCGGAAGCGGGACTCCCCGCAGAAAGCGCGGGAAGAACCAGCAGCAGGAAGGATTTACGCCATCCGTTTTTTGAAAAGGAAAAGAAATTCATTTGACTGGTACGGAAAAAGCCGCGCTGAAATTTCTCCGTGAGGAATGAATCTTCCCTTTTCGGCCTGTCCCGTTTTCCCCCGGTCCCCGGAAAGGGGAGGCAAGGGCATATATGGTGCCATGACGGAAAGGAATGCCGCGTTATCAATCATTCCGCATCCGGAACATACAATATGATGTATACTAACAAATATTTGATACATCATTTATACATTTTCCTTGCGGGGGTTCTCTTTCTGTGGTTCATTGCGTTTCAGCGCAGGTAACGGAAGACGGTGAAAATCCGTCGCGGACGCGCCGCTGTAACCGGTAGACGATGGACCGGACACTGACTGCCAGCAGTCGGGAAGTCCCCATCACATGTCGCACCGGAAGCCAGAAGACGACCTGATGCCCCCGTATCCCATCCCGCGGACAGGATGAACATACGCACAGGTCCTCATCGTGCCCCTTGTTACAGTAATGCACGCATGCAGCGGCCCCTGCCTATGATTTTTCCAGGCTTTTGCCCAGGCTCGCGGATGAGCGGTCATCATCCCTTCCAAGCGAGACACCCACCATGGCAACAAGCATCATCAAGCGTTCCGGAAAAAAGGAACAATACCAGGGCTACAAAATTGAGGAAGCCATCAAGAACGCGTTCCACAGCTCCGGCACCGCCTACAATCGTTCCATTTATGAAGAAGTGGAAGCCAAGCTGAGCCATCAGGACAGCGCGCATGTGGAAGAAATCCAGGACATGATCGAACGCGCCCTGTTCCGCTGCGGATACTTTGACACGGCCAAGACCTTCATCACCTACCGTTTCCTGCACAAAATGCAGCGCGAGCAGCTCGGGGGCCTCTATTCCGGCAACACGTACGTGGACTGCAAGCAGACGGTGGAGGAATACATCGGCCAGAGCGACTGGCGCATCGCCGCCAACTCCAACACCACATATTCCAACGCGGGGCTGATCAACAACACGGCGGGCAAGGTAATTGCCAACTACTGGCTGGACCAGGTTTATTCCGCACGGGAGGGGGCCGCCCACCGGGAAGGAGACTACCACATCCATGACCTGGACTGCCTGACCGGGTACTGCGCCGGGTGGAGCCTGCGCAACCTGCTCAACGAAGGCTTCAACGGCGTGCGCAGCCGCGTGAACAGCAGGCCGCCGCGCCACTTCCGGGAAGCCCTGGGCCAGATGGCCAACTTCCTGGGCATTCTGCAAAGCGAATGGGCCGGAGCCCAGGCCTTCAGCTCCTTTGACACCTTCCTGGCTCCCTACGCCTTCAAGGACCAGGCGGATTTCACGCGCATCAAGAAAGACATCCGCAGCTTCGTCTACAACCTGAACGTGCCCTCCCGCTGGGGGCAGTCCCCCTTCACCAACGTCACGATTGACTGGACCGTGCCGCGGGACCTGCGGGACCAGGCCCCCTTCAGCGGCGGGGAGCACCTCTTTGAAGGGGTGGAGGACCCGGCCCTGATCGCCCTGGCGCGGGAACGCGGCGCGGACAAGCTGACGGAACTGACCTACAAGCACTTTCAAAAGGAAATGAACCTGATCAACAAGGCCTTTTACGAGGTGCTCACGGAAGGGGACAGCACCGGGCAGCCCTTCACCTTCCCCATCCCCACCGTCAACATCACGGAAGACTTTGACTGGGAAGGGGAAAACGTGCCCCTCCTGTTTGAAAACGCCGCCAAGATCGGCTCCTCCTACTTCCAGAACTTCATCGGCAGCCAGTACACCGTGAATGAACACGGGGAACGCGTGGCGGACGAACGGGCCTATAAGCCGGACGCCGTGCGCTCCATGTGCTGCCGCCTCCAGCTGGACCTGCGGGAGCTGCTCAAGCGCGGCGGCGGCCTCTTCGGCTCCGCGGAAATGACCGGCTCCATCGGCGTGGTGACCATCAACCTGGCCCGGCTGGGCTACCTGTTCAAGCAGAACCGGGAAGCCCTGTTCGCCCGGCTGGGGGAACTGCTGGACCTGGCCAAATCCTGCCTGGAAAAGAAAAGGGCCTTCGTCCAGGAGATGTATGACCGCGGCCTGTACCCTTACACCAGGCGCTACCTTCCCACCTTCCGCAACCACTTTTCCACCATCGGGGTCAACGGCATGAACGAGCTGCTGCGCAACTTCTCCAATGATACGATGGACATCACCTCCGAGGAAGGCAGGGCCTTTGCGGCGGAAATCCTGGAATTCATCCGCCTGCGCATGCAGGAGTACCAGGAGGAAACCGGCAACCTGTACAACCTGGAAGCCACGCCCGCGGAAGGCACCACCCACCGCTTCGCCCGGGAGGACCAGAAGCGCTATCCGGACATCCTCCAGGCCGGGCCCGTGGGGCAGCGTTATTACACGAACAGCTCCCAGCTCCCCGTGGACCATACGAGCGACCTGTTCCGGGCGCTCCAGCTCCAGGACGAACTCCAGTGCTGCTACACGGGGGGAACCGTCTTCCACATGTACATGAATGAAGCCATCAGCTCCCCGGAAGCCTGCCGGGACATCGTCCGCAAGGTGCTGACCCGCTTCCGCATGCCGTACCTGACGGTCACCCCGCTCTTCTCCGTCTGCGACAAGCACGGCTACCTGCGCGGGGAGCATGAATACTGCCCCTTCTGCGATGAAGAGCTGCTCCACATTCACAGGCACGAATAACCCTTTTCAACCAGCCGCCTCGTTTCAAAACCCAGCCATCAATACGACAATGACCAAACAGGAAATATTAAGCAAATACGCACAGGACCGGACCCGCTGCACCGTTTATACGCGCGTCATGGGCTATCACCGCCCTGTGGAAACCTTCAACGCCGGCAAACAGGGCGAGTTCCATGACCGCGTCCACTTTGTGGAACCGGGCCGTCCCTGCTCCTGCTCCGCCCAAACGGAACAGCCGCGGTAATTTTCCCAATAACATATGCGAAGTCAATGGGAACGGGTCGGGGCATAGCGGACATCACGCCGCTCACCTTGCTGGATTTTCCAAATAAGGTGGCCTGCATCTTCTGGCTGAGAGGTTGTAACTTGTTTTGTCAGTACTGTTACAACGTCTCCCTGGTCAGAGGAACGGGCTCTCCTGCCGGAGACCGGACGGACTACCTTGATTTCCTTAGAGATCGGGTGGGATTTCTGGACGGGGTAGTCCTGTCCGGCGGCGAATGCACGCTGTGTCCCGACCTTATCCCCATCTGCCGCGAGATACGGCAGCTAGGCTTCGCGATTAAAATAGACACCAACGGCACCAGGCCCGCCGTGGTGAAAGCGCTGGTGGAGGAGGGGCTTTGCGACTACATCGCCCTGGACTACAAGGCTCCCCCGGAACAATACGGCGCCGTCACCGGCAGGCCGGACCTCTTCCCCTCCTTTTCCGAAACGCTGGACTACCTGATCGCCTCTGAAACCGCTTTTGAAGTCAGAACCACCGTCCATCCCGATTTATTGACGGAAGATCACGTCAACAACATCATACGCGACTTGACAAAGCGCGGGTATGGGGGCAACTACTTCGTGCAAAATTTCTACCTGACCAAACAAACACTCAACTCTCTCCCCGCGCCAAGCCGGTTGTTTGACCGGACCCGGCTGGAGGCCGCCTCCATCCCCGTCCGTTTCCGCAACTTTGAGTTCGCCCCGGGAGAAGACTGACCCAGCCGACCATGTTCGACATCCTGCTCAACCACAACACCCTGGTTCTCTTCGGAATCATCTTCTTCGGCATCGCCCTTGGCAGCATTAAAATATACGGCCTGAACCTCGGCCTCTCCGGCGTCCTCTTCGTCGCCCTCGCCGCCGGGCACTACCGCCTGGCCATCCCCAACGGCGTAGGGCAGCTGGGCCTGGCGCTTTTCGTTTACTGCGTGGGCTTGAGCGCGGGCAACCGCTTCTTCTCCGCCATTGCCAAGCAGGGCAGCAAGCTGGCGGTCATGTCCGTGGTGATTGTAGGCGTTTCCGCCCTCTTCACCTGCCTCTTCGGCATCTGGTTCAATGTTCCCGCGGGGATTTCCTCCGGCATCTTCGCTGGCGCGTGCACCAGCACTCCGGCCCTGGCGGCGGCCACGGAAAGCCTGCCGGGAGCCTCCGGCAGCGGCGTCAGCATCGGCTACGGCATCGCCTACCCGTTCGGCGTGGTGGGCGTGGTCCTCTTCGTCCAGCTTCTCCCGCGCCTGCTGCACTTTGACCTGAACAAGGAAGCCAAGGCCATGCACTCCAAGCAGGAGGCCAGCATCATTTCACGCCTGGTCCGCGTCACGCAGCCCAACCTGATCGGACAAAACATTGCGGACTGCAAGCTGCTGGACGGCCTGCACTGCATGGTCACCCGCGTGGTGCGCAACGACAGGCTGATGCCCCTGACGCCGGAAGACACGTTCCGGGAGGGAACGGAAGTCCTCATCGTGGGCAATAGCGATACGATGCCGCACGACGTCGCCTTTCTGGGGGAAGTGTGCGACAACCCCTACCCCATGGACTCCCAGAAGGAGCGCCGCAAGCTGATCCTGACCAACAAGAACTACGCCGGGCGCAAGCTCCGCGATCTGAAAACCCTGCGCACGGACGGCGTGATCATCTCCCGCATCTCCCGCCTGGGCTTCACCTTCGTCCCCACGGGGGACACCACGCTGGAACGCAATGACGTGCTGACCGTGGTGGGTTCCCCGGAAAACCTCACCAAATACGGGGACAAAATCGGCCACCGCAGCCAGGACATGAACCAGACGGACCTTCTTTCCCTCGGGTTCGGCCTCTCGCTCGGCATCATTCTGGGGCTGGTCAACTTCAGCCTGGGCAACGGCCTGGGCATCTCCCTAGGGATTGCCGGCGGTCCGCTGATTGTGGCCCTGCTGCTCGGCCACTTCGGCCGCCTGGGCCCCATCGTGGGCTACATCCCGCGCCCCACCCGCCTTCTTTTGCAGGACCTGGGCCTGGTCTTCTTCCTGGCTGACGCCGGCATCAAGGGCGGCGCGGACCTGGTCACCACCGTGGCGACGCATGGCGCGGCCGTTTTCATCATGGGCGTCATCGTCACCTGCTCCGGCATGTTCGCCGGGTACTTTGTGGGCATGAAGGTCTTCAAGATGAACATCCTGGAATGCCTGGGCGGCATCTGCGGAGGCATGACCTCCACCCCGGCCCTGGGCGCCATCGCCAGCAAGACGGACTCCCAGGCCCCCGTGGTCAGCTACGCCACCGCCTACCCCGTGGCCCTCATCCTGATGACCATCATCGCGAAAGTCATCATCCAGACCATCGGCGGCGTGGTGGGCGTTTAGCCCAAGGCGCAAACTTCACCAGCCGGATGTTTAAGCCTCCGTTTCCGTCACCTCCATGCAAACGGACTGGAAGATAGTTTTCCAGTTGATGCGGATTCCGGCGTCCATCAGGAAATCGCCGCCCAGCACCCGTTTATGGGCGTTGGTCAGGGGGCCGCTCTCATCCAGGTTGATTTCCCGGACCAGGTATCTGGCGGCAGGGTCCAGGCCTTTCAGGCGCAGGGGCGGCGGGGAATCCGCCAGCCATTTGTCCATCAGCCAGGCGAAGACGACGGCCCGTTTTTCATGGACGTACATCAGGGAGGCCACCCGGCTTTCATACGGGGAGGACAGGCGGTACAGGTCCCCGAACTGGACCACGGGGCGGATGCGCTTGTATTCCGCCAGCGCCCGTTTGGAAAATTCCACTTCCTCCTTCGTCATGTCGCAGGGCTGGAGCTCAAAGCCCAGACGGCCCGACATGGCAACATCAAAGCGGAATTTCAGCGGCGTAACGCGCTTCGTCTGATGGTTGGGGGAGGCCGTCACATGGGCGGCCATGGAGATGGCCGGGAATAAATGGCCTATGCCCCACTGCATGAACACGCGTTCACAGGCGTCCGTATTGTCGGACGTCCAGAATTCATGATGCCTCCGCATGGTTCCATAGTCCGCGCGGCCTCCGCCGGAGGAACAGGCCTGGAACGTCACGTCCGGGAACTGGGCCGCCAGCGCATCAAGAATGGCTTCATAGCCGCGCACATAGTCAATGGACAGGTTCCCCTGATGGGAAGCGTCCAGCCAGGGGGAGCCGGGGTCGGAGATTTTGCGGTTGCAGTCCCACTTGACGTAGGAAATGCCGGGATGCCGCCCCAGCAGCTCCCGCATGGCTTCAAGAATGTAGGCGCACACGTCCGGATTGCTCAAGTCCAACAGATACTGGCTGCGTTCCAGCCTGTTTTCCCGGTGCGGGAGGCCGATCACCCATTCCGGATGCTTCCGGTAGAGTTCCGACCGGGGATTCACCATTTCCGGCTCCACCCAGATGCCGAAGCGCATCCCCAGCTTTTCCGCCTGGTGGATCAGGCCTTCCAGCCCATGGGGCAATTTGTCCCGGTTCACCTGCCAGTCCCCCAGCCCGGCCCGGGCGTCATTGCGCGGGAATTTATTGCCAAACCAGCCGTCATCCAGCACAAAGAGCTCCATGCCCAGCTCCGCCGCACGCTTCATCATGCCGTGCAGCACTTTTTCCGTAAAGGAGAAGTACACTCCCTCCCATGAGTTCAGCAAGACAAGCCGTTCCGTGCCGCCTCCGCGCAGGCCGTAGCGGCGCGCCCAGCGGTGGATGCGCCGGGAGGCTTCCCCCTTCCCGCTTCCACTGTGCACCAGAATGAGGGGAGGCGTTTCAAACACTCCGCCTCCATCCAGCAGATAGGGAGCGGGGGCCACGTCCAGCCCCGCCCCGGCAAAGAGGTAGTGATACGGGCTGTGCCGGAACCATATCCGGTAGTTGCCGGGCCACGCCAGCGCCCCCAGAACCACTTCCCCCGCATCCTCTCGCGCCGGACCGTCCAGGGAGATGATGAAGCCGGGGCTTCCCTCCTGGGCGGCGCGGGTCCCGGTGCCGGAAACCAGGGAAAGTTCATGGCCCCGGGCCACTTCCTCCTCGCTCATCAGGGATTCCCCGCCCCATGTGCCGCGGAAGCTGGTGATGAAGTACCGTTCCGCACGCAGATTCAGTTGTGCGGACGCAGCGCGGTGCAGGCGTATGCCTTCCCTCCCCTCGTTCCGTATCACCGCCCATTGAAGGAAGGCGTCCGATTCCCGGTGGGAGCGCACGTGAATTTCCACCCGTACGGGGTAGGAAGGGTCTTTCCCGTAAAAGACGGCTTCTTCCCGGTCGTCATCCAGTTCCAGAACTTCCCACCCCTGGCATTCCAGGCGCAGGGAAAGAGTTCCGTCCGCCTGGGTTACGCAAACGGAGTATTCCTCCGACGCATTGGGAAGCCCTGTCACGGAATCCCCCAGGGTGGAGTACAGAAGGGGGGCCTCCGCGGCGTTTGCCAGGGCATCCCCCGGTTCACGCAGCCGCGGCCCGTAATAGGCGCGGCGCACGCGGCCCTGTTCATCCCTGAACAGGGTCATCTGGGAGGAACGGGTCAGCAAATGAACGGAGTCCGGCGTCATGGTCAGCAAAGGGGTCAAGGATCAGTCTTTTTTCCAGACAGGCGCACGGGGCGCCTGCCTTATCCATTAATCCCTGTGGCGGACAAGTAAGTCAATGGCAAAATGGAATGGAAACCGGCTCCCGCGCCCTTACTTTTCCCACAGGCGGGAGGAAGGCCGGAATTTCATGGTGCTTGATTCATGCACAAACAGCTTGCTGCCGTTTTCCGGATGGCGCACCACCCGCGCACGGCGATGCTTGACGGCGAACGACCCGAAGCCGCGGAATTTGACCAGCGACCGCCTCCGTACCGACTTCGCAATCGTGTCCAGCACGGCGTTCAGCGCGTGTTCCGCCTGCCGGGGAGTTACGCCTTCCCCCAGTTCCCGCTGCAATTCCCGAATGAATTCTGTTTTATTCATAAGGTGCCCAGAATGGGATGCCCCCTTCTTCCCGTAAAGTAGAGACGGAGAACGCTCATTCCTGCCACCGGGTTCCCCGTGCCCTTCATTCCGGTCCGCAAGTTTCACCCTTGCCTTCCCATCCCGGCCCCATTAAGGTTCAGGGAGAGATGCCTTGTCCAACTCCTGATGCCCCCTCTCTGGAAAGAGCCTTCAACGTGACTGCGCTGAAATGGCACAGCTGCGCGTGGCTTCTGCTGCCCGTGCTGATCTTCATGGCCGGATGGATGCACTGGTACATCGCTTTCCCCCTGGCTCTTCTGCTGGCCGCAGGCCTGATGATCCCCGGACGGAAGAAATCCCCGGAAAAGCCTCCCCTTCCCGCCTTTCCCCTGTTCACCCGCTCTTCCTTGCCGGCCCTGGCCGCGTTCATCGCCCTGATGGTGCTGTCCGGATGGGGGGAATGGGTCAACCAGCACCCGGACCATATTGTCAGAAATGCCTGCCTGAGTGAATTGGTCACCAGCCCCTGGCCTGTCGTTTTCCCGGACGGAGACGTTTTGATTTACAATACGGGATTCTGGCTTGTTCCGGCCCTGGCCGGCAAATTGGCCGGGCTGGACGCCGCCCGGGCGCTCCTGGTGCTGTGGGGGGCATGGGGGCTTTTCCTTTCGTGGCTGTGGCTCTGCGTCTTCTCGGGACGCCGTTCCCTCATGCTCGCCCTGCTGATGGTGATGTTCGGCTCCCTGTTGAATTTGCAGTGCGGACTGGGCCTGGATACGCTCAGGCTACATTACTTCGGGACAGCGGAGCAGATCATGTGCAGCGCAAACGCATCCATTCCCGTGATGCTTTTTTTCATTTTCCTGGCTTCCGGGCGCATGCCCGTGAACTGGCTTCCCCTTCTGTTCGCGGCCACGGCTTTTTATTCCCCCCTTGCCGCTATCGGGGGGCTGCCCCTGGCGGTCTGCCAGTGGCTCCGGCAGTGGAAGGACAACCGCTTTTCGCGACGCATCCTGCTCCATCCATCCTTTTCAGCGGCGGTTATCCTGGGGATGTGCTTCCTTCTTTATTATATGGCGGTAAACGCGCCTTCCTCCCAGATGGGAATCCGGGGCTTTTACACGCGCCCGGGGGATTTTCTGCTCGTGGGAACCTCCTTTCTTCTGTACGCCCTGTTCTGCTGGCGGGACTTCCGGCGCAACCCCCTCTTCATCTGCACGCTGGCCACCGGGCTGGCCCTGCCGTTCTTTTACATTAACGGAGACGCCAATGACCTGCTTTGCAAGGGATGCGTCCCGGTCATGTCCTGCATGCTCGCCTTTCTGGCGGCCACCTGGATATGGCATCCCGGCCACAGAATCTGGATAGGCCTTGTGCTGGCGCTCGGCCTGGCGCCTATTCTCAACATTCCCTATTATTGCTGTTCTTTCAGTTCCTTCCAGACGTACCTGGCGCCGCCCGACCCCGATAAAAAACCTCCCTCCCTGCTACTCCGGGAATGGCGGCAGCTCACCTATGCGCCGCAGGCGCGCCACCAGGATGAATGGGGTCAGACCATGCACCACCCCGGACACCGCTGGTACCCCTATTATTCCGGCACGCCGCGCCCCTGGCTGCGGTTTATCTACCGGTTTTAACGGAAAGGGGGCTGAACGCTCACACGCTCTTTTTTTCGTTCTCCCGGAATTTCTTCCAGCTATCTTCAATAACCGCGGGCAGGGATTTGCCCTCCTTGTCCATATCCCCCTGGCTTACCATTTTTTTGATCACTTTTCCGGAAACGGGGTCCAGGATGATGACGGCGGGAGGCCCGAATACCACGTAAGGAGCCTTGGAACCTATGCATCCCACTACTTTGCCCGCTTCCTCCGGAACGAACTGGAAGGTAAAGGAACCCGGCGTCCTTCCCGGCGCCTGCCTGGTATCCACCATCCAGAAGATGAATTTTTTGCCGGAGGCCCTTTTAAAAGCACGCTCCTTGATATGCTTGTCCGTAAATATGTTGCAATACACGCACCAGGAAGACCCCGTCAGGCAGATGACCAGGGGAACCTTTTTGGCGATGGCTTCATCACGCAGCTTGTCAAAAACGGGACTGCCCGATTCCTTGACGGCAGGAACGGGCATTTGCTGCGCCAGGGCAGAAGCGGGAGCCAGCATACCAGCCATGGCGGCACAAAGCACGGGAACGGCCAACTTGATCATATTCCCATGAAAATAAGCCTCTCTGCAAAGAAGTCAAACTTCAAGATTCCGCCATTGCCTTCATTTGCAGTTCAAGGTATATACATTCGCCATGCGCCATTCCAACCCCTATAACCGCAGGCACCCTTCACGGAATAAATGGCGCCTTATTTTCTGGCTGTCCATGGCGCTCCTGGTCCTGTGCGGCGCCCTGGTTTATTTCCACCCCGCGGAAGACTGGAAAACCGCGGACCGCAGCAGCAGCGGCCTGGCTCCACTGCCGGAAGAAGAGCCGGAAGCCGTTGTCCAGGTGTATTCTGCCCGCGCCTTTGGCTGGCGCAAGTATTTCGGCGTACACACCTGGATAGCCGTAAAGGAGAAAAACGCAGGCTCTTACACCGTTTACCAGGTGATGGGCTACCAGCTTCCTGCCAGGGGAACCAGCGTTTCCATCTCCAGGGATATTCCGGACCGCAAGTGGTTCGGCGCGGAACCGGACCTGATTCAGGAATTGCGCGGAAAAGCGGCGGAAAGAGCCATTCCCGCCATCAGCCGCACGGCGGAGGAATACCCGGAGGCGGATACGTACCGGCTCATTCCCGGCCCCAACAGCAATACCTTCACCGCCGCGCTGATGAGGGAAGTACCGGAACTGACGGTGGAGCTTCCGCCCCATGCCGTGGGAAAGGATTACCTGCCTGGCGGCATTGCCGGACGGACGGAGAGCGGCACGGGCATCCGCATCAATTTATGGGGCCTCGGAGGAGTCAGCCTGGGCCTGGCGGAAGGGGTTGAAGTCAGCCTGCTGGGCCTGGATGCGGGCTTTGACCTGCTGCGTCCCGCCCTCAAGCTTCCCATGATAGGCCGCGTAGGACTGCCGGACGCCCCGGTAGGCTGGGACTGGTGGAGCATCATGCTGCTGCTCCTGGCGGGCACGTTCATTTTCTTCCGCATGCTCCGCCACATGCGCCAAAAACGCAGGCAGGCTCACCGCATTCCCCACTTCCGCCATCCGCGGACAAAAACAAGCGAGCGCATTTGAGCCGCATGGTGCGGAAGCCTTTTTCCTTATCCCGTTCTCCCATGTACGGGAAGAAGGGGAATAAAGCGGAAATTCGATTGCCAAGCGGGAATGAAGCTGTAAGAATCCGCGCCATGAACAAGCTCCTGATCCGCTTCTGTCTGATTGCCGGGCTGGCTTGGACCGCTTCCTGCGCCTCCAACAAGGAAACGGCCCCTCAGGAACCCGCCCCCGCTCCGGCTGTCCAGCCGGAACCGGCCGCCGCGGCAGAGCGCCCGGCCCCCTGGGCTCCCGCACCGGTGAAATCCGCCATTCTTCCGGAGGAAGACGGGGAGGAGTCCGCACCGGGTCCCGCCGTTCTTCCGGGCGACTTCCGCCCCGGGTTGCGCGCCCCCCAGCTTCCAGACACCCTGCTGTACGACCTGGACGGCAAACTAAATACTCCCACCGCCCCGTAACACGTTCCCCCATCATCATGACCGCGACCATTCCCAAAGGCTTCCACCCCGAACCTTTTTCCTACCACCAGGAGCTTGAACTGGACATTGACGCCCTTTCCAATGCGGGCGACGGCATCGGCCGCGTGGACGGCTGGGTGGTTTTCGTCCCCTTCGCCCTGCCGGGAGACCGTGTGAAGGCCCGCGTGTGGCGCAATGACAAGAATTATTCCTCCGCAGACCTGGTGGAAGTGCTTCACCCCAGCCCGGACCGCGTGGAACCCGGCTGCCGCCTGTTCGGCACCTGCGGCGGCTGCCAGTACCAGCATTTTTCCTACGACCGCCAGCTTCTCTGGAAAACCCGGCAGGTGGCGGACCTGCTCCGCTTGCAGGCAGGGCTGGAACTGCCCGTCAATCCGGCCATTGCCTCCCCCCGCCAATACAACTACCGTTCCAAGATTACGCCCCATTTTGACAAGCCCAGGGAAGGAGGCAAGCCGGCCATCGGCTTCCTGAAGGCAGGCTCCAGAAGAGAAGTGGTGGACGTGCCGCAGTGCCCGATTGCCATGGAGTGCATCAACGAGGTGCTGCCCCTGGCCCGCAAAAGCGTTTACCAGGCCGCGGCGCGGTTCAAGCGCGGCGCCACCATCCTGCTCCGCGCCTCGGAAGGGGGCGTCATCACCAATAACAACGCCGTAGCCTGCGAGCACGTGGGCGATCTGGAATTCCATTTCCTGGCGGGAGATTTTTTCCAGAACAATCCCTTCATTCTTCCGCTGTTTACGGACTACGTGGCCCAACAGGCGAGCATGGACGGGGAGGAGTTCCTGGTGGACGCCTATTGCGGTTCCGGCCTGTTCGCCCTGAGCCTGGCGAATAAGTTCAAGAAGGTGCTGGGCGTGGAGGTCAGCGAGACTTCCGCGGACTGGGCGCGCAGCAATGCCCGCAGCAACGGGATTGAACATGCGGAGTTCCTGGCGGCGGACGCCGGAGCCATTTTCGCCCAGGTGGATTTCCCCGCGGAAAAGACCGCCGTGGTAATCGACCCGCCCCGCAAAGGATGCAGTATGGAGTTCCTGACCCAGTTGTTCGCCTTCAGCCCCGGAAAAGTGGTGTACGTTTCCTGCAATCCCGCTACGCAGATTAGGGACCTGGCGGAGTTTGACAAAGCCGGGTATTCTGTCACCGCCGTCCAGCCCTTTGACCTGTTTCCCCAGACCAAGCATCTGGAATGCGTGGTCACCCTGAAAAAGAACATCTGATTTTCTCCATGCCCACGCTTTACATTAAAACCTACGGCTGCCAGATGAACGAGCGGGACTCCGAGCAGGTAGCCCGCATGTTCGTGCAGAAGGGTTATACCCTGACGGACCGCGAGGATGAAGCGGACGTGATCCTGTTCAATTCCTGTTCCATCCGGGAACAGGCGGAACAGAAGGCGCTGGGTAAAATGGGCCTGCTGGCCAAGCAGCAGCGGCACCGCCCGCACGTGGTGTACGGCATGATGGGCTGCATGGCCCAGAGCAGGAAGGATGAATTATTCAAGGAACTGCCGCGCCTGGACCTGGTGATAGGCACACAGAAGTACCACCGCGTGTTTGAGCATGTGGACGGCATTCTGCGCGCGCGCCAGGAACGCCGCATGGATGAGCTGCAAAGTGCTTTTTCTGGCACCCACGTGTGCGACGTGGCGGAAGAGGAGGATTCCCAGAACCGGATCAGGGACCACCTGAATCCCGGCGCGCGCTCCACGGCTTACGTCTCCATCATGCAGGGGTGTGAAATGAAGTGCGCCTACTGCATCGTCCCCTACACCCGGGGCACGGAACGCAGCCGCCCCATACGGGACGTGGTGGACGAGGTGAAGATGCTGGTGGACGCCGGCGTGAAGGAAGTCACCCTGCTGGGCCAGATCGTCAACCGGTACGGCAGGCAGATGGAAACGGCGGACGGCAAGGGCGGCTTCGTCCAATTGCTGGAAGCCGTGCATGAGGTGGAAGGCCTCCGGCGCATCCGCTTCGTTTCCCCCCATCCCATCGGCTTCCGGCAGGACCTGGTGCAGGCCTTCACCTACCTTCCCAAGCTGTGCAGCCACATCCATTTCCCGATGCAGAGCGGCAGTGACCGCATCCTGAAAATGATGCGCCGCCCATACAGGAATGAAACCTTCCTGGACCTCTGCGCCCGGATGAAGCAGGCGCGGCCGGATTTATCCATCACCACGGACATCATCGTGGGCTTTCCCGGAGAAACGGAGGAAGACTACCTGCTGACCCGGCAGGCCGTGGAACAGGTCCAGTTTGACAACGCCTTCATTTTCCGCTACTCCCCGCGCCGCGGCACGCCAGCCGCCGCCATGGAGGGCCAGATTCCGGAGGAAGTTAAGGAAGCGCGCAACCAGGACCTGCTGGCCGTGGTCAATGAAATAGCCATCCGGAAAAACCGGGAACTGGTCGGCACCGTTCAGGAGGTCCTTCTGGAAGGGCCGTCCAAAACGAATGAAGCGCGCCTCTCCGGACGCACCTCTCAGAACAAGCCCGTGATGGTGGATGCCGCCCCGGACCTGGCGGGAGAGCTTCTGCCCATCCGGATTGAGGAAAGCACGGGCTTTACCCTGTACGGCGTTCCGTGCCCTTCCAGGGCGTAACGCGCACGCCATCCTCCGCCAGCCGCAGATACAGGGTTCCGGTTTCCCGCAAACGGTACACATCCACACCTTCCGGTACCGGACACGTGTATTCCGTAGTAAATACAACCGTCCGGGCTCCCGTGGCCTTTATCCACGCGGCGCTGCAGACGGGGTCGCGCGGGTGGCGCCCTATCACCAGCACATCCGCACGCGGCACTTCTTCCGCACGGCCCAGAGAGGAAAATCCGGCATTCCCGATGATCAGGACACACCGCCCCCGGCACGTCCATGCCAGCACCCTGCACCGGTCCTGATGAATTCCGGTAGCCAAAGGCTCCGGCAAATCCGCCACGGCTAGTTCATTTCCCTGCCGGAACCTCCACTTCCGGGGGGAATCTCCGACCCCGGCTTCTCCCCAGTTCCGGACGCCGGGGTATTCCTTCAGCAGGGTTTCCATTCCCGCGCGCTCCGCTTTGCCCTTTCTGGTCGCCACCACCCCGGCAGGCTGGATGCCGCGCGCCTTCAGCACGGGAATCAGGGCGTAGCACGCCATGCCTTCCGTTCCCGAATCCACCACCAGCGCCGGATTGGAAACCGCCATGGACCAGGCATCTTTCTGCAAAGGAACGATAACGGCCTCATTCTCCGCGGCGTGCGGCTGGGAGGGAAGATAACTGCACGGCAGGGAGGCTACGCCTCCGGTTACCGCCAGCATGACTGAAGCCAGGGAAGCCGCCGCCGCATTGCAAACGGACAGGGCCCACGGGCACCAGGCGAGCATCAGCCCGGCCAGGGACACGCCCATCAGCGGAAAGACCAGCACGCTCAAGCAGATGTTGGTCAGGGGCGCGTACAGGTTCCAGGTGCCGAAGTGCCAGGCCGTCAGCGGGATGGAGACCAGCCACGCCCCCACGGAGACGAGCAGCGCGCCGCGGCACGCTTTTTCCAGATGCACCAGGCCTTTTTCCCGCGCACTGTAAATCCGGGAAGGAATAAACGGGTCGGGAGCCCACAGGGGCCTTTCCCGCCTGCTCCATGCCGCTAGGCAGACAATTACGGCAAAAACGCAGAAGGAGAGCTGAAACCCCGGCTGGAAAACCTGGAGCGGGTCCAGCAGGCAAAGGAGGATGAAAGCCAGGGCCAGGATATTGGCCGGATGCCCCTTCCGCCGCAGAACAGGCGCGACCAGCCAGACGGCCGCCATGATGAAGGCCCGCAGTGCGGAAACGGACATTCCTGTGATAAAGACATACAGCGCCAGCAACGGCAGGCAGGCCAGCCGCGCCACGGCGGGGCGTACGCATAACAGCCGGAGCATTCCCAGAATCAGCAGAGCCGCCACGCCCACATGCATGCCGCTGACGGCGAACACGTGCATGCAGCCGCTCATCAGGAACTTCGCCATCGTTTCCGGGCTGGCGTCCGTCTTGTCCCCCAGCACGGCGGAGACCATCACCTGCCGCGCTTCATCACCGGGCGGAGCTCCCTCCCTCAGCAGCTCCCCCGCCTCTTCGCGAAACCCCAGGGAAACCGCCTGGACACGGCTGCGCCAGTCGCCTTCCCCCAAATTGAAGGATTGGTCCAGCCGCACTCCGGCGGCAATGCCGCGCAGGTATCCCCACCGCTCCCGGTCAAAAATGCCGGGGCCGCACGGGGCCTGGAGCAGGTATGTCTCTCCCTCTACCCGGTAACGCCGCCCTACAACCAGGGGACAAGCTCCGTCCCGGGCGGAGACGGTATAAAACCACCGGGAACCGTCAGGACGAAACAGCGCGGACCTGCCGGATGCGGAATAAACGGCCCCCGCCGCCGTAAAACGCTGGCCCGCCTCCACGGGGATGGCCCGGTATTCCCGGTCATAAGCCAGCAAAGACGCCCCGGCCCATACGGCGAGCGCAAGAGCCAGCAGGCTCATGCCCGGAGCACGGAACAGGCAAGGCAACGCCACCAGGCACAGGCAGGGAACCCAGAGCCATGGAGAAACGTCCACCGCCGCGCATGCGCTAAGCATGGCGAGAGCGGGAGCCAGCAGGGGAGCCGCGGCCATGGTCCGTTCCAGCCACGGCCGCCGCAGATGGCGCTCCTGTTCCATCCGGGGAAAAGCTTACTGCATGGCGTCCACGCCGTCCCGTTCCAGGGGAAGAACGGAAGGCAGCGGAAGAACGACGTTGGCAGGCAGGGGGGCCTTGCGCTGGAGCACCTTGGGGGCCAGCGCCTCGCTCGTCTCATAGGCGCCGCGGAACATCTCCAGCTTGGCGTCCAGATTGTCAATGTAATGCAGGGCCACCGCCTCCGGGGTCTTGGGGAACACGGGAGAGCCGAAGGCCAGTTCCCCGTGGTGGGAGGCGATCAGGTGCAGCAGGTGCATGCGCACGTCCGGGGAGGCGGGGTCCAGCGTCTTCCAGGATTCCGCTTCCGGAAGGGCCATGATGCGCTTCCACAGATTGTTGACCAGTTCAATGCCCAGCGGAATGTGGCCCAGCAGTTCCCCGGCTTCCGAATAGGGCATCGTGAAATCCTCCTTCGGGTAGCAGTTTTCCCACAGCTTCCCGCAGTCGTGAAACAGGCATCCGGCCAGCAGGAGGTCGCGGTTCAGCTCCGGATTCGCCTGGCAGACGGCAGAGGCCGTACGCATCATTCCCGCCACATGCTCCACCAGTCCGCCGCGCCGGGCGTGATGGTAAGTGCGGGCGGCGGCGGCGCGCTGGAGGCGTTCCCCGAACTGTTCGATGAATTCAATGCACAGGGCGCGAATGCGCGGATCATTCATGCCCTTGATGAGCACGCAAATCTCCTTCAGGTCCGCCTCCTGCTTTTTCTTCAAGGTTCCGGACCCGGCCAGGAAGCTTTCCTTCTCCTGTTCGTCCAGCAGCCGCACATCCAGATCGGCCGCTTCCATGCCGAAGCCCCCCTTCGTCCACTGGCCGCGCAGGCTCACGAAACTGCGGAGAGGCAGGGAGGCCAGCGTGCGGAACCAGGGCTTGTCCTCCCACACCTTCAGTCCCATCGTCCCTTCCGCATCGGCAAAAGACACGTCCAGATACGGCTTGTTGCTCTTGGTCATCTTCTGCGCGCACTGGGCGATCTGGGCAAAAACTTCCGCTTCCACCTGGCCCTCCGCGGCCAGCTTGCCCAACTCCATGAGACTGACTTGTTCCATGCGGGCCATCTTGCCCCGCTTCCCTCCATCCGTCAAGAAAACGCCGGAGGACTGCGATGATAAAAAAAGGAAACCGCTTATTTTTCCAATACTCCCAACTCGGCAACGGCAACATGGCTGCCTTCCACTACCCGCTTGCCTACAAAACGCAGGTAACGGGCTTTCACGGGCGTCTCCAGGTCAATCCGCTGCGGAACGGGATTAGCGCGGATATTGGAAAACTCCCCCTCCGCGGCGGGAGCTCCCCAATCGTTTCCGTCCGCACTCAGGTAGACGGCGTAGCGGTCAACCGTCCCCTTTGCGGAATCCTTGCGGGGCGTGTAGATGACGGCGGCAACGTTGACCGGACGCCCCATGTCGATTTCCAGCGCCTGCGGAGGAGCTATTTCCCCCTGGGCGGCATGCGTATGCCAGAGGGTGGAGGGGTCGCCGTCAATGGCCAGCTCCGGAGCGGCGGCGCTTCTTTCCCCGGCCGCCACCTTCCAGTCCCGCGTGGGGACGGGGATGATCTGCGCGGTTACGGAAGACCTTCTGCCGCGGTATTCGCTTACCGCCTTCACCGTCCCCCCGGCAGGGAGAAGGAAAGGCTCCCTGTACACGGCGGACTGCGGGCCGGGGTCCGTTCCGTCCGTGGTGTACCTGGTCACCACGCCCTCCGCGGATGCCAGGGTCACCCGGCCATCGCGGTCGTAATTCACTGCCGGAGCATTCAGGATAACAGGGTACTTCCACAGGGAAACCTCGCACAAGGCCGGAACGGCCCGGGACTCTTCCAGCACCACGCGCACTTCATCCGCCGTCACGGGCCTGCCCTTCAAAAGAACCCTGGCTCCTATGCTGGAACCTTCCGTCCATTTGCTCCAGCGGCCGTTTTCACGCACCTCCACGCGGAACTTGCGCACCCTCTGCCCCAGTTGGACGGGTTCCGCCAGCCGGATGACGTCAAACGCCGCAGGTTCCGGCAATTTCAACGCCAGGCAGGGATTTTTATCTTCCGGAGCGGCCGCCCAGTACGTCGCCCGCTTCCGGTCCAGAACCTGTTCCGGGCCGTGCCCCTTCCATGAGGAGGAGGAATCCGCCCGTGCCCCGGAAGCGAAGTTGCGGGAATACAGTTCATTCAGCAGCGCACGGAAACCCGCCAGGGACTTTTTATCCTCTTCATGAATGCGGCCGCGGCGGTCCGGCGGCACGTTCAGATTCAGGTTGGCCCCTCTGCCCACGCTGTCAAAGTACAGCTTCAGCAGATTCTCCGGTGTCCGGACGCGGGAATTCTCATGCTCATGCCAGAACCAGCCGGGACGGATGGAAACATCCACTTCCGCGGGAATCCAGTACTTGCCGTCCACGGTGCCTTCCGTGCCCAACTGGTAGCGCACGGTGCCGGGCGCGGGTTCCGTCCCGGCTTGCAGCGGAACGGGGGTGTACGTGGCCCAGCAGGGATAGCCCGCATAACCGCTTTCGTTCCCCACCCAGCGGGCGCCCGGCCCCACGTCGGAAAAAATCACCGCTCCGGGCTGCCGTTTCTTCAGTTCCCCCCACGTCGTCTTCCAGTCGTAATACGTGCTCCGGTCAATGGAGCGCTTCTCCCGCGCTCCACCGTAATAGCCGTCCCCTCCGTTCGCTCCGTCAAACCACGCCAGGAAAACGGGGCCGTATCCCATGGACAATTCCTTCAACTGCTCACGGTACATTTTGATATATTCCGGGGTGCCGTAGGAGGAAGCGTTGCGGTCCCACGGAGACAGGTAAATGCCGAACCTGACGCCGTACTTTTTGCACGCTCGGGAAATTTCCTTCACCACATCGCCCTTCCCCTGCTTCCACGGGGAGGCCGCCACGCTGTGCCGGGTGGTCTTCGTGGGCCACAGGCAGAAGCCGTCATGGTGCTTGCAGGTCAGCACCACTCCCTTGAACCCGGCGTCCGCCAGCGTCTTTACAATTTCGTCCGCATTGAAATCGGAAGGATTGAACAGCTCCGGCTTTTCGTCGCCATAACCCCATTCCTTCCCGGTAAAGGTATTGATGGTGAAATGAATGAAGGCATACATCTCCATATCGTGCCATGCCAGTTGAGCCGGAGAAGGAACAGGCTTCAACGGGGAAACCCCATTCTTCACTCCCGCTTCCGCCAACCCGGCGGCCAGCATGCAGGTTCCCATAAGGACAGGGGTCAACTGATTCAATCTTCTCATCAAATGTATAACTAACGTTCGGAACTATGTACGCTCCGGGCATCCCGTTCTTTCAGACAACTCTACGAGTTAAAGCCGTACCGCCCGCTGAAGATGGCCTGTTTCCCGCAATCGCGGGAGAAACGGGGCGCCTGCGCTTTTTTCCTTTTCCGCCCATCAGGGATTATGGAGCAATCAATATATTGAACACGTATCCGGACAGAATGATAAACGCCGTCACTGTTCCGAAGAAAATCCAGATCAGCTTCCAGGTCATCACCTTCTTCAGAAGGGCCGCCTCCGGCACGGAAAGCCCTACCGTCGCCATCATGAACGCTATCGCCGTGCCGATCGGAACGCCTTTCGCCACAAACACCTGGATCACCGGAACTATCGCCGCCGCATTCGCGTACATCGGAACCGCGCAAATTACCGCAACCGGCACCGCCCACCAATGCTCCCGGCTCATGGACGCTTCAAAAAATCCCTCCGGCACATAGCCGTGCACCGCCGCTCCCATGGCGATGCCGATCACCACATACAGGGCCACTCCCTTTACGATTTCCCACGCATCATGCATGATGACGGCCCATCTCTTCCGGAACGGCGTCCCCTTCCGCTCCCACGCTCCGCTTTCCTCCCCGGACTGGACAAGCAGCCCCCGTATCCAGGGGGACAGATAGCGTTCCAGCCTGAACCTCTGCAGCACAGCCCCTCCCATCATCCCCAGCAAAATGCCGGAGACCGCATAAATCACCGTGATCTTGAACCCGAACGCCCCCAGGAACAGGGCGATGGCAACCTCATTCACCAGAGGCGATGTGATCAGGAAGGCAAACGTCACGCCCAGCGGAATCCCTCCTTTCACAAAGCCGATGAACAGGGGAATGGAGGAACATGAACAAAACGGCGTGACCGCCCCGAACAGGGCGGCGAAAAAATACTGAAACCCGTAGAGCTTCTTTGTCGTCAAAAACACGCGGATGCGTTCCACCGGGAAATAGGCGTTCACCACGCCCATGAAAAGACTGATCGCGTACAGCAGGAAGAGGATCTTCACCGTGTCGTACACGAAGAAGTTGACCGCCTCCCCCATACGGGTATGGGGAGCGAACTCCAACACCCCGTAAACCAGCCAGTCGGCAAAATCCTGAATCATAACCGGGAAGAATTCTCCTGCCTCTCTGCGGAAACAGCCGGGCGGGGAGGTTCCCCGCCCCCGGAACGTTCCCGGTGATTCATCATCTTAACCACCGCCAGCAGAATGAGCAGCGCCGCAGCCCAGACGGCAGCCCTTTTCCATCCGCCCTTTCGCCTGGAGGAAGCGCTGCCGCAGCAGCCCCCTCCTCCGCACCCGCAGGAACCTGCCTCCGTATGGGGAACATTCCCCTTTACTGCCCTTGAATCCTCCGGCCTTCCGCTACAGCAACCCTTCTCCGGAGAATCCGCTTGAAGCGCTTTTTGGAGCATCCTCCTGATTTCATCCCGGGAAGGTACCGTGCCGGAAACAAGAATCCTACCGTCCACCTCAAGAGCCGGGGTTTCCAGCACTCCGGCGGCGGCAAGTTGCGCGGCATCCGTCACCTTTTCCGGAAGCGGTTCCAGACAGAGTTCCCGCATGACCTGCTCCGTCACCTGCGCCAATGCCGTACATTTGGCGCACCCCGGTCCGTAAATTACTATCTTCTTCATGTAATTATTGATTTATATTTTTAAGAATATCAAAATGTATGAATAAAAAATACTGAACAAACTGAATACCAATACCGTTATCCCTTTAACGCCGGGCTTTCCTGCAAACACGACAGCACGCTGCTGAGGCAGGGGCAGCACAGGGAATAATACACATTTTTCCCCCGCTGCTCACAGGACACGATCCGGCTGTTCTTCAACACGTTCAAATGGCTGGAAACGGTAGACATGTCACGTCCGGAATCCTTCTGCAGTTCGCAGACGCAGCGTTCTCCATCCAGAAGCATCTCCACAATCATGAGGCGCACGGGATGCCCCAGCGCCTTGAAAACACCGGCAAGAGGTTCCAGCTCCTTGACGGAGTGAACCGGACGGAATGAAGAGGTGCAGGAACAATCGGACATAAGCAATGGATTTATTATTTTTAAAATCGTAAAAATGTCAATCTGTTTTCCCGCCACGGCCATGACACACCACGCAGGCACAACGCACAGAGGCAGCCGCTTGAAATCATCCCCCATGCTGGACACGGCAATTCCCTTCCGATATGCTCGTTTACACACCTTTACCGCCATGCTGTACATCGGATGCCACCTCTCCTCCGCAAAAGGTTACGAAGCCATGGGCAGGGTTGCCCTTTCCATCGGCGCCAACACCTTCCAGTTCTTTTCCCGCAACCCGCGCGGAAGCAAGGCCAAGGCCATTGACGAACCGGACATTGCCCGTTTTCTGAAGCTGGCGGAAGACAACGGCTTCGGCACGCTGCTGGCGCACGCCCCTTATACGCTGAACCCCTGCTCCGCTGACCCCAAAGTCACCCGCTTTGCGGCCCAGGTGCTGAGGGAAGACCTGGAGCTCATGGAGTATCTGCCGGGCAACCTTTACAACTTCCATCCCGGCAGCCACGTGGGACAGGGAGTGGAAAAAGGCATTGAACTGGTGGCAGACCAACTGAACGGCGTGCTTGCTCCGGACCAAAAAACCACCGTTCTGCTGGAAACCATGTCCGGCAAGGGAAGCGAGCTCGGCAAGACCTTTGAAGAACTGGCCGCCATCATTGAGCGCGTGGACCTGAAAGAAAAGCTGGGCGTCTGCCTGGACACCTGCCACGTTTATTCCGCCGGGTACGACATCGTCAACAACCTGGACGCCGTGCTGGAACAGTTCGACTCCGTGCTGGGCCTGGAACGCCTGCACGCCATCCACCTGAACGACAGCATGACGCCTTTCTCCTCCTTCAAGGACCGCCATGAAACCATCGGCAAGGGGAGCCTGGGAGAACAGGCCTTCATCAACATCATCAACCATCCTTCCCTCCGGGAAGTGCCCTTTTTCCTGGAAACGCCCCGGGACGACGCCGGGCACGGCGAGGAAATAGCCTGGCTGAAAGAACATTACCGCGGCTGAGCTTGATTCCCGGATCAACCGGGTTGCCTGTGATGGAGAAAAAGCTTGCATGCGCGCCGGATACGGGATACATAAGGCCCGTAAATTAGTTTAAACTAATTCCAATATCTGCTTTTCAAGGCAGAACCCATCCGGCTTTTATGAAAGAAATGCGCATCGCAAAAATAACAGGGCGTGAAATTCTGGATTCACGCGGCAACCCCACCATTGAGGCGGACGTTTATCTGGAAGGCGGAGCCACAGGCACAGCGGGCGTCCCCAGCGGAGCTTCCACCGGGGAACATGAAGCCTGGGAACTCAGGGACGGCGATACGGCCCGGTACCAGGGCAAAGGCGTCACCAAAGCCGTGGACAATATCCGCAACGTCATCGCCCCGGCCCTGATCGGCCTGGAAGCGACGGAACAAACCACGGCGGACGCCCTCATGAGCTCCCTGGACGGCACCTTCAACAAGGCCAAACTGGGAGCCAACGCCATTCTGGGCGTTTCCCTGGCGCTTGCCAAGGCGGCGGCGGCTCAGCTGCAACAGCCCCTGTACCGCTACCTGGGAGGCCCGAACGCCAAGGTTCTGCCCGTCCCCATGATGAACATCATCAACGGCGGCGCCCACTCCGACGCGCCCATCGACTTCCAGGAATTCATGATCGTTCCGTCCGGCGCGCCCACTTTCCGGGAAGCCCTGCGCTATGGCGCGGAAGTCTTTCATGCCCTGAAATCCGTCCTGCACAGCCGCGGCCTTTCCACCGCCGTGGGTGATGAAGGCGGCTTCGCCCCCAGGCTGAACTCCGCGGAAGACGCGCTGGACTGCATCGCCCAGGCCGTGGACAAGGCCGGCTACCGGTTCGGGGAAGACATTTCCATTGCCCTGGACGTGGCTTCCTCCGAATTCTACGATCCGGAATCCGGACTGTACGTTTTCAAGAAGTCCGACGGCAGCCGCAGAACCGCCGCGGAACTGACGGATTACTACGTGGAACTGAAGAAGAAATACCCCATCGTCTCCATTGAGGATGGCTGTGCGGAAAACGACTGGGACGGCTGGAAAATCCTGACGGAAAAACTGGGCAAAAGCACCCAGCTCGTCGGGGACGACCTCTTCGTCACCAACGTTGAATTCCTCAGAAAAGGCATTCATCTGGGCGTGGGCAACTCCATTCTGGTGAAGGTAAACCAGATCGGCTCCCTGACGGAGACGCTGGATGCCGTGGAGCTGGCCATGGGCAACCGCTACACCGCCGTTATTTCCCACCGCTCCGGGGAAACGGAAGACGCCACCATCGCGGACATCGCCGTGGGGACCAACGCCGGCCAGATCAAGACCGGCTCCCTGAGCCGTTCCGACCGCATGGCCAAATACAACCGCCTTCTCCGGATTGAGGAGGAACTGGGGGAATCCGCCCGCTACGGCAACGGATTCGGCCTGTTCTGACCCCTTTTGCCGGAACTGGTATAAAGCAACCAAATCCCCGGTCGTCGTGAGGCGGCGCGGGGATTTTTCATTCTCCGGGGTAATTGCATCCTTTTCTTTGGGACAAAATATGCAATGCTGGGCTTTCGGATTCCGCATTGCCAAAAAGCCCCATCTCCGTTCCGCGCCATGTCTCCCAGCCTTTCCCTGCCCACACGCCCCCTGCTGTGCGCGGCACTGGCGTACCTGGCGCTTCCTCTGGGCCTCTTCCTGTGGGGATGGCTGCATCCCGCCTTCTCCGTTCCGCTTTGCGCCGCACTGGCGTATGGATTGTACGCCTGCACCCGGAATCTTCCGGAACAGCGGCTTCCTCTGAAAGTCCGCGGACTGGCCGTGCTGGGCTTTCTGTCCGCCTTCTGCCTGCTGCTGGTGCTGCTGTGCGGCTTCACGGGCCATTGCCAGCAGCACGCGGACTTTGCGGTCCGCAACGCCGTTTACGAACAGCTCGCGGCAGGCTCCTGGCCCCTCGTCATGGCGGACGGGCGCCACTTCATCTACTATCTGGGCCATTGGCTGCCTCCCGCGCTGGCCGCCTCCTGCTGTCCGGATGCATGGGCTCCCTGGCTGCTGGCCCTGTGGACCTTCCTGGGGCTGGAACTGGCGTTGCTGGTGGCTGCCTCCCGCTGGGGCGTCCGTCAAACGGCCTGGTGGGCGCTGGTTCTCTTCTGCCTGGGATCTCCGGCAGCGGCGCTGGACTGCCTGGGAATGCCCCTCCCCTCCCTGTTCGCGGAATACAATGCCCAGATGGTGCTGTTCATCGGCATGCCCGCTCAACTCTTCAACACGTTCAACCATGCCGTTCCGGCGCTGTTGTGCGCCGTGCTTATTCTGACCCGCTCCCTGCCTGCCGCGGGATATTATTTCATGGGGGCATTGCTGCTGCCGTCCTCCCCGCTGGGCGCTCTTCTGCTCCTTCCGTACATAGTGTATGAAACCCTGTTCCGCCGCCCAACGGAGCAGGAACCGTTTTCCCGGCTCCGGTCCCTCCTGCTCCAGCCGGCTTTCTGGGTTGCCTTCCTGTGCGCGGCGGTCATGGCCGTCTTTTATGCCCATCTGGACGGTGGGGGGCAGTTTTCCTGCCTTTTTGCCGGGAAGTATGCGGAAATCTACCACTACGGCCAGCAGCGGCTGCTGCTCTATCCCGGCTCCGTCAAATACGCCAGCTTCCTGCTGGCTCTGGCCCTGGGCGTTCTGCTGCCGGGTGCGCTGCTCTTTCAAGCATGCCGGAGGAATCCGCTGTATTACATCACGCTGGGGATGATGGCAGGCAGCCTCTTTTTCCGCACGGGCATCATGAATAATGAACTTCTCTTTAAAGCCCCGGCGGTCCTCTATCCCTTCCTCTCCCTGCTCTTTCTCCATGCCTTCCGCCAGGGGGGCACGAAATACCGGACACTCCTGATTCTTTACCTGGCCTGCACGGCCCTTCCGTCCCTGCAATGCATGATGGAAAAAGCGGGTACGTTCTCCACCCGGGCAAGCACTATGCAGGAGCATCAGCTGACGGCGCACGGCGGCATGCTTGACCGCCGGAAAGACCCCGTCTGCCGCCAATTCGTCAAAAAGGACGGCCATCCCCTCCCCGCCTGGCTGTTCAAGACCGGAACAAGGCCATAACGTCACGGCGGCGGGAATCAATCCAGCCTGATGCCGAACATGTCCGACAGGGACCCGGCATCCTTGTCCAGCGCGTCTTCTCCGCCGGGAACGGCTTCCGGAGCCTTCGGAATCAGGGCGGAGGCGTCCATTCCGCGCAGGGTGAACAGCAGTTCCGGCTGTTCGTCCAGCATCACGCCGAAGGCATACAGGACCGCGGACGCATGCTTGCACAAATCCGCCCAATCCGGGCAGGAACAGGAAAAACGCCACTCTTCCGGCGCGGGGAACAGGCCGCCCTCCGGATCGCACAGGATTTCCAACAGCTCCGGGGAAAGGTTCCCCTTCAGCAAGTCAATCCAGGAACCGATATGCCCGGCGCACCGCGCACGCAGCCGGGCAAGCGCCTCTTCATCAGGAGGGGCGGCATGCACGCAGACCTCATACAAATGCTCCCCCATCACCAGCGCGTCAATGCGGCCAGGGGCCGCTTTCACATCCAGAACGCAGCCATAGCGCAAGTAGGCGCGCCCGGGGGCCAGCCGCATGCCGTACACCTCGCACGCGGCCAAGCTTTTCATCCATTCCTTTCCCCAGAACTTTTTCGCCAGATTTCGCCCGGAAGCCGTCACGGGATGCAGCTCCATCCCCTCCGCAGCCAGTTCCGCCGCCTTCTCCTCAGCGCGTTTCCGCAAATCCGCCCGTTTCAGGGGCTTTTCATCATCCATGCACACGGAGCTATGGTAACATATGCGGCCCTCTTGCCACAGGCAAAAGGCAGCCATGCGCCGTTTCCCTTTTTCTTCCGGCCTCATTCCGGTTTTCCAGGCACACGGATTTTCTCCCGTTCCGCGGAATCTGCCTCCATTACCCATTTCAGGCTTTTAAAACGGAAGCTCCTGGGGCACAACATGTGGGTCATGTGGAAAGGCAGATTTTCTAAACCCACCGCTGATCTGGTTCAACGCTACGGCGAATCCGTCTCCTACGACTGGAGGCTCTTCCGCCAGGACATTGCCGGATCCATCGCCCATGCGCGGGCACAGCTCAAGGCAGGCCTGCTCACGCAGGAGGAGTTCAACGCCATTGAAGCCGGGCTTCAGGACATCCTGAAGGACATTGAAGCCGGGAACTTCACCTGGAGCCGTGAGCTGGAAGACGTGCACATGAACATTGAAAGCGAGCTGACCCGCCGCATCGGCGCGCCGGGTGCCAAGCTGCATACCGCACGCTCCCGCAACGACCAGGTGGCTACGGACACACGGCTTTACTGCCGGGCGGAGATTGATGAAATCCTGGAAAAAGTGCGCCATTTGCAGCGCGCGCTGGTCATGAAGGCGAAGGAGTATGCGGACGCCATGATGCCGGGCTATACCCACCTGCAGCGCGCCCAGCCCGTCACGATGGGCCACCATTTGCTGGCTTACGTGGAAATGCTGAACCGGGACGCGGACCGCCTCACGGACTGCCGCAGGCGCCTGAACGTTTCCCCGCTGGGTTCCGGAGCCATCGCCGGCTCCACCATCTGCCTGGACCGCCGCGGAATTGCCTCAGAACTGGGCTTTGACGCCGTGACGGAGAATTCCATGGATGCCATTGCCGACCGGGATTACATCATGGAAACCCTCTTTGACCTGGCCGTGATCGGCGCCCACCTCTCCCGCATGAGCGAGGACGTCATCCTGTGGTGCACGGCGGAATTCGGCTTCGCCACCCTGTCGGACGCCCATACCACGGGCTCCTCCCTGATGCCCCAGAAGAAAAATCCGGACGTCGCCGAACTTACCCGCGGCAAGACGGGACGCCTGTACGGCAACCTTACTGCCGTGATGGTGGCCGTCAAGGGGCTGCCCCTGACCTACAACCGCGATCTCCAGGAAGACAAGGAACCCCTGTTCGATTCCATTGACACGATCAAGCTGGCCCTGGACGTCAACGCGGAGATGATGGCCGCCATGACGGTCAACACGGCCCGGGCCCTGGAAGCGGCTTCCGATCCCATGCTGCTGGCTACGGACCTGGCGGATTACCTGGTGCGCCGCGGCGTTCCCTTCCGGAAGGCTCACGAACTGGTCGGAAAAGCCGTCGCCATGAGCATTTCCACGGGTACGCCCCTCAACCAGTTGAGCGATGAACAGTTCGCCTCCATTTCAGACGCGTACGGAACCGACGCGCGCGACGTATTTGAATTGACAAAAGCCTTCGCCCAGCGTACCAACCCGGGGGCTCCCAATTCCGAGAATACCCGCCGCCGCATCGCCTACTGGGAAGACATTCTTTCCAAATAACACTGCCTGCGGGGAGCGGACGGAACGGGGAACCTGCCGTCCGTCTCCGCGGCGCGCCTCCGGGTGCAGGAAGGGGACGTTTTACCCCCCACCGGCGGCGGCATTCCACCACAGCCGGCCAACATCCCGGCAGCCATGTTCAGACCTGCTCTCCTTTCCTCTCTCAAGACCTATACCAAGCAAACTTTTCTGGCGGACCTCTTCGCAGGGCTCACCGTAGGCGTGGTAGCCATCCCGCTGGCGATGGCCTTTGCGATTGCATGCGGACTCTCTCCCACCCAGGGCCTCGTCACCGCCATCGTGGCCGGCTTCCTCATTTCCCTGTTCAGCGGAAGCAAGTACCAGATAGGCGGCCCCACCGGCGCCTTCGTCATCATCATCATGGGCGTGCTGGAACAGTACCACGCGTCCGGACTGCTGGTCTGCACGCTGATGGCGGGCCTCTTTCTCATTATCCTGGGCTTCTGCCGCATGGGGGCGCTCATCCGCTTCATCCCGTTCCCCGTCACCACGGGCTTCACCTCCGGCATTGCCGTGGTGATTTTCTCCACGCAGATCAAGGACATCTTCGGCCTCACCATCACGGAAAAAATTCCCGGCGACTTCATTGAAAAATGGGCTTGCTACTTCAACTACTTCCACACCATCAACTGGGCGGCGCTGGCGCTGACCGTCGGCACCGTCGCCATCACCCTGCTAAGCCGCCGCTTCTGGCCCAGGGTGCCGGCCATGCTGGTGGGCATGCTGGGCATGACCGCCGTTTCCGTAGCCTTCTCCCTGCCCGTGACCACCATCGGGCAGGCCTTCGGCAGCCTTCCGAACACGCTTCCCCTCCCTTCACTGCCCCACATTGAATGGCACAACCTGGGGGCGCTGACGGCTCCGGCCTTCACCATCGCCCTGCTGGCGGCGATTGAATCCCTGCTGAGCGCCTCCGTAGCGGACGGCATGACCGGAGGCCGCCACAAGCCCAACATGGAGCTGATCGCCCAGGGCATCGGCAACATCGGGTCCGCCCTGTTCGGCGGCATTCCGGCCACCGGGGCCATCGCCCGCACCGCCACCAACATCAAGGCGGGGGCCAAAAGCCCGGTTTCCGGCATGATTCACGCGGTGACCCTCCTTGCCATCCTGATGGCCTTTGCCCAGTACGCGCAGCAGATTCCCCTGGCCGTGCTGGCGGGCATCCTGACAGTGGTGTGCTACAACATGAGTGAAATGCACACGTTCAGCCGCCTGCTGAAAGGGCCGCGGCAGGATGCGGCGGTGCTGGTGATCACCTTCCTGCTGACCGTCTTTGTGGACCTTGTCGTAGCCGTGGAGGTGGGCGTGGTGCTTGCCGCCCTGCTCTTCATGGGCCGCATGGCCCAGATCAGCGACGTTTCCGCCATTAAAAACGAGCTGCTGGACAATGACGAGGAAGACGACGGCAACCGTTCCGCCGCCAAACTCAACATCCCGGAAGGCGTGGAAGTTTTTGACGTGAAAGGCCCCTTCTTCTTCGGCGCCGTGGAACAGTTCAAGGACCAGGTGCTGGAAACGCTGGAGCACGATACCAAGGTAGTCATTCTGCGCATGCGCCTGGTTCCCGCGCTGGACGCCACCGGACTGAACGTTCTTTCCGACTTCTGCCACCAGTGCCGGGAGCACGGCTCCACCCTGCTGGTCTGCGGCGTGCAGCCGCAGCCGCTGGATGTCATCCGCCACGCGCCCTTTTACCGGGAACTGAAACGCTACAACATTTGCGAGAATATTGACGCCGCCCTGACCCGCGCCCGCAAGATCATCAACGGTCCCGCGCCAAAACACCTGTAACGGCGGCTACTCCCCCCGTGCGGCCAGGTAGGCCGCGCCCCATTCATTCATGGCTTCCAGTACGGGCAGCACGCTCCTGCCGAAGGCCGTCAGGGAATATTCCACCTTGGGCGGAATGACGGGATATACCTTGCGTTCCACTAATCCGTCCGCCTCCAGTTCCCGGAGCTGCTGGGTGAACATCTTGGTGGTGGCCTCCGGGATCAGGCGGTGCAGCTCGTTAAACCTCACGGGAGCCTTCTGGTAAAGGTGCCAGAGGATGACAATCTTGTACTTCCCGCCGATCAGGGAAAGCGTGACGCCGCAGGGGCAACGGTAGGAGGATGAAGGCTTTTTCATCGTTGCAGTATCTTTTTTGACACTATATTACAAAATAGTGCCTACTTGTCAAAAACTCCCTGCCTTCCTATGCTGGCGGGAACTCCAGTACATACAAACATGAAACTGACCATTGACCCGGACAAGTGCATCCACTGCCATTTATGTGAAAAAGCCTGCTTCCTCACCCGCTTTTGCGGCTTTGATTCCCTGGAAGGGGCGGCGGAACAATACTGCATCGGCTGCGGCCATTGCGTAGCCGTCTGCCCGCGGCAGGCCATTACCCACTCCGGAGTAAAAAGCACGGAACTCATAGGCCCCGTTCCGGGCGAAGCGGAAGTGCTGAACCTGCTGATGAAAACCAGGAGCGTGCGGCATTTCAAACCGGACCCCGTCAGCCGAGAAACGTGGAACGTCCTGCGCCGCGCGGCGGAATACTCCCAGTCCGGCCTGAACGCCCAGAGCATCGGCCTGACGGCGGTGGAAGGCCCGGATACCCTTTCCAGCGTCAGAAAAGCCCTCCTGCGCATGTACGACAAACTGGAAAGGATGGCCGGTTCCCCGGTCACCCGCTTTCTGGGGCGCCTCTTCATGGCCACGCAGGATTACGAGGCCGTACTCTCTGAAAGCGCCACGCAGCCTCTGCGCAGACGGGCGGCGGAGCGGGGGGAAGACCCCGTTCTGTACGGAGCTCCGGCCCTGCTCCTGCTGACCGGCCCGGCGTCACAAACCGCGAGGGAAGACGCTACGGTCCTCTCCCAGAATGTCATGCTGGCCCTGACCGCGCGGGGGCTGGGGAGCTGCTACATGGGCGGCCTGGTCCTGGGATGCAGGGTTTTCAAGTACAAGCCGCTTCTCCGCGCCCTGGATTTGCCGAAAGGCCAGGCGGTCCATCAGGCCCTTGTACTGGGCACGCCAACCGTACAGCTCAAGCGCATGCCGGAACGGAAGCAGCATGAAATCAGGTTCCTGTAAACCTTCCCGTCAATGGTTCCTTTCCTGCTCCTCATAGCGGGAAAGGAGGAAATCAAGGTCTTCCAGCAGGGTCTGGCAGGAACGGTCCCACCGCTTCCTGCCCTGGAGCGCCATCACGCATTCCTTCCTTCCGGTAAAGCAGTATTTGGTAATGCCGTGCCCCTGCAATTCCTCCACCTGCTTTTTCAGCTCACAGGCGAAAAACAGCCAGAACGGCACGCTGCGGGCAATCTCCGCCACGCTGACCGTCATGGGCGGCGTCTCCTCCTTCAGCTCCTTTGCCAGGTGCGCCAGCCCCACCTCCGTGAGCATGCGGCGCAGGCGTTCATACAGCTCAGACACCCGCATGACGGACAGGTCGCACTCATGCTCCAGATAATAGCGCACGGAGGCCAGCAGGTCATCCTTGAACGGCAGGGTGGTTCCGGCGCGCCGGGCGGCATGTTCCAGGGCATCCGCCAGCCACTGTTCCCCGTACTCGGTGATCAGGCAATCACCAAGCTTGAGCAGCGGTCTGTTGTTTCTGAAGCCGATCATGAAAAGATAAGGAACTTAAAGGATGGGAAGCTTGCGCTGGAGGGGATCAATCAGCGTCTGGTGGCGCATCTGCGTGATCTCCTGGATGAACTCCTCCACATTGGAAAACTGGCGGTACACGGACACGTAGCGGATGTAAGCGACGGGATCGATGGCGTAAAGTTTTTCAATCACTTTTTTGCCGATCTCGCTGGAGGGGACTTCGCGCAAATGGTCGCGGTGCAATTCGGAAATGATTTCTTCCACGGCGCGGTCCAGGCGGTCCATGCTCACGGGCCTCTTTTCACAGGCTTTCACCAGGCCGCGCAAAATCTTTTCGCGGTTCAGGGCTTCCCGCAGGTTATCCCTCTTCACCACGCGCAGCTCCGTGCGTTCGATCTGCTCATAGGTCGTGTAGCGGTAATCGCATCTCAGGCACACGCGGCGGCGACGGATGGTCGTCCCGTCCTTGGACATACGGGAGTCAATGACCTTATCCTCCAAATGACCGCACTGAACGCATCTCATGACACGACCATACTACCACATAACGCATCCATAAAGGAAAAAGTACGCCAAATATAGTACAGAGGCCTTAATGGTCAGCATTTCCCAACCAAGGCTTCCTGTGAATAAACCGGGGATAAAAACACTCCCGTCCGCGTTTCCGCACGGGTTGACGGAGATGCCGGAATTGTGAATAAGGGGTAGGCAGGCTTCCACAGCCTCCGGGTGTGAAGACACATTTTTCCTGCCTCCCGAACGGAAAAGAGCTGCCAGGGAGAAAGAGCCGCACAGGGCCTCTTATGCCCGCCCGTTACGGATTCACCGTACCGCCCTGGTTGACGACACTGCCCGCAGGCAGTTTAACGCCATTCAGATTTAGAACAGCGCCGTCCTTGACAAGTATTCTGCCCGGATTCAAAGCCTGTCCCTTCATCTCCTCCAGGGACATTTCCACCTTTCCGGACAACGTCCAGGAACATTTCAGGGAGGCGGCCTGCACCCTCTTTAACACGACGCGGGCCACTCCCGCCGCTTCCGGTCCGCCTTCCACACGGGCCACCTGCACTTCCGCCTGTCCGGACAAGCGGACGGGGAGGGCTTTGTCCTGAACCGGCGAGGGCTTGAGCTCCACGGTAGAGCCTCCCGGAATATTCCAGGCCTGACGGCCCGCAAGCTGTACATTTGTCTCCAACTGCAAATTCTTCCCCTCCGCCAGGCGGATGCCTCCCGGCCCAAGCACCAAACGGTCCCCGGAGCCTCCTCCTTGGCTCTGAATAATCACGGTATTAACGGCGGGGTCCTCCACACGGATGCCGAACAGCTTCACCACGCCCGATACAATGCTGGGTTTTACGGAAGAAGCCAAGTTCCACACGCCCACGTTTTTCCCCGGCATTTTCCGGTTCATCCAGGCATCCGGAGAACCGAGAGGAGCCTCATAGCGGCCGCTGCGGACGGAGCCGGTATCCTTCCCGGCCAGACGGGCGGCTTCATAGGCAAAGCGCGCGCCAATGCTGATCTGGGACTGGCCGTTGTAATGTACCCCCATCTGGTCGCCGGCAGTCAGCTTGGGAAGGTCCCTGGTAGGGGCATAGCCCAGGGACGGACGGGAGGCGGCCAGCTCCTTCATCACCTGGTGGGTCGTTTTTCCCTGAACTTCGGTATCGCGCCCTTCCAGGCCGCCGGTAACATTGCCCGTCTCCGGATCGCTTTCATTCTTTCCGGCCCAGTTGGCATTCTCGCCAATGACAGCTCTCTGTGCGGCCAGGGCGGACGTATCCCCGTACGGTTTCAAGTCCGCCGCCAGATTGCCCAGAAGCTCCAGAAAACGGGAAGCGCTTTCCGGAACGGAAGCGCCGATATTGCTTTCCCCCTGCAAATACAGCAGCCCGGCAAACTCCACTTTGGAGTGCTTGGACTTGTCTACCGCGGCACAGGCGTTTTTGACGGCCTGCACCAGCGCCTTGTAAGCCTGGCCGTTCTTTTGCCAGTGGGAATTGTCGCCGCCGTCCCTGGAAGCCTTCACGACCGCCACGTCCGCATCCCTGAACCATCCGTTCTTTTCCAGCGTAAAGGCAAACCCGTACTCCGGCCCCATGCACAAACTGCCGTTATACCGCGGCATGGCGGGCCGTACCTGCTCCCAGGACGTGGAAGCTCCGGGGAATACCCCTTCCCTCTGGCCGAAGTTCTCATGCCAGTAGAGCGTATTCTCCGGCTCATACTTCTTCAACAACTCCGGAGAAGCGGGACTGCCCTTCACGGCTCCCAGGGAATTGGATTGGCCCGTCAGCAAAAAAATCTTCAATTCTTTTGCGGAGCATACCGAAACAAGGCACAGGAACAGGAAGGACAGCAGATAGGTCATTTGAGTTAACAATTGCGGGAACACCACTATAACTGCCGGAATTTTCCTTTTCAATCGTCAACTGCCGGATATGGAAGCAGGAAGGAGGAGGAAAAGGAAAAGACCAGTTCTGCTTCCATGCTCCCGATGGACAGCATACGACGGCTCCGACAGAAGACATGTACTAAATGTTCCACTTAGCCTGAGGCTAGATTCAAGGAGACAAGAAAACGAACAGGCCCCAACAGTGATGGGACTGTTGGGGCCTGATGAAAAAAATCNGCCCACCGCTTGCTCTGGTAGCGGCCGAAGAGGTTGGCGTAGTAGCTGTCCAGGTGGCCGTCCGCCGTGTCCGCCGCGCTGGCCGTCAGGTCGCCGTAGTTGGCCGTGAAGGCCGCTCCCATGGTGAAGTGGTCGCTGAGATCCACGTCCATGCCCACGGTGCCGCCCCAGGTGGTGAGCTGGTAGCCGCTTTCATCTCCCTTGGTGTCCAGCTTGGCGTAGGAGCCCGTGCCTTCCATCCACATGTGGAAGTAGGGGAGGTCTTCGTTGATGTAGGCGGGGTTGACGCCCATGAGGGTGGTGCGGTTCCTGATCCAGCCCATCTGGTCGCGCAGGGCGTCCTTCTGGGCCGTGCCCAGCGCGTTGACCGTGCTGCCCGCTACAGCGGCCATCACCCGCTTCGCTTCCGAGGGGTTGGAAGACGTCAGGGCTCCCACGGCGTCATCCACCTTCTTGAGGATGGAATCCGCAGCCAGGTCGCCGGGCAGGTTCCAGAGAAGTTCCGCACCGGCCCTGGAGTTGACCGTATCCGCAAGACGGGCGTATTTATTGTCCTTGGATGCCGTAGCCACCAGAACGAGGTTGCCGTTTTCCATCACCAGGTACGCATCGTTTTCAAATTTCTTGAAGGCGGAGGAGGAGGGATCCAGCAGGATAGCCAGCCTGTCGCTTCCACCCAGGTCGATGGTTCCATCAGCATGCATGAGCGTGTAGCTGCCGTCCGCGCCCAGCGTCAGTTCATTCTTGCCGGTGGAGCTGAGGGTGATTTCCGCTCCCTGGCTGATGCTGATATTCCCGGTCACGCTGATGATGGGTCCGGCGTAGTCCGTATTGAAGGTGAGGTTCGTGCTGGAACCGTCGCCCAGCGTCAGGCTGCTGAGGGTAAGAGCCGTATTGGCTCTCGGGTCTTCTACCGTGCCGCCCATCTTGATATTGAGGCGGCCCGTGTTGTTGATCGCCCAGTTGCTGCCCGCGGCGGTGATGACGTTGTCAAGGGTTTGTCCCGCATTGCCGGAGATGTTGAGCTGCCCGCGACCTTCCAGCGTGCCGCTGAAGACGGAGCCGCTGCCCGAATTGCCGGTATTGACGGCCAGAGCGCCGCCATTGCTCTTCAAGGTTCCCTGGCCGCTGATTCCGGCAACGGTGTTGCCGGTGGTTGAGCCAAGGTCAAGCGTGCCTGTAGAGTCATCATCCTTTACCAGGTCCAGCAGAATGCCTCCCTGGAGGGCTGCCGTGCCGGAAAGGGCCAGCGTATCATGAAGGGCAAGCGTGCCGCTGCCCTGGATGGTGCTGGCGGAAAGGCTGCTGGCATCGTTAATGGTGAGGGTGGCTCCGCTGCCGATGTTCAGGTCTGCGCCTTCGCCGCTGTCCGTCAGGTCTCCCATGACGGTATTACGGTTGACGTCCAGAACCACGCCTTCCGCCGTGCCTGCCAGCACCACATGGTTGAAGCTGCTGCCATCACCATTCAGAGTGAGCGTGCCGCCTTCCATGCGGAGGGTGTCCGTCACAAAGGAGCCGTTGACCGTGAGCTTGCCCGTGTTCTGCTTGATGAAGGTGACTCCGTTTTCCCCGACGATGCTGCCGCCCATGATGGAATCCGCCCCGGCATAATCATCCGGCGCGGGCAGTCCCGTTTCCAGGCGTTCGTTGTTGAGGATGACCACGGCGTTTCCTCCGTCCGCATTGGTGTTTTCCACTTTCAGCGTGCTTCCCGTTGCGCCCAGCAGGTTGTTGATGACCGCGCCGTCACCGTCGGTGTCGCCGGGGGCCCCCGCCAACTGGACGGTAAGCGTCTTGTCCTGGGCGATCACCACGCCGGCGTACATGCCCAGCGTGCCGTAGTTCGTGACCGTATCGGGATCAGAGGAGGCGGTGCCGTCCACCATGTAAAGGCCGCTGACCTGGCCGCTGAGGACCAGGCTGCCGCCGTCGGTGCCCGTCACGCGGATGCCGTAGTTGGAAAGTATCTTGCTGAACTGGATGTCGCCCAGATTGGCGCATTCCAGCGTTCCGGTCGTCAGCGTCAGCCAGCTTTCCACCCCGGCGTCCTTGTGGGCGACGAGGGTGTTTACAATGGCGTCAATATCCAGATTGACCGTGGCGGAATCATTGATGACGAGCTTGCCGTCTCCCTGGTCAATGATGGCCGTACCGGCCGCGCCCTGATTGACGTTGTCCGCACCCAGGGTGAGGTTCAGCGTTTCCGTAGCTCCCGCGCCCACCGTAATGTCTCCGGAGACGTTGGTAAGCTTGCCTCCGGCAGCCAGGGTGATGCCCTTCAGCATGTCGCCATTGGTGCCGCCCAGGTTGATGCTGACGGCGGAATCCACCACGATGCCCGCGGTGGCGCCTTCACCACGCGTCATGGCGGAGGTCAGTGATCCGTTAACGATTTTCAGCGTTCCCGCTCCGTTCAGTACAGTACCGGCCCACTGGCCGGCCTTGTCCGCCGTGCCAAGCTGGACCACGGCGCCGGCATTCGTGATGCCGAGGGCACCCGTAGCGGTATTGGCCTGATCCAGGATCAGGGTGCCCGTCCCCGCATGCGTCAGGTTGGAGTTGCCCTGCACCAGCGCATTCAGCACCAGTTCCGCGTTATTGTAATTGACGTTGTACTGCGCGGCCAGGGAGGCGTCCGTAGAGCCCGTGTTGCCCGCCAGGATGGCGCCGTCTCCAAAGACGGTATTCCCCGTGCCTGTGACGCTCGCACCGCCGTTGCCGAAGTTCCAGACCTGGCGGCTGTTGTTGGCGGAGGTTTCATTGGTGGACAGGGTTCCCGAGAAGTCCTTGAGGGAGCCCGTGAGGATATTGGTCATCCGCACGTTCGTGGCCATGCCCCATGCGCCCGAACCGGAAAGATTCCCGGTGAAGGTGTACGTGGCGCCGGAGGAACCGTTCTGCATTGTGCCGTGGGCGTCACCAATCTCAAAGTTGGCGGCCGTCGTGCCCGCGGTGAAGAAGAAGCCCTTGCCGTCTATGAAGACAGTGCCCCCTCCCAGCGTATTTCCTGCGCCGAAGGCCACCCAGTTGGCATTGGAGCTCATATTTTCTCCGTTGCCGATCAGTTCCAAGCGTCCCGTGAAGTTGGTGTTCCCGGTATTGGAGATGTTGACCTGTCCCGCGGTATCCGCCGTTCCGATGGTGATGGTACCCGCGCCGTTGAGCTGGGCATGCAGGTTGACGGTTCCGCCGGAAAGGGCCAGGGACGCGCCTTCACTTACGCTGACGATAGTGGAATTATTCGGATTCACACCGATGGTCGCGCCGCCCGTGAAGGCAAGCGTTCCTTCTTCCACGGTAAGGTGGGCCAGGGTATTCCCGGAGTATCCCAGCGCCAGCGTGCCGTCCCCCGTCTTGGTCAGCGTGGTTCCCGCTCCCATGACGTCAGCCGTCAGTCCGGCCCAGGAGACAGTGTCCCCTGCCCCGATTACGGAAACGTTAAGGGCTCCTCCGTCCCCAACCTTGACGCGGCTGGAAACGTCATATCCCGTCACGTCCGTACCGGCGGCGGAGTCTGCATAAGCCAGCGTGCCGCCGTTAAAGGTGATGTCACCCGCCGTACCCAGCGCGCCGTCCGCGCCGATGGTGAGAGTGCCTCCGTTGAGCGTCGTGCCTCCGGTGTAGGTATTCGCCAGGTTCAGGGTGACGTCGGCCGTTCCGTTCACGGTGAGCGTGGTGGGAGACACGGAGTCCGCAATAAAGCCCGCGCTGTCAGGATCACTGACCAGCGTATAAGTGCCGCTGTTGAAGACGACGCTCTTGGGCGTCACGGTTCCGGAGACTTTCACTTCACCCTCTTCCGCTGCGGAGAAGTAGATTTCCTGGTCGTTCAGCGTGTCCACGCCCGTCAGCTTGGTGGTCCAGCCGTCGATGTTGGTGTTGATCCACTTGCGGTCCGTTCCGCCGTTCCAGACAAAACCGTTGTCTCCGCTGACGTCCACGACTTTCAGCACGAGCTGGTTGTTTTCCACCACGATGGAGTATTCAAAGCCTTCCCGGGTGATGTCCGGCGTCCAGGTGAAGGAATCCGTGGTCAGGCTTCCCGCCGCAGCCCACTGGGCCAGGACGTAGTCGGATGCTTCCAGTTCACCATAGTTGTTGATGGTCAGCGTGCAGGTGGCATCCGTCAGAGCCAGGGCCCCTGCCTGGATATTGATGATCGGGCCGTTTGCCACCACGCCCGTCATGTCAAAGGTCAGTGTGGCGCCGCTGTTCAGCGTCAGGGCGGAGGCGGTGGTCATTTTGGCGCCCGCGCCCATGGAGATGCTGCCCAGGGTCATGGCGTTCGCATTCGTGAATGCCAGCGTTCCGGCCTGGACGTTCGTCAAGCCCGTATAGGTATTCTGCCCGGAGAGGGTCAGCGTGCCGGAACCCACTTTCGTCAGGCCGCCGGTGCCGGAAAGAACGCCGCCAAGAGTGATATTGGTGGAAGCCTGGTCATTGTAGGACCTGGTCCCCGCATCATACTGGCGGGTATCAACCGTTACATTGCCCGTGAGAGTCATGTTATAGGCGGAAGACCAGCCTTCCGCCGCCGTCGTCCCCAGCGTGCCGGAATTCATGTTCAGGACAATGGTATTGGCATTGCCGGAAGCAGTCATGCCTCCCGCGCCGAGGAGCAGGGAACCGCCATTCAGATTAATGGTGGCGCCCTTGGCAGCGGCTCCAGCCCAATTCTGCCCCAGATCAAGCGTCTGGGCCAGGACCATGCCGCCTTGTTCAATGTTCATGACTCCCTTCCCGTCGCGGGAAATCCGCAGGGTGCCGGTGATATTCATCACGGCATCCTTCTTAATATTAAGAGTCGTCGTTCCATTGAACTCATAACGGCCGATAAAACTTCCGGCGGTTACGGAAGCACCGGAACCCAGCGTCCAGCTGCACGCCGTGCCATTTGTAGCCAGCACCCTGTATTCTCCTGTAATATCGACGTTTCCATTCAGGACATTCGTCCCTACAGCAGACACCAGCGTACCGGCCCCGGTAATCGTATTTCCGTAGGTTCCGGCGGAAAGCGTCAGGGTAGTTCCCGCGCCCACATCATACTTGATTCCGGCCAGGGCAGCCGTCGTGGTGCCGGAGGCATTGCCGCTCAGCTTCAGCGTACCCGTGGAACTGGCGTCAAGGCGCGTGCCCAGGCCGTTCCACGTACCCGTGGTCAGTTCCAGAATGGAATTGCCCTGGAGAAGAACGGTGCTGGTGCCCAGAGCGCCAGCATTGCCGACGACAAGCTTGCTGCCGTCATACAGCACGGTGTTTCCGGTGTAAGAGTTGGCATTGTTGATGGTCAGGGAAGCTCCGTCCAGCAGATTCAGCGTCGTATCCCCGGTAATGGAACCGTCACCAGCAAAAATGAAATCCGTGCCGGAAACATTAATTTTACCCGGAGCAACATTCCCGACGATCGTTACAGTCTTGTTCACGTCCGCACCATCGGAGAAGTACACGGTCTGTCCATCAGCGTAAGCCGTGGGAGTGCCGTCAAGATCCCAGGCGGTATTGGCGCTGTCCGTGTTCCAGTTGCCGCTCTTCCATCTCAGCAGGCCGTCCTTGTCGGACAGGGAGACGTACAGCGTATCATTGCTGACGGTGAATGTAGCCTTGTACAGTTCAGCCGCGGAGCCGCCGAGCGTGAACATGGACGTATCCGTCATGCCCGTTCCGTGCAGAAGGGCATATTCCGTATTGGCGGTGACGGAGGAAAGGCCTATCTGGAGAGCCGTAGCGCCGGTGCCCGCCACTGAATTGACGGTTAATGCCGCGGTATCCGTGCTCAGGGCTCCAAAGCTCAGGGAGCCTCCGTTCAGGGTCAGAGCAGCCGCCAGGGTAGCGGTGCCCCCGTCAAGATTGATGGTTCCCAGCGTAGAGCCGGCATCCAGGGAATAACCGTCTGCGGAAGTCACGGCCACGGTCAGGCCGCCGTTGATAAGCAGGGTCCCCTGCCCGATGACGCTGGAGTCCTTCACGGTCAGCGCGCCTTCCCTCAATTCCACCGTGCCGGTGAAACCGGGAACGGCGGCGGTTTCCCCTTCCGCGGGAACCGGAACCTTGGCAGCTCCATTGAGCACCAGGGTGCCGGCGCCGATCTTCGTGAGCTTGCCGCTGCCGGTCAGGCCGGTATTAAAGGTAATGGTTCTTCCGGTTGTCTTGTCCCCGGCGTCCAGGGTATCCACATAACTTCCGTTGGAAGCCGCCAGCGTGATATAGGAAGGAGTGAACGCGTTATTGTACGTCACGGACCAGTTGGCCGTGGCGCCCAGCGTTCCCATGCCAAGCGTAATTTCACTGCCGCTGGCAAAGTTAACGATGTTGCCGCCAAAGTTGACGCGGGCCGTTCCGGCCGTTGCATTGCCCAGCTGGAATTTCCCGCGGAATACGCCGTTGCCATTGGCCCAGAAGTCCAGGCCGCCCAGATTGGCCGTGCCGCTGGAAGCAAGGAAGGTCCCCGCTCCGCTGTACCCGAGGTTCAGCACAGCGGAGCCGGTAAGAAGCCCCCCGTTAAGAGTAAGGGTGCTGCCGTTGTCTACGATGAAGCTGCGGCCGGTTCCGTGGTCGCTGTTGGTGCCCGTGACATTCAACTCGGCGCCGGTGTTGATGGAAAGGGTTCCGTTCTTGAGGAGCCGCACGTTCGTAGCGTTGACGACGGAACCGGAGTTAACCTCAATGGAACTGCTCGCCCAGTTGCTCGACATGCTGAGGGTTCCGATGGTGGCCTGCGAATTGGTGAGGGTGAAGCCCCCGATGCAGTAATTGACGGCCAGGCCGCCCAGGTTAACCGTATTGTTCAGGAAGGTTACACGGGGACCGTAACCGCCGGAAGCCTGGTCCAGCTGCATGGTACCTGCATAGTCAACGTTGCCGGAGATATTCAGGTTGAGGTTTTCACTGCGGCGGAAGGTGATTGAACTATTCTGGGTGACGCCCGCTCCTCCTACGATGTCGGAGGCGATCGTGACCGTATCCGCGGCATTGTGGTTCATCAGGACGTACATGCCGCCTTCAACGACGATGCGGTCCGAAGGACGAATCGTTCCCGCTCCGGGGCGAATGATGAAATTGGCGCCGTTGCCGATATGCAGGGTTGCTCCGTTGAGCGTGTCCGCCGCAGGCTGGCTGGCCGTATTGGCGGCGTAATTGCCATATACGGTGATGTCCTTCAGCGTGGATCCAGGAGAAAGGGTGACGCTCCCGTCCGTATTGCCGAGCCAGACGGAAAGGGAGGAGTTCGTCCCGCCCATGACGGTGGAGGAGAAGGACTCCATGAGATGCGTGGCGTCTCCCAGCGTCAGGGAAGCGTTGTTCCCCAGCGTGAAGGTATTGCCCGTGCCGAAGGTGATGGAAGAAGCGATCGCTGCGGTCTTCCCTTCGGAAACGAGGAGGCCCGCATTATTGCCGAGCGTGAAGGTTCCCCCCGTAATGGCGGCGTCCCCAAGCGTAAGCGTCGCCTGGCTGCCGAGGGAAAGGGCTTCCGCCTGAAGGGAATCCCCGGCTCCCATGTTCAAGGTGTAGTTCGTCCCGTCCTGGAACGTTACGGTACCGGCGATAATGTTGCCGGTCAATGCAATGGTTTTAACCCCTTCCGCAGCCGTGAAAACAACGGAGTCATTATTCAGGAAGGAAGTATCCGTCTTGCCTCCATCTCCACTCTTGTACCAGCCCGTTCCAGTGTTGCTCCAGGTACCGGTAGTGGAATTCCAGACAAGCGTTTCCGTATTGTAGCCTGTTCCCTGATACTGCACGGACATGCCGGAACCGTTGGAGACAAGCACGAAATTGCCGGCTCCCAGCTGGTCGGCGGAATCGACTCTCGTCAATGCCTCATAGGTGTCCTCCCCGGTTTGCTTCCAAATAAGAAGGGAATCCAGGGAAGCCCCCAGATCAGCCCCGGTGGACATGAAATAGCGGGTCAGCAGGGCATCGTCCACCAGCTCGCGGTTGGTAACCGTCAGCGCTTCCATGGCGCCCGCAACCACTACCTCTACATTCCACGTCCGGTCATTCTTGGTCACTGTAGTGGTATTTGACAGGTTGATCATCCCGTCAAGCCCGATGTGCCAGTAGTGGCTGCCGGAACCGGTACCGTTGTCAAAGTTGAGATTGCCTCCCGGCGTGGTCAGGTTCAGCGTGCCGTCCACATAAATATTAGCGTGCCCCTCTGCCTCCATGCTCTTGATCTGGTTGCTGAAGGTGGTGGAAAGAGTGGATCCGGCGCCTACGTAAACACTGCCGCCCCATTGTCCCAGGCCAACGGACACATTGCTGTTCCCCGTCACGGAGATGCCGCCGCCATCCGAAGTGTTGGGAGGAGTGCCCGTAACCGTAACGTCTACATCATTAAAAATCAAATGTGGGCCCTTATCCTCCTGGCGGGAGGGGGCGGCGTCCCCTTCCCAGTTGCCCGCCGTATCTACGGCATCGCCTTCCCCTGCCCCCGTCCACGTAAAATCAGGACCGCCAAACGTAGGAGCCTGCCAGAAATCCGCCGATGTGGCGGCATGGGAGTAAGAGTAAAAACCGGAGAAGGAAACCAGGGATGCAAGAAGGGCGGAACGCAAAGAAGGAGGGAGATGAAGTCTCATATTGTATCAATGATATTATGACCAGTAATACCCGGATTTATAATCCGTTGGCAAGCCTATTTTCGTTAATGACTCTCCTTAAGCAAATCATGAAGGGGAATAAAACAGGCTTCTTTAAACTATCTTTCCATCCATTTCAATAATTATTAATGCAATAATCTTAATACAAGCAAGATATGGAAATTTAAAGAAGAAGAAGGATTATAAATTCCCAGATTGGCCGTTCACCCTCCTGATGAAGGCGGTACCTGCAAAAACAAAAAGGCCGTCCCCTCACGGGAACGGCCCTGGCTTGGAAATCTTACCTTATTGCTGCTGTCCGCCGCTCTGCTGCTTGAGCATCTCCTGAAGCTGTTCCGGAGAAATGCTCATGGGACCGCCCTGGGGAGCCGGGGCTTCGGAAATGCCGTCCAGTTCCAGATCAAAGATGAGGGGGGAATTGGGTTCGATCGGAGCGCCGGGGGTGTTTTCACCGTAGGCCAGCTCGGAAGGGATGTACACGATCCACTTGGAGCCGACGGGCATGGTGGTCAGCGCTTCCGCAAAGCCGGGGATAACCTGGAGGGGAAGTTCCACATCCTTGCCCTTGGTGTCGTCAAACACGGTGCCGTCCAGCAGCGTGCCCTTGTACTTCACCTTGAACATGGGGTTCTTGAACTTCTTTTCATCAAATTTTTCTTCGCCGCCCTTGTTCACCACCTTGTACTGAAGGCCGGACTTCGTGGTGGTAACACCTTCCTTCTTGCCGTTTTCCTCCATGAACTTCTTGCTGGCTTCCAGGTTGGCCTTGGCCTTGGCGGAGATACGTTCGTCAATCTGCTTCTGGAACGCGTCCAGGGCGGGCTTCAGCTGTTCCTGGTCCTTGGCGGGCTTGCGGACCATGCCGTCTTTAATGCCCTGCAGGAAGGATTCCTGGTCCAGGTCATCAAAAGTAAGGGTGGGAATGGAGCCGAGCTGCTGGCCGCTCTGGAAACCCAGAAAATAGCCCAGGTCCTTTTTCATCTGTTCGGGAGACACAGTAATTTCTTTCTCTTGTTTGGGTTGGTCAGCCGCCGGAGTTTCAGCAGCCTTTTCTTGCGCGCCCGCCACACCCGCCAGAAGGGCGGAAACGGCAAACAGGGCGATGGAAGGGTTCATCTTCATGGTTGTTTTTATCCTTTGTTTGAAAAGAGGACACCTTTTTAACGGATTCCGTTCACAGAACAAGACAAGAGAATCAGTCATCCTGTCATCCGCGTTCCGGAGTCCTCCCGCCAAAAAGCGCAGCGGGTTATGCCAGCGTTTCCAGAACGCGGGCGATCATGGCGGGATAAAGGGTATGCTCCTGCTCCTGAATGCGGGAGTGCAGGCTTTCCGGAGTGTCTCCCGGCAGCACCGGCACGCGCGCCTGCCCCAGGATGGGGCCGGTATCCATGCCGTCATCCACGTAATGAACCGTGCAGCCGCTTTCCGCCGCACCGGCATTCACGGCCTGCTCCCAGGCGTGAAGCCCGGGGAAGGAGGGGAGAAGGGAGGGATGGATGTTCAGAATGCGGGAAGGAAACTCTTTCAACAGCGGATGCTTCACCAGGCGCATGAATCCGGCCAGGCATACGCAGTCCACGCCGTATTCCTTCAGCCGCGCGGCGACGGCGGCCTGGGATTCATCAGGAAACCGGGTTTTGAATCCCGCGCAGTCGATCACCTCCGCCGGAATGCCCCAGGAACGGGCGCGTTCCAGAATGTACGCGTCCGGATTGTCAGACATCACCACGGCTATTTCCGCCCGCAGGGCGCCGGACCGGATGGCGTCATAAATGGACTGGCAGTTGGAACCGGAACCGGAACCGAGTATTCCTAATTTGGGCAATCTGGACATCCGGGGGATGAAACCACAGTTTTTTGCCTGTGGCAAGTCTCCGGCTTGACAAAAAGGCGCCGGTATTCGCCTAATAAGGGCATGACAGACACCCGTTTTCAGGCCCTGGCGGCCCAGCTTGCAGGGTATTCCACTTCCCTGCGTCCGGGAGACCGGGTTCTGCTGGAATTAACGGATATTCCGGAGGAAATGGGAATAGCCCTCATCCGGGAGGTGCACGCCGCGGGCGCCCTGCCCTTCCTGCGCCTGAACCAGTCCCGGCTGAACCGGGAAATGCTTTCCGGAGCCACGGAAGAACAATACGGCATCATCAGCCGCCACCGCCTGGCGGAAATGGAAGAGATGGACGCCTATATTGAAATCCGCGGCGGGGGGAATGCTTTTGAATTGTCTTCCGTTCCCCAGCGGAATATGGCCGTTGCCATGAAGGCCATGAATCCGGTTTCCCAGAGGCGCATCCGCCACACGCGGTGGTGCGGGCTGCGCTGGCCGTCTGAAGGAATGGCCCAGCAGGCCTCCATGAGCACGGAGGAGTTTGAGGATTTTTATTTCCGCACCTGCCTGATGGATTACGCCGCCCTGCGTCCCGCCATGCAGAAGCTGGCCGCCATGATGGAGGCGGCGGAACATGTGCGCATCACCGGTCCCGGAACGGACATTTCCTTTTCCATCAAGGGGCTGCCCGCCATCCCCTGCGCGGGGGAATGCAACCTGCCGGACGGGGAGGTGTTTACCGCACCCGTCATCGACAGCGCCAACGGCAGCATTTCTTTCAACACCCCCAGCCTGTTCCAGGGAATTCCCTTTGACAACATCCGCCTGACGCTGGAAAACGGCCTGGTCGTGCAAGCGGAAGCGGGAGACAAGACCGCGGAGCTCAACGCCATCCTGGACACGGACCCCGGCGCGCGGCGGCTGGGGGAATTCGCCTTCGGCGTCAATCCGGCCATCACCCGCCCCATGCGCAACATCCTGTTTGATGAAAAAATCTCCGGTTCCTTCCACCTGACGCCGGGACAGGCCTACCACGTGGCGGACAATGGCAACCAGTCCCGCATTCACTGGGACATGGTGTGCATCCAGACGGAAGAGGCCGGAGGAGGGGATATCTACCTGGACGGCGCGCTGGTGCGCCGCAACGGCTTGTTTACCCTTCCGGAACTGGCTATTCTCAATCCCGCCCAATCATGACCACGGACTCTACCCCCGCCAAAAAACACTCCCTGCTCCGCAAGCTCCTGTACGCAGCCGCGGCAGTCATTCTGCTGGGTTCCCTGCTGGCCTCCTACATGCACTGGGAGGCCAACCATTTGGAATTGAATGAAAACACCGCTCCCGCGGACTGCGTTCCAGGCCTTTCCGGGCTGCGCATCCTGGTGCTGTCAGACGTCCACACCAACCTTCCCATGCTGGAAAAAGCGGCGCGCATGGCAGAACAGGCCAAGCCTGACATGATTGTGTTCCTGGGGGATCTTTACACGGATTTTCTGCGGGCTACCCATGCGGGGGACTACATCACGCAGATGAAGAAACTCTCCTCCATCGCCCCTGCCTACGCGTGCCTGGGCAATCACGACATGGCCCTGGCGGACAACGTGGAGCGTATTCTGAAGGAAGGCGGCTTCACCCTGCTCAGGAATTCCGCCGCCTTCGTCACCATTCCCAGGCTGGGGAACGCGGAATTCAAGCTGGTGGGGCTGGGGGACGTGCGGGAAGGAGACTTCTTTCCGGAGCGGTGCATGAGCCCGCGTGCCTTTGCGGAAGAATCCGCCATGCCGACCATCGTCCTTTCCCATAACCCCAAGGGGAGGGAACTGCTGGGCGCCTACCGCTGGGACTTGATGCTTTCCGGGCACACCCACGGCGGCCAGATCAGGCTGCCCTTCTCTTCCTCCCCCCTGCTGACCTCGGAAGGGGAAACGATGTACTCCGGCTTTTATCCCTATGAAGGCAGGCAGGTCTTTGTCACCCGCGGCATAGGCTACATGGGACCGGGCCGATTCAACTGCCCGCCTGAAATCAATCTCATCACCATTCCCTAGCCTCCCTTTCCGACCGCCATGGTTCTCTCTCTGCTGGCTTCCGGAGGCCCCAATGCCGCGCCTCCCTTCTTCACCCTGCTGACCGTCGTCTTCATGGGCATTATTGCGATTGCCCTGGTTCTGGCCCATTTCCGGCAATCCCTGCTGGCGGGCTACTTTATCTGCGGGGTGATCCTGGCCAACTGCGGCATTCTGGACCACATCCCCAATTCCGATGTCAGCATCCAGGCGCTTTCCGAGGTGGGCATTATCCTGCTCATGTTCACGCTGGGGCTGGAATTTTCCATAGACGAACTCAGGCACCTGCGGAAAACGGCCCTGGTCGGCGGGGGCATCCAGATGTTCATCTGTACCGCCGCATTCGGCCTGGGCCTTCATTATGCTACGGGCATGGACATGAGCCATTCCCTGACGGTAGGGGCCATCATGGGCCTTTCCTCCACGGCGGTGGCGCTGAAATCCTTCCAGGAATTCGGCCTCAGCGGAACGTCTGGAGCCAAAATGGCGGTGGGCATCGCCCTGTTCCAGGATATTGCCGCCATCATGCTGGTGGCCATCATGCCCCAGATATTCGCCGCCTCCCCCAACTCATGGGCAACCGCGCTCAACATTGGCATGGCCGTGCTGCGGGGGCTGGTCTTCCTGGGCGCCGCATGGCTGATCGGCCATTACCTGCTCCCGCGCATCATGCTGGCCGTGGCCCGGACCAAGAGCCGGGAACTCTTCACCCTGATGGTGTTCGCCATCTGTTCCGGCATCGCCATGCTGGCCAGCCTGCTGGGCCTGAGCATCGCCCTGGGGGCCTTCACCGCCGGGCTCTTCGTCAGCAGTTCCTACTACAGCCACCGCGTCCTCAGTGAAGTGCTCCCCTTCAAGGACCTTTTCCTGACCATCTTCTTCGTCTCCGCCGGGCTGCTGATTGACATTGACGACCTGTGGGAACATCTCGGCCATGTGGCTACCTTCGCCGCCTTTGTCCTGGCCATCAAATTCGTGGCCTGCATCGTGGCCGCAAGCTTCCTGAAAATCCCCGGCCGCATGGGCATCATGGCCTCCACCGCGCTGACCAACGTGGGGGAATTCTCCCTGGTGCTCATCCCCTTCATGCAGGAGATCACCCCCATTCCGGCGCTGGTGACCACCAATGTGTACGCCATCGCCGCCGTCTCCATGGGCATGACGCCCCTGCTGATGAAGGCGGCGCGGAAGCTCACCCCCCTGCTGGTGCGCATTCCCGGCCTGAAAACAAAACGGGAACGCCTCAGCGTGGAAACCATGATCACGCGCGTGGAGGGAATCAAGGACCACGCCATCATCTGCGGCTACGGCCCGGTAGGGAGGCGGCTGCATGAAAGCCTGTCCCAGTACGGCATTCCCAGCATCATCATTGACCTGAACGCGGACACCGTGAAAACCCTGCTCAACGAAGGCCATCTGGCCTTCCTGGGTGACATCCAGCACCAGATCACCATGGACCTGGCGGGCATCCGCACCGCGCGGCTCATTGCCTTCACGTTCCCGGACCCCGCCCCGGCCCTGTCCACCTACATGCAGATCAAGGGCGTCAACGCGGATATTACGGTGATTGCACGCGCCAAATTCCGGTCGGAAGTGGCCTTACTGCATCACGCGGGCATCACCAACGTCATCCATGACGAAATGGAAACGGGCGCCGCCGCGGTGCGCCTGGCAAAACAGAGTTTTGATATTATTGAACCCGTGGAGGCTCCCACGCTGTCCCACTAATACATGATGAACCTGCCGGACGCCCACACCCACCCGGCCCCGGCCATACCCGGCGCGGGCCCCCGCTTCATCTGCGGAACCTGCCCGGCGGACTGGGAACAGGCGGCCCTGCTGGCGGAAGGGGATGAAAACGTCACCCCCTTCTTCGGCATTCATCCGTGGCGCCTGAATCCGGATACCTGGCAGGAGGAAATGCGTCTGCTGGAATCCTTCCTGCGCCGTTTCCCCCGTGCAGGAATTGGAGAAACGGGGCTGGACAAATGCCGCCGGGGCATTCCGGGACTGCCCGTGCAGAAGGAAGCGCTGAAACAACACCTGGAGCTGGCCGTGCGCCTGGACCGCCCCGCCACCCTGCACTGCTGCCGCGCGTGGGGAACACTGGCCGGTATCCTGGCAGAATTCCCTGCGCTGAAAGCCGTACTCCACGGGTGGACAGGGGCCCTGAATCCCGCGGCACAGCTTCCTTCCGGCAACTGGCTCCTGTCCGTGGGCCTGCGGGAGATGGAACGCCCCGGCATCCTGTCCTCCATCCCGCGCCAGCGCCTGGCCCTGGAATCCGACGAACACCCGGAGGCCCTTCCGGAGCTTTACCGGCGCGCTGCACAAGCCCTCTCCATGAAGGAGGAAGAACTGGCTGCCCTGGTTGCGGACAATATGGAAAAAGTCTCCGCCCGCTAGCGCACCGGGAACGGAACGGAGGCCGTGAACGCGGGTGGCATGAAACCACGGCTTTTTTCCTTGGCAGGCTCCTGCTGCGGGCTATCATGCGGACATGGGCCTTTTTCAGGATCAAACCAGTTCTTTGTCGGAAATCAAGCGGCTTGCCGCCCTCGTTATGGATCCCTCCCGCAGGGATGAAATCGGTCCGGACCAATGGCCGCTGGCCATGATCGCCTACGGGCTGGTTACCTGCAATGAAACAGGCAGGGAAGAAGAAGGCGTTACCATTTACAACATCTTCCAATCCTGCTGCGCGCCGGACGCGCGGCGCAAATGCGCGCTTCAACTGGCCTCCTTCATCCGCCAGCGCAAGGGGGACGGCTGGCGGGCGCTCCTGCCCTTTGCCATGACGGACGCAGCCCCGGACATCCGCCGTCAGGCCGCCTTCCTGATCTACACGCTGGCCGCCCCGAAGCCGGAGGAACGCTTCCCCGGAATTGCCGGACTGGTGAATATCATCTGTGCGGCTCCGCTCCCCGGGCAGGCCGGAATGGCTCCGGCCCTGGATGCCCTGATGAGCCTGGGGGACATGCGGTTTGCGCCTTATCTGGCTTCCATATCCAACAAACTTCCTTCCGGGCGCCTTGCGGACCTGCTGGCTGGAACGGAAGCCATTCCCACGGACGTGGGTTGCGGATGGCTGCTGGACGTTCTGGATAGGCATCCGGAACTTTCCTCCGCCATTGCCGTGGTACTGGCCGGAATGCCGGCCAGGGCAACGGAAGTCATGGATGTGGTAGTGCCCGTCCCCTCCTGGCAATTCACAAACTCCGCCGTCCAGCCGCTCCACTCCTGGAGCATTCCGGAATACAGGCTGCGCATGAGGGAACGGCTATCCAAACACCTTGACCCGGAAGCGCAGGAAGCCGTGGACCGGGCGTGGAACTGATTACTCCGCCGTTCCGGAAATCCTGCAGCTCCCTGCCACACTTCATTTACAGACAAAAAGAGCCGTTCTGCATTTCTGCGGAACGGCTCTTTTATTCAAAAAATTCAGGCTCACGCGCGTTTGCGGCGCACCAGGAGAGCCGCCAGCCCCATAAGCCCCAGCGTTGCGGTAGCCGGTTCCGGAATGGACAAGGGCATATCATGCGTATTCAGGTAAGCAAAATCATCTCCGTTCAACACGCCGTCATACACGGCCAGGTTGTCGACGAAAAGGCCGTTGGCCGCGGTATTGTGCTCTCCGCTGCCCTTAATGCTGGTCACTTTGGAATCATCGGAAAGACCGGTCGTCACCGTTTTAACGAGCTCGCCATCGTGGTAAACCTGCATCTCATTTCCCTTAAACGTCAGCCCAAGGTAATTCCATTCATTGTCATTGGCGGCAAACAGTTCGGTTCCATCCGCGATTCCAATGCCTGCGCCATTATAAATCACCCATCTGTTGGCAGCCGTCATTTCCACCCGGATGGTCGTGCCTGCAATGGTCATGGAAAAAGCGTCCTTCCAGTCCGCATTGGAAGAACTGTAATACATGTGGATGCCCACGCTGAAGCCGGTGGAAAAATTCAGACCGTCAATGCCGTCGGAACTCGTAATATTGAATGTCCCTCCGTTGGGGCAATGGGAATAACCGCCGTCCGGCATGGGCATAATCGCATTGCTCCAGTTCATATAACCGGTAGTTTTTGAAATGGCTGTGGACCCGCTTCCCAAATTGACCAGGCTCTGGTTACTCCCAAGCTGGTTGAAATCCAGTCCGTACAGCAGGGAAGCAGCCTCCGCGCCGGAAACCAGGCACAAAGCCGCCGCAACCGCTGCTCCCTTGAATATTAAATGACCATGAGGGTTCAACATGTGACTACTGAAGCGGATAACAAATCCGGTGTTTTAATAAAAACAGATAAAATCCATTAAAAAACTTTGATTTTCAATAAACAATAGGCATTCTCCTTTTTAAGGAATGGATTCAGGGAAGATAAATCCTCTTTTTGAAAGGAAGATAAATCTTTATTCATCAAAATCCACGCTTGACACCGGATTTGTTATCCGTTGTCAGAGTCTTCATTCATGATACTCAACGTTCCCGGCAGGTTGAATTATAGGAAACGATATCATACGGCAATAATGAAATAAAAAGCCCCTACCCGCAAAAAACCCCACGAGGGTAAGCGGACGAGCCCAAAGACCTTTTCCCGGAAGAACGCCTATCTTGCCACCACATGATTGTGGTGGAAATCAACAAAGCTCCGGTACGTTTCCTCATTCAGCAGGGTTTCATGCGTCATCAGCAGGAGTGGGAAAGGAGTCCCTTCATCCGTATAGGGAGGGTGAATGTAATCAAACTGGGGATTGGGCACAAAGCCGTGCCGCTGGTAAAACCCCAGGCGGCGGCGTGAAATTTCGTCCTCCGGCGGGTCAATCTCCAGAATGACCTTGTGGGGGAAAGCATCCCTCAGCTCTTCCAGAATCCTCTGTCCGGCGCCCTGGCCGCGCAGGGAGGCATCCACGGCAAAATATTCCAGATACACGAATGCCTCGCGCCGCCAGCTCACCAGCATGGCGACAACCCGGCCTTTCCCGTTTAAAAAAACCTCATAGCAAAAGCCCGGGTCTTGGAACGCCAGCGGGAAATCCTGAATGCGCCTCTGTTCGTGCACCGGAAAACTTGTCCGGTAAATATCCAGGGAATCCAGGAATAGAGGATCATCCACCCCCGTCACACGGTGCTTGGTCAGCGATTCAGGCTTCATGTCCACTATCCAACCACACCCGCACTCCTTCGGCAAGACTCCCGGAAAGACTTCTCCAGTCATGCGGCAGGAGTTCCGGCTTAATTCGTTCACTTCCAGAATGATGCATCATTTTTTCATTATGCTATGCAAGCCGTTGGCAATAAATAAAATAAGAAGATATGCCTATGAACGTGTAGAAATAGTTCCCCCTTCCTCCATGTTTCATCCGTTTGAAGTTCCATTCCGGAAACATTAAGATTAAATTCAACTCATGATGCCGGGCATAAAATTTTTCCTGCTGCTGTTTTTCACCTGGACAGCTTTTCCCTGTTCCCTCCGGGCGCAGGAAGAGCCGCATGCGGAAAGCCCCTGGCCTCGTTGTGTCCCCGCACGCCCCGGAAGCCACATTCTTTTCCTGGGAAACAGCTATACGTTCTTCAACCGCATGCCTGCCATGGTCAAGGCGATGGCGGATTCCAGGGGGCTGCGGCCGGACGTGCACATGCACGCCGCTCCGGCAGCTTCCCTCCAGTCCCACTGGAATGACGGGTCCGCCCGTAAAAAGCTGGAAGGGACGGCGTGGGACTTCATCATTCTCCAGGACCAGAGCGCCACTCCCGTCGTGGCTCCGGAGCGGACCATGGAATTCGGCGGCAAATGGTGTGCCCGGGTCCGGTCCGCCCATGGCATGCCCGTCCTGTTTCTGACGTGGGGGAGAAAGGGCGCTTCCGGCGGCCCTGAACCACAGGAGCAAAAAGCCCTTCTGGACACGTATCTGGAGCTGGCGCGCCGGGAAAAAGCCGCCGTAGCCCCGGTGGGCATCGCCTGGGAGAATTGCCTCAAGCGCCATCCCGGCATCCCCCTGTACCAGGCAGATGGCCGGCACCCCACGGCGGAAGGCAGTTACCTGGCGGCCTGCGTGATGTACTGCACCCTGTTCGGCAAGTCTCCCATAGGCCTGCCGGGAAAACTGTCCCTGAAAGGGGTGATCCTGTGCAGCATTCCCGCAGACAGGGCCAGGAAGCTGCAAAACGTCGCCATCGATACGTGCAGGCAGCTCTTCTCCCCGCCCGCGAAGAACCGTTCCGGAGCCGCCGGACCGTGACCCGCCGCATAGCGCAGAATCTACTGGCAAAACGGATGTTCCCCCTTTACCATTGCGGCGATCACTTACACGTATTATGAGCGAACAAGTCATTATCATCGGCGCAGGATGCGCGGGCTACACAGCGGCCATTTACACAGCCCGGGCCAATCTCTCCCCCCTCCTTATTACGGGCTCCCAGATCGGCGGCCAGTTGACCACCACCACGGAAGTGGAAAACTTTCCCGGCTTTCCGGACGGCGTGATGGGTCCGGACCTGATGTTCCTGATGCAGCAGCAGGCGGAAAAATTCGGCACCCGGTTTGCGTATGAGGACGTCAAGAGCGTGGTCAAGGATGAAGCCACCGGGCTGTTTACCGTGAAAACCAGCGGACAGGATTATGAAGCCCGCAGCGTCATCGTGGCTACAGGCGCTTCCGCCCGCTATCTGGGCATTCCCGGAGAAGAAGGCCTCATCGGCCACGGCCTCACCGCCTGCGCCACCTGTGACGGAGCCTTTTACCGTGACGTGCCCGTGTGCGTGGTAGGCGGCGGAGACAGCGCCTGTGAAGAGGCCATGTTCCTGACCCGCTTTGCCTCCCGGGTTTACCTGATCCACCGCCGTGACACGCTCCGCGCCTCCAGGATCATGGCGGAGCGCACGCTGTCCAATGAAAAGATTTTCCCCATGTGGAATTCCACCATCGTAAGCTACAAGACGGACGACAAGGGAGAACTGGAAGCCGTCATGCTGAAGGATGTGGTGGAAGGGGATGAAACGGAACTTCCCGTCAAGTGCGTCTTCATGGCGATCGGCCACACGCCGAATACCTCTTTCCTGGGGGATCTGGTGGACCGGGACGACGCCGGCTACATCATCCGGGAAGCCGGGCTGATGGCGACCAGGACGCCGGGCCTGTTCGCCGCCGGAGACGTGGCGGACCCTCACTACCGCCAGGCCATTTCCTCCGCCGGGATGGGCTGCGGCGCCGCCATTGAGGCGGAACGCTACCTGCTGGGCCTGTAGCCCGTCTTTCGGAACGGGCCGGAATTCCTGAGGAAATTCCGGCCCCACCCCGCCACAGGAAAACGGACATGCACCATTACAGCATTTTTGAGCTTTTCAGCATCGGGATAGGCCCTTCCTCATCCCATACCGTAGGCCCCATGCGGGCGGCGCACCGCTTTCTGGAACAGATACGCCATTCCCCCCGGCTGCCGGAGATCACGGGCATCCGCTGTGAATGCTACGGCTCCCTGGCGGCTACCGGGCACGGGCACGGCACAGACACGGCCATCATGCTGGGCTTGCTGGGGGAAGAACCCCATACGGTGGAGCCGCGCAGCATTCCCGGAAAAATCGGGCGCCTGCACCAGCAGGAAACGCTCCCCGTCACGGAAGAAAAAACCGTCCGTTTCTCCCCCACCCGGGACCTGGACCTTTCCCACTACCAGCCCCTGCGCCTGCATCCGAACGGGATGCTGTTCACCGCCGTCAACCAGGCCGGGGAACCGGTGGAGGACGCCGTGTTTTATTCCACCGGGGGCGGCTTTGTCGCTTCCGAGCAGGAACTGCTGCATCCGGAGGAACCGGACCGGGAACCGTTCCCCCTCCCCTATGAATCCGCGGAAGAACTGCTGCGCATGGCGGATGAACGGGAATGCCCCCTTTCCTCCATCGTCATGGCCAATGAATGCGCCCTGCTCCCGGAACGGGAGGTCCGTGAAAAGCTGGACCTGATCTGGGCCACCATGAAGCAGTCCATTTCCAACGGCATGAGCGCGCGCGGCAACCTGCCGGGCGTCCTGCAAGTGCCGCGCCGGGCCAAGACCTTGCGCAAATCCCTTCTGGTGCACGGGGAATCGGCCCTGAAAGACCCTCTTTCCATCATGGACTGGATCAACCTGTACGCCATTGCCGTGAGCGAGGAAAATGCGGCAGGCGGGCGAATCGTCACTGCGCCCACCAACGGAGCGGCGGGGATTGTTCCAGCCGTGCTCAATTACGCCACCAAGTTCTGTTTTTCCCCGCATCCGGATGCCGTTCACCGTTTCCTGCTCACCGCGGGAGGAATCGCCATCCTGTACAAGAAGAACGCCTCCATTTCCGGCGCGGACGTAGGCTGCCAGGGGGAGGTGGGCGTAGCCTGCTCCATGGCCGCGGCGGCTCTTGCGGAGTACCTGGGGGGAACGCCCCACCAGGTGGAAAACGCCGCGGAAATAGGCATGGAGCACAACCTGGGCCTCACCTGTGACCCAATCGCGGGGCTTGTCCAGATTCCCTGCATTGAACGCAATGCCATCGCCGCCATTAAGGCGATCAATGCCGCCCGCATCGCCATGGGTGGAACGGGCGCCCACTTCGTTCCGCTGGACAAGGTCATCCGCACCATGCTGGATACCGGCAGGGACATGCAGTCCAAGTACAAGGAGACCGCCCAGGGCGGACTGGCCGTGAATGTGGTGAATTGCTAAAGGGAAACGGAAATCATCCCATGGGATTCCATATGTGTCTGTTCCCTTAAAAAACACTGCGGCGGGTTGACAGACACGGGGAGCAAAGGTAGGGTGCGGGCATGTTTTCACGCCTTTTTCTTGCTCTGGCCCTGTTGCTGGGCGGCACGGGACTGTCCCAGGCCGTCCACGTCGTCATGTGCGGCGGTCCCGCCCTCAGACAATGGGAAGGGCTCAGAATCCAGCCTGACAGGCATGACAACTGGTGGGCCAACTTTGTACGGGCCTCCACCATCCGCATTGCCCAGATCCAGCAGAAAGACCCCTCCGCCAGAATCACCTGGATCGTTTACCGTCCGGGCTACGCGGCACGCGGCCGGGAGGACGGCAAGCCCTATACCCGCTGGATTGCGGACCTGGCTTCCAAGTACAGGATCAAGCTTGTCTGGGTGGACAGCGCGGATCAGGCCATCCGTGCGCTGAACTCTTCTCCACGCTTCCGGGGGGACACGGTGGAGTCCTTTTACTACTTTGGCCATTCCAATTGCTTTGCGTGGATGCTGGACTACGGCAATAACATCATGGCCATCTCCACGGAATGGATTCATGAGACGGACCTGAACCGGATACGCCGGGATATTTTCACCCCGCGGTCCGACTGCTGGAGCTTCGGCTGCTACACCGGAGCCAGCATGTCCGGCTGGTGGAGGCGCATCGTGGGCGTGCCCCTCTGGGGCAACATGGAATCAACGCGCTACGGCCCCGTCTCCGACGGCAGGCTGCCGGAGGGCGTCGGGAAATGGGTTAAATAAACATGCAACAGTTAACAGTAAATAGTTAATATTGTTTATACCTTTCATATTAACCTGCGCTGTTCATCTGTTGCCGATCCCGTATTGCTTTTCTGGGAAAAAACCTTTATCATCATGCGCATGCGGACTGAATTCCGCCATTTTCTGACACAATCATGAACCAAGCACCCCATGTTGCCATCGTCGGCGCCACCGGAGCGGTGGGCGTTGAGATCCTGTCCTGCCTGGAAACCCGCAATTTTCCCGTAGGCTCCCTGAAACTTCTGGCCTCCGCACGGTCCGCCGGAAAACAGGTCGCCTTCCGGGGAGAAATGCTGACTGTGGAAGAATTGACGGAGAAATCCTTTGAAGGCGTGGACATTGCCCTGTTCAGCGCAGGCGGCGGCATTTCCCTGAAGTTCGCCCCCATTGCGGCAGCGGCCGGATGCGTGGTCATTGACAATTCCTCCGCCTTCCGCCAGGACCCGGACGTGCCCCTGGTGGTGCCGGAAATCAATCCGGAAGCGGCTTTCAACCATCCCCGCAACATCATCGCCAACCCGAACTGCACCACCATTATTACGCTGATGGCGCTCTTCCCCCTGCACCAGCGCTTCGGCCTGAAAACCGTTATCGCCTCCAGTTACCAGGCGGTTTCCGGCAGCGGACAGCACGGCATCACGGAACTGGAATCCCAGGTGCGTGCCGTGGTGGACGGCCATCCCGTGGTGAAAAACGTTTATCCGCACCAGATCGCCTTTAATCTTCTTCCCCAGATCGACTCCTTCACGGAAAGCGGCTATACGAAGGAAGAGCTTAAAATGCTTAACGAAGGCCGCAAAATCCTTTCCCTGCCGGAGCTCAAGGTAACGTGCACCTGTGTGCGCGTGCCTGTGTACCGTTCCCACTCCATCTCCGTGACCGCCCAGTTTGAGCAGCCCGTAGACGTGGAAGAGGCACGCAGCGCCTACGAAGGAAAACCCGGCGTAGCCCTGATGGACAATCCAGCGGAAGGCGTCTGGCCCACTCCGCTGGACAGCACCAACGGGGACACCTGCTATGTGGGACGCATCCGCCCGGACATGGCCATTGACAATGCCCTGGCCCTCTGGGTCGTGGGAGACCAGGTCCGCAAGGGCGCGGCCCTGAACGCCGTACAGATTGCGGAACTTCTGGTCAGCCGCTGAACTATATCTACTATCCCCGCACCCATTCCTTAACGTCATGTGTGAAGAACAATCCCTGAACGATTATATTACAGAACAGTGCGCCTTGATTGACGCCGCGCTGGACAGGCTCCTGCCCGCTGAGGACGAAAGGCCTGAAACCATCCACAAGGCCATGCGCTACAGCATGTTCGCGGGCGGCAAGAGAATGCGCCCCGTTCTTTGCCTGGCGGCCGCGGAAGCCTGCGGCGGCCTGGCGGTGGACGCCCTGGTGCCCGCCTGCGCCGTGGAGATGATGCACACGTATTCCCTGATTCATGACGACCTGCCGGCCATGGACAATGACGACCTGCGCCGCGGGAAGCCTACCAGCCACAAGGCCTTCGGAGAAGGAGTCGCCATTCTGGCCGGGGACGCCCTGCTGACGGAAGCCTTTGCCGTGATCGCCCAGGCGGACGATACGGAACGCTACACGGTCCGGGATTACGTCAAGGAACTGGCGGCCACCGGAGGCAGCACCATGCTGATCGGCGGCCAGGTGCTGGACCTGGAAGGGGAGCACAAGCAGCTTTCCGAGCCGGAAGTGCGCGCCGTGTACGAGGGGAAGACGGCAGCCCTGCTGACCACGGCCCTTCGCTTCGGCGCCATGTCCGCAAACGCCACGGAAGCCCAGCTGGAAGCCATCACGGACTTCGGTTACAACCTCGGCCTGGCCTTCCAGGTCATTGACGACATCCTGGACCTGACCGCCTCCACGGAAAAGCTCGGCAAGACCGCCGGCAAGGACGTGAACGCGCAGAAATCCACCTGCCCGGCCCTGATCGGCATGGACGGAGCCCGTTCCGAGGCGAAATGCCGCACCCAGGCAGCCCTGGACGCCCTGATGATTTTCCCGGAAGAGCGCCGCACCCGCCTGGTGGAACTGGCCAATTACCTTCTCAACCGCGAATATTAAGCCGCAATTTCCATTCATGCCCGCAGAACCCGTATCCGACAATCTGGAAACCCTGATCAACCTGGCGCTGGCCGAAGACTTCGGCTCCGGGGATGTGACCTCCACGTACTTCGTCCCGGAACACCTGACCGCCAGAGCCATTTTGACACCCCGTAAAAAAGGCGTTCTTTCCGGCGTCAACGTGGCGGCGGAAGTCTTCCGCAAGGTGGACCCCTCCCTGAAGGTGGAAGTGTACCTGCACGACGGGGAAGCCGTGGCGCCCGGCGCCGTGGTGATGCTCATTGAAGGCTCCGCCCGCTCCATCCTGGGAGCGGAACGCACCGCGCTCAATTTCATCCAGCGCCTTTCCGGCGTGGCCACGCTCACCCGTAAATACGTGAAGGCCGTCTCCCACACCAGCGCCCGCATCCTGGACACCCGCAAGACCACTCCCGGCTACCGCCTGCTGGAGAAAGCCGCCGTGGCCCACGGCGGAGGCACCAACCACCGCATGGGCCTGTATGACCGCGCCATGGTGAAGGATAACCACCTGATGACGGACGGCAACACGGAACACCTCCAGCAGTGCATTAACACGCTCCGCGCGGAAAAGCCCGGCGTGGAAATCCAGCTGGAAGCGGATACCCTGGAACAGGTGGAATCCTTCCTCAAGCTGGAAGGGGTGGACCACATCCTGCTGGACAACATGGCGCCGGAAATGCTGAAGCAGGCCGTCGCCCTGCGCGGCGACCGCGCCACTCCCCTGCTGGAAGCCAGCGGCGGCGTCAATCTGGAAACGGTGGCCGCCATTGCGGAATCCGGCGTGGACTTCGTCTCCGTGGGCTACGTCACCCACTCCGCCCCCTCCTTGGACCTGGGGCTGGATTTCAGCGTGGAATAACATTCATCCTTCAACCCATCATGGACCTGTCCAATTTCAGAGAAGAATACCTCAAGGGCCAGCTGCACAGAAAAGACCTGGCGGAGAACCCCTTTGAACAATTTCAAACCTGGTTTGAGCAGGCCCTGAAAGCGGGTATTCCGGAACCGAACGCCTTCTCCCTGGCTACGGTGAACGCGCAGGGGAGGCCGTCCCTGCGCACGGTGCTGCTCAAGTACTTTGACCAGACGGGCTTTGTCTTTTTCACCAACTACGGCAGCCACAAGGCCCATGACATTGAGGAAAATCCGCAGGTCTGCATGATGCTGCCCTGGGTGATGCTGGAACGCCAGGTCATCATTTACGGAAAAGCCGTCAAGGTCTCCCGTGCGGAATCCCTGAAATACTTCCTCACCCGTCCCAAGGAATCCCAGCTCGGCGCGTGGGTCTCCCAGCAAAGCTCCGTCATTTCCGGAAGAAAACTGCTGGAAATGAAGCTGATGGAGTTGAAAAACAAGTTCTCCAAGGGGGAAATTCCCCTGCCTTCCTTCTGGGGCGGCTACCGGATTATTCCGGACACCTTTGAATTCTGGCAGGGCGGCCCCGGCCGCGTTCACGACCGCTTCATGTACAAGCTTCAGGAAAACGGTTCCTGGACGATCGAACGCCTCCAGCCATGATCACTCCGCGTGCAACAGACCAGGGAATCACTTTTCTGGACGTGGAAACACCGCTCTGTACAGCCTCCCTGTGCCTGCAGGGGGCGCACCTCACGTCCTGGAAGCCGGAGGGACAGGAGGAATGCCTCTTCCTTTCCCCCAATGCGGTCTTTGCTCCCGGCAAGGCCATCCGCGGCGGGATTCCCGTCTGCTGGCCGTGGTTCGGGCCGCGGAAAAACGCACCGTCCCACGGCGTGGCGCGCATCTCTGAATGGCGCCTCCACCACCAGGAGACGGACAAGCAGGGGAACGTTCTGCTTTCCCTGGCCTTCTATCCGGAAGACGAGGCCTACCCCGCCGCCATCCTGCGCCTGACGCTGGGCCGCACGCTGGTCATGAAGCTGGAAACCACCGCCCGCATGCAGCCCTGCAAGCTCACGGAAGCCTTCCACAACTACTTTGCCGTGGGCAACCTGACCAAATGCCGCGTTCACGGGCTGGACGGCATCCCGTTCCGGGAAGAAGCGGCCCAGCCCATGAAGCATGGAGAACGCCCTCTGGCTCCCCTGGGGTGCCTGGACCGCGTCTACGACTGCCCCTCCTGTTCGGGAAAAACAGTGCTGGAGGACCTCGTGCTGAACCGCACTATCACCGTGGAACGGAACCACGCCTCCTCCGTCATCGTCTGGAACCCGGGGCAGCAGGGCGCTAACAACATGGCGGACCTGGGCGCGGCATCCTGGAACAAATTCCTGTGCGTTGAAGTGGGGAATGCCGGCACGCGCAGCATCCCCCTCGCCTCCGGGCAGACCCATACCATGTGCCAGAAAATCACGGTGGGTCCTTTGAAATAACAGGCATTTCCCTCCCCTTCATCTGCGGATAAAAGACTGTCCCGGACGGGAGCCCCCTTCCGGAAGAAAAGGCCTCCGGGGCAATTCCTCGCCGCTTCCGCACAGGGAAGCGTGAAACAGGCAGGCTTCCCGCGCCCACCCTCAACAAGATGAAAATTGGGCGCCTCAGGAACTTTTGTTCCCTGAAACATCCCTCCACCAACCTCTGAGGCAGGATTCGGCTTGCAAAAAACCCCCTTTTAAGGTTTGGTAGATTCCGAGCCTTTTGGCGCGTTCCCTACCAAGATGCATACAAACCCACCTTCCGATGTTGGCGACGCCGCAACTTTTATTGCGGAAATTTACGGTCAGGATGTCTTCAATATGGAGACCATGCGCGATTACCTGCCGCGTCCCGTTTACAAAAAACTGCTGGCGACCATCCGCAAGGACGAGAAGCTGGACCCGGACATTGCCAATGAAGTGGCCCAGGCCATGATGACGTGGGCCCTGGAAAAGGGCGCCAGCCATTACACCCACTGGTTCCAGCCTCTGAACGGAAGCACGGCGGAAAAGCATGACTCCTTCGTGGACGTGGACCCGGAAGGAAACCTGGAACTCAAGTTCTCCGGAAAGAGCCTGGTGCAGGGAGAGCCGGACGCCTCCAGCTTCCCCTCAGGCGGTCTCCGCGCCACCTTTGAAGCGCGCGGCTACACTGCCTGGGACCCCACCAGCCCCGCCTTCATCAAGCGCACGGAAAACGGAGCCACCCTCTGCATCCCCACCGCCTTCTGCTCCTACAAGGGGCAGGCGCTGGACAAAAAAACCCCCCTTCTGCGGTCCATGACCGCCGTCACCCGCCAGGCCAGGCGGCTGCTCGCCTGCTTTGGCGGGCCGGAAAACATCCACGTCAGCGCGGATCTGGGCGCGGAACAGGAATACTTCCTGGTGGACAAGCAGCTTTATGCCCTGCGGCCGGACCTGATGATGTGCGGCCGCACCCTCTTCGGCAACGTCCCCCCCAAGCACCAGCAGATGGAAGACCACTACTTCGGCTCCATCAAGGACCGCGTGCTGGAATTCATGGTGGACGTGGACGAAGCCCTCTGGAAGCTCGGCATTCCGGCCAAAACGCGCCACAATGAAGTGGCGCCGGGCCAGTTTGAAATCGCGCCCATCTTTGAAAGCCAGAACCTGGCCGTGGACCACAACATGTTGGTCATGGAAGTGCTCCGGAAAACCGCCAACAAGCATGACATGGTCTGCCTGCTGCATGAAAAGCCCTTCTCCGGCATGAACGGCTCCGGCAAGCATAACAACTGGTCCCTTTCCGCGCCCGGTTACGGCAGCCTGCTGAACCCCGGCTCCAGCCCGCAGGAAAATGCCATCTTCCTCACCCTGCTCTGCGCCACGATCAAGGCCGTGGACGAACATGCGGACCTGCTGCGCGCCTCCGTCGCCAAATCCGGCAACGAGCACCGCCTGGGCGCCCATGAAGCGCCTCCCGCCATCATCTCCATTTTCCTGGGAGACCTGCTGGATGAAATCATTGAGCAGATTGAAAAGGGCGGCACCAAAAAGGCACGCACCCTGAAGACCATCAACATTGGCGTGGACACCCTGCCTATGTTCCCGCTGGACGCCTCCGACCGCAACCGTACGAGCCCCTTCGCCTTCACGGGCAATAAATTCGAGTTCCGCGCCGTAGGCTCCTCCCAGACCTGCGCCTGGCCCATGACGGTGCTCAACACCATCGTGGCGGAAAGCCTGGATGAAATCTGCACCCTTCTGGAACCCGTGAAGGACAAACCGGAGGAATTCCACGCCACGCTGAACAAGCACCTCCAGGGCATTATCAAGAAGCACAAGCGCATCCTCTTCAGCGGGGACGGCTACGGCGAAGCCTGGATTGAAGAAGCGGAACGCCGCAAGCTCCCCAACGTTCCCGGCACCATCGAAGCCCTGGACGCCCTGGAAACGCCCAAGGCCAAGGCCCTCTTTGAAAAATACAAGGTGGTCAGCCCCGTGGAGCTCCACGCCCGCCATGAAATCCAGACGGAAATATTCTACAAGGAAATTAGCATTGAAGCGGAAACCGCCCTGCTGATGGTGGAAACCCTGTACATTCCCGCCGTGACGGAGCAGCTCACGCAGCTCACCACCGCCATCGCCCAGATGAAAGCCGCCGGAATCAAGGCAGGCATGAAATCCACTGTGGACCGCGCCAACCAGATCGGCACGCTGCTGGACCTCCTCCCCACCCAGGTGAAGGAACTCCGCCAGGCCGTAGACCGCGCCAGCACGAAGGAAATCCAGTCCGGCATGGACAATCTGAGAAGCACCATTGACATGCTGGAGGGCCTGACAGACGCAGACCTGTGGCCCGTCCCCACGTATGCGGAACTGCTCTTTCTGTAAAACAAGCGCCTTTCTTTAAAAGAAAAAGTTATTGATTATCAATTATAAATATCATAAAAAACAGTTCCTTCCGCAAGAAAAACGGCAATTTAATCGCCTGACGGATTGACAAAACAGCCAAAATAGTTATCCTTTCCGTCCGGTTGTGCATAGGCCGCTTAGACGGACGGCACTGAATCTAGTAATTCACAAGAAGCATCTTTCAACATCATGAGCAAGAGGACTTATCAACCATCCAAGCGTTGCCGCAAGCGTCAGTTCGGATTCCGTGCACGCATGGCTACCAAGAACGGAGCAGACATTATCCGCCGCCGCCGCGCCAAAGGCCGCAAGCGCCTGCTTCCCAAGGGAGCCGAAATCCAGTACAAGCGCCACACCATCCAGCACGGCCGTTAATTCAGCCGCCAGGACTCGGTTAACGCCTCCTTGGAACTTCTTTTCACGGGCCGACCCGCGGGAGATGCGTCTTACTCGTCAACAAAGCATGACCAGGGCATTTCAATTTGCCCGGGTACGCAACGAGGGACCATCCGTAGCAGGTCGGCTTATTGTTTTAAGTGCAGCCCCGCTGGAACATCCGGAGGCCCCCTCCAAATTCGGCATCATCTGCACCAAGAAAATCGGCTGCGCCGTCGTCCGCAACAAACTGCGGCGGCGCGTGCGGGAAATCCTGAGGGAGCACGGCGCCCCCTTTGAAAACGGCGTGCACCTGGTGTGCGTCCTCCGCTGGCGGGCCGTGGAAGCCAGCTATGCCGACCTGGAGCGGGACTGGCAAAAAGCCGCCCGCAAACTCAAGCTGCAACTTCTTTCCCGGGAAAAAGACAACGCATGATGAAATGGCTGCTCATTGCCCTGGTACAGGGCTATCAAACCTTCATCAGCGCTCCCCTGCATGCACTGGGGGGCCCCGGCAGCGGCTGCCGCTATACTCCCACCTGCTCCCAATACTTTATTCAGGCCGTCCGGCTCCACGGGGCATGGCGCGGCCTTCTTCTTGGAACATGGCGCATTTTAAGATGCAACCCGTGGGGCGGTTCAGGGTATGATCCCGTCCCTCCGGCCCGCACGCCGCGTTAAATTACCTTTCTCTCCCCCTACCAACTTCAATCAAGCTATATCACATTATGGATCGCACAGCATGGATCATCATAGGCGTTTGCGCCGCCCTTCTGGGCCTGAACATTTACATGGGCAACAATAAAAAGGAAGAGCCCGTCCCGGCAGCCCCCGTCCCCGCCCAGCAAACAGCTGCCGCTCCCGCCGTAGTTCCGGCGCCCGGCGCTGAAACGCCCGCAGCACCCGCCACGCCGGAACAGACTTCCGTTACCAAGGCTCTGGAAGAAGACAAAAGCAATCCGATCACGCTGACGGCAACGCAGGAAACGGACGGCAAGCAGGAGCCATTCATCACATACACCTTCAACCGCATAGGCGGCTCCATCGGCGCCGTCACCCTCCACAACGACATTGTGGACTCCCAGAAGGTCGCGGACCACAACATCACGATCAACGAAGCCCAGCAGAGGGGAATAGGCGAACTCGTCTTCAACATGGACGCCACGCAGGACCCCTCCTATGACAACACGGTATACCGGGAAGTCAAGCGCACGGCAGACTCCGTTACTCTGGAAGGCTATGACGCCGCACGGCAGCTTTTCATCTCCAAGACCTATACCCTGCACCCCGTCAAAAATCTGGAAGGAAACGTACTGCCCGGCAGCAAGTACCTTATCCGCCTGACCGTCTCCCTGCTCAACAAATCCTCCAATGTCCAGGACCTGCGCTACATGGGCATCTTCGGCGGCAGCGCCTACCCCATCGCCAAAAGCGAACCCAAGGACACCTACACCCACTTCTTTTACCATGCGGACGGCTCCCTGGAGCAGGAAGTGCCCTCCTACTTCACGGGCGGCATTTTCAGCACCGCGAAGGCCCGCGTTCTGGAAGGCCCCCTTCAGGACCTGACCTATGCCGGCGTGATGAGCCAGTATTACGCCACCATCCTTCTTCCCCAGGACAAGTCCAACGGCTCCACCGTGTACGCCACCCGCCAGGAATTCCCGCTGGCTCATGAAAACAACACGCTGGTGCCCGGCGTCACCGTAGCCATGGGCATTCCCAACCTGACGATGGCGCCCAACGAGATCAAGACGCTCACGTACGACATTTACACGGGCCCCAAGTTCAACGCCTACCTGCGCGACCTGAACCTCACCTACCCCGCCATCAGCGACATCATGGCATACGGCTGGCTCGTCTTCCTGAGCGTGCCCATGAACTGGCTGCTCAACCTCTTCCACGGATGGTTCGGCAACTGGGGCGTGGCCATCATCTGCATGACCATCGTCGTCCGCGCCCTCATCTGGCCGCTGCACAAGAAGTCCTACATGGCCATGAAGCGCATGTCCCTGGTTCAGCCGGAAATGGCCAAGCTCAAGGAAAAATATCCGGACGAACCCCAGAAGGTGAACATGGAAATGATGAAGCTGTACCAGAAGTACGGCATCAACCCGGCCAGCGGCTGCGTGCCCATGCTCATCCAGATACCCATCTTCTTCGCCTTCTACCGCGTCCTCCAGTACTCCGCGGAACTGAGGGGCCAGCCCTTCTGCCTGTGGATGACGGACCTGTCCCTGCCTGACACCGTAGGCCACCTGTTCGGCATTCCGATCAACATCCTGCCCCTCATCATGGCGGTGACCATGATCATCCAGATGCGGATGACTCCGCAGGCGGGAGAACGCTCCCAGCGCATCATCATGAACCTGATGCCCGTCATGTTCTTCCTGTTCTGTTATAACTTCGCTTCCGCCCTGGCCCTGTACTGGACCACGCAGAACCTTATATCCATCGGCCAGACGGCCCTGATCCGCCGCCTTCCCATGCCCGTGCTCACCGCCGCCAAAAAGAAGAAGCCCGGCTTCTTCCAGCGGATGATGGACCAGCAGCGCGTGGCCCTGGAGGAACAGCAGCGCAAGGGCAAGGGCCACAACATGCGCAACATTACTCCTAAAAAGAAATAAAGGCGCGCATTCAGCTCTCTTTTTCCCGCAAATGCGGCCGTTCACGCGGCCGCATTTTTTATAGGGGGGAGATGATGGGAACCGCACTGCGCCAAAGCTGCCGCCGGAAAAAAGAAACGCCTGCGCCCGTCGCCGCGCCTGATGAAAAAACCGGACTTCCCCACTCGGAGAAGCCCGGTTTTTCTCGTCATATATCTTTTGTGTAGCTAATTGGAGCGGCCCGGCAAAAAATGCCAAAACACCCACTGAAACCACCTTAGCGGATTATGAATCCGTTGCAGGAGGAGAAAGGGAGAAATACTCTTCCGCGCCGCTTCAGAAAAGATTTCAGGAACGAAAACCGGGACGCCTCCGTGCCCTGCTGAATATTTCCCTTCAAACCGCGCCATATTGACCTTCCACCGTATCTTTTGATAGTTGCCCCGCTGGGAACAAGTGCCTCCCGGCCCTTATGGAAAGAAACCGTTATTACGCTCCCATACCGGCATATGCGAAAGCCGGGAAGCATCATTTCAATGTGCATGGCATCCGGAAATGCCGTGGTGAATTTGCATTAAAGGATTTTCAATCAAATTTGTGGGTTGACCCCGGATTCATAATCCGTATGCAGCTCTACAGATTGATCCCCAGCCCATGGTACAAAAAGCCATGCTTCCCTTCTGCTTAAAGGGTTCCAAAAAAATACGGCAGTGATGCCTTATGGCGTGGGTAAATCTTCCGGCATCAAAATAGCCGCCACGGCAAAGGCGGCGATGCCTTCCCGGCGCCCCAGGGCGCCGAGCTGTTCATTGGTGGTGGCTTTCACTCCCACGCGCGCCGGGGAGATGCCCAGCGCGCTTCCCAGGGCTCCCTTCATCTGTTCCAGATAGGGGGAGATGCGCGGGGCTTCCGCAATCAGGGAAGAGTCCACATTCACCACGCGGCCGCCGCGTTCCCGGATCAGGGAAACGGCCTTCGCCACGATCTCCAGGGAAGAAATATCCTTGCAGGAGGGGTCTCCCGGCGGAAACCAGTAGCCGATGTCCGGTAATCCGGCCGCACCGAGCAGTGCATCCGCAATGGCATGGCACAGGACGTCCGCATCGGAATGGCCGTCCAGCCCGCGGGCGGAAGGAATGTGCACGCCCCCCAGCATGAGGGGCCGCGGGGCTTCCGCAAAACGGTGGATATCATATCCCAGCCCGGTAAGGGCAATCATGTCTTTCATACTGCGGCAGGGTGTTCAGGTTATTCGTCCAGCGCCTTCTCAATCGGGATGCGGCCATTCCAGGCGATAATGGCAAACTGTTCCGGGTTATCCTCCTTGGGTTCCAGAATCACCTTCCCTCCGGCGGCCTCCACCAGCAGAACGCCGGCGGCGATGTCCCAGATGGAAATGACGCTCTCCACATAGGCGTCAAACCTGCCGCAGGCGATGTAGGCCAGGGCCAGCGCAGCGGAGCCGTTGTTGCGCACCTTGCGCACCTGCCAGGCGATTTTGGCGAAGCGTTCAATCCCCTTTTCCTTGGAGCCGTCCGTCTTGCCGTGGCCCACGAACACCACGGCCTCCGCCATGCGCTCCCGGCGGCTGCAATGCATGGGCTGGTCATTCATGTACGGAATTCCTCCCTTTTCCACATGCCAGCATTCGTCCATCATGGGATCGTAAATCACGCCAAGCACCACTTCCCCGCGGCGGCGCAGGGCGATGGAGACGCAAAACCAGGGAATGGTGTAAAAGTAATTCACCGTCCCGTCAATGGGGTCCACAATCCATTCATATTCACTGTTGCGGTCTCCGGTATACCCTTCCTCGCCCAGAACGGCATGGGTGGGGAACACGGAGAGAATTTCCTCCGTAATCAATTTCTGGGAAAGCTTGTCCAGCTCCAGCTTAATATCGTTCTGGCTGGCTTCATCCACTTTCTTGCTGTCATAAAAATGCTTTTTCAGGAAGGCTCCGGCGGATTTGGCGGCCAGAATGGCCGTGGTCATTTCAGGTGAGTGGTTCATGATATGGTCTATTGTAGAAAATTTGCTTTCGTCAGGAATCCTGTTCTGCGGGGGCTTCCTTTTCCTTCCGTTCCCGGGCTGCTTTCCTCCGGCTTTCCTCCGCCCGGTCATACACTTCCCCGGCCAGCGCGGCGGAGGTTTTTGCCAGAGCAGCCGCCACCCCCTTCTTTTTATAAACGGCCTCCTCCGGGGAGTCAAAGCCCACCCAGACGAACACCGTGAAATAACGCCCCATGACGGCGGAGAAATTCCCCGTGTTCTCCGGCAGCCTGACATTGACGAACGTCTTCCTGGAGCGCTCGTCATAACGGAAGGGGGGCAGCGCGGCCACCAGATGGGCGGATTCACGCGGCAGGATTTCACGGCGGCTTTCCTCCGGAGAGGGCGCATTCACCATGACCAGGTTCTTCTTGGTGGTGCCTACCTGCCGGACGGAGGATATCTGCACGTTGCGCCCGTCGTTGCCGATCAAATACAGCGCATTGACGGCTTGCGCCAGAGGAGCCCGGAACCTCCCGGCATACAGCTCAGGGGAACGGGGGAGGTCTCCCTTGTAGCCGGCTTTCTGCGCCGTTTCTATCACCGTATTGAACCCTACCCCGCGCCCGGTGACTTCCGGACTGCTGCGGATGACGGTTCTGCGCTGGTCCACGGCGCATACGTTGACAATGGGGGTAAAGAGGTCTCCGGGCATCACCATGGTCTGCCACCGGTCCACGCCGTCCAGGGCGGAGCGTCCGCCCGTCACGGCCAGCAGGTCCCCCTTGCGGGAGTCCACGCACAGCACGGCCGCCTGCACGCAATTCTTCAGCTGGTTATCCACCCTCCTGGGCAGTCCTGACCACACGGGGGAATGTTCCAGCGCGGTCAGCTGGGGCTCGCTTATTTCCTCCACCATGCGCTGAAATTCCAGATCCAGCGTGGTCATCACAAAAATGCTGGAGGTCCCCTCCTGCTCGTCGCAGCAGTCCATGTCCCCCAGTTCACGGGAAATGACCAGGATGGGGTACGAGCCGGGCCGGGCCTCCTTCTCTCCCGCTACCGTCATCGGCTCACGGGATGCCTGCCATAATTGCTCCTGGGTGATGAAATTGCATTCCAGCATCCTTTCCAGCGTGGCGTTGCGCACCTTGACGGCCGCCTCCGGACTGTAAACGGGGTTGTAGATGGACGGCCCGCGCACCAGGCCGGCCAGCGTGGCGCATTCCTCCAGCGTGAGATCCGCCACTTTTTTGCCGAAGTACAGGTCCGCCGCCTGGGCAATGCCGTAGCATTGCTGGCCGAAGTAGATGCGGTTCAGGTAAGCCGTTAGAATTTCATCCTTGGAGTACTTTCCCTCAATGCGGCGCGCCACGGCCATTTCCAGAACTTTGCGGTCCAGGGTCTTTCCCCCCAGTTCATAGCAGTTCCTCGCCAACTGCATCGTGATGGTGGACGCCCCCTGGGCATAAGACAGCGTGGTGAGGTTCCGGCAGATGGAGCGGATAATGGAGGAATACACGATGCCGCCGTGATCAAAAAAGGCTTCGTCCTCACGCGCAATGAAGGCGTTCACCAGATTGTCCGGCAGTTCATTGCGGGCCACGTACACCCGGTCATGGTCCGTCAGGGTGCCTATCCACTGGCCGTTGCGGTCATACGCGGCGCAGTTTTCCAGCGGGGCCAGCACTTCGTCCAGTTCATACTGGTCCGCCCTCCAGGCGTACACGAGCAGGACAATGATGAAGGCAATGGGAATGAGCCCCAGCCACAGCAGCATGCGGCCCAGATTGCGGGGAAGCAATCCGAACAGATCATACCATCTTTTGCGCCTGTTCTCCATTCCGGTTCCAATGATCAGGACGCCTAGCGGGCGTCCGGGGGCAGTGATTCTTCATCCTGCTTCCAATCCGGGAACTCCTTCTGCAGGCGCGCCCGGTACTGGGAAGCCTCCGACTTGCGGCCGGCCTTGTCCAGCGCTTCCGCCGCCTTGAACAGGGCCTTGGGCTTCAGTTCGGCGTCATTGACGAACAATTCAGCCGTAACGCCATAATACTTGGCCGCTTCATCAAACTTTTTCTCCGCATAGGAAATGTCTCCCAGAATGATTTTCAGGGAGGCCATCAGAGGGCCTTCCACGCCCAGCGCCAGCGCTTCCTCCGCCGTCTTCCGGGCGTCCGCATACCTGCCCAGTCCCAGCAGGATGGAGGCCTTGTCCAGCAAGCCGTCCGCCCGGCGGTAGGGCTGGTCCTCATCTTTCAGGAAATTATTGGAGGCCACCAGGGCGCGGTCATACTTTTTCAGAGCCAGCCGTACCTTCGCCAGATTGCGCCAGATCACCTTCTTCACGTTCTGAAGCTGGTCATTCTGCGTGGCCCAGGTCATGTACTTGTCCGCCGTTTCCAAATCCTTCATGCCGTAGGCCTGAAGGCCCAGCCACGCGGGAATGACGTCGGGCACGCGGGCTACGGCTGAGGGGTTTTCCTTCTGGAGGGTTTCCAGGGCTTCCTTCAATTTTTTCACGTCCTGGAGCTTGTGATAGGAAAGCACGGAAAGCACGTTCACCTGCTCTCCGTATTTCTGGGGGTCCAGCGTCTTGGCCTCCGCCATGTGGCTGATGGAGGATTTGAAATCCCCCTGGTCAAACGCCGCACGGCCCAGCAGGAAGTGGGCTTCCGCCAGGGCGGCGGGGGAGGCCTTCGGGAAGTTCTGGATCAGGCCTTCATAGTACTTCGCCATGTTCACCATATCCTGGCGGCCAGCATAAATCTGGGCCGCCCGCTGCCATGCGGCGGCGGCGGATTCCTCCTTGGGCCAGCGTGCGATCACCCTGTCAAAATCCATCAGGGCTTCCGCCTCCTTCTTGGTTTTGGCGTACATGTCGCCGCGCAGGGTCAGAGCCTCGCAAATGCGGGGGTCCTGCGGGTACTTGTTGATGAAATCCGTCAACAGCGTGGCGGCCACTTCCCGGTTCCCGGCCTGGGCGATGGCCCATGCGCTCTTGTACAAAATGTCCGCACGCATCTTGGGAGGCAGCTTGTCAAAATCAATGCTGGCATAAAACCGGGCGGCATCCGCCGGACTGCTGTTAAACAGATTCTCCGCGGCCATCAGGCGCACGAGGTCATGCAGCTCACTGGTCGGAAAGGCCTTGGCATAATGATTCAGAAAACTCTGCGCACGCTGCGGAAGGTCTTTCTGCTTGAGTTCATTATAGCACAGCAGACGGTAAAAGGAGGCCTGCATGGCTTCCTGCGTATAAGGAACGGTCTTTTCCGCTTCCAGGAAGAAATCCGCCGCCTTCTGGTATTCCTTCAGCTTGTAGGCTGACTGGCCCAGCAGCATCAGGAGGCGTACTTCTCCTTCCTTGGTCGGCATCTTCATGTCCTTCTGCTGCGCGTACTGGGAAAGGATTTCCTTGTACTTGCCCATGTTGTACAATCCCAGGAGCAGCCCCATGCGGGCCTCCGGGGCCATTTCCTTCAGGGACTCATCCTTCAAGAGCCGTTCATAAAGAACCTGGGCTTCCGCGGTCTTCTTCAGCTTGGTAGCCAGCATGGCGGCCTGGAGGGTGGCAATACCCCGGTTCCGGTCATCCACGCCGGGCGTTTCCAGCACCTTGCGGTATTCGGAATAGGCTTCGCCCAGCCGGCCCGTATCCGCGCACAGGGCGGCATACCCCATCCGGGACACCAGCACGAATTTTCCGTCAGCCTGCGGATTGCCCATCACCGCGCAGAACATGGTGGCGGCGCCTTCCGGATTCCCGCTGGAAAGAAAAAGGCGCCCCAGACGGTACTGGGCGTCCACCTTCAAGTCATTCTGTTCCGCATTGCGGACCACGAGCTGGTAATACTGGATGGCCTTTTCCGCCTCCCCGGCGGCGGAAGCGGCCGTGGCCAGACGGTAGGCGGAAGCGGCGATCAGGGCCGGAGTGCCCGTCTGGGTGAGCCTGCGGAACAGGGCATGCGCGTCCGCCTTCCTTCCGAGTTCCGTGAGGCACATGGCGGCGCGGTACTCCGCCAGGGGGGCCTGGGCGGACTGGGGGAAGCGCTGGGAAAATTCCAGGTACTTGCGCAGGCTCAGATCAAGCAGGCGGCCGTGTTCCTGCGGATTTCCCTTCATGGCAGGCTCCTGGGCCTGCTTGTACAGCATGTCCGCCATGTCCAGGGTATCCTGCTCCGGATTGGCGACCAGCGGGCCGTCCGGTACGGGAGCGGCGTCCGGGATGTTCTCCTGCGCGGCGGCAAACGCGGCCAGGGCCATTAAACCTGCATTGACGAAAAGGAACGCTTTCATGAAGCTTGGGGGTTGGAAACATTGACGGAAGACGGAGCCGGAGGCCGCGTGGAAAAGGAAACGTTGTTCAGGCCGGCCTTCAGGCAGGCGTCCATCACATGCACCACCACGCCGGATTCCGCCTTCTCATCCACGCGGATGCGGACGAGCATGGTTTTATCCAGCCGGGCGACGGAAAGAAGCTTGTCTTCCAGCTGCGGCATGGTGTACGGCTGGCGGTTGATGACCACCGTGCCGTCTTTCCGGATATTCACGGTGATTTCATTGGAAACGCTTTCACCAGGCTTGGGAGTCTCCGCGGAGGGAAGGTTGATGGAAAGGTCCGGCTCGTCATCCTCAAACGTCTGGGTCACGATGAAAAACACCAGCAGCAGAAAAACAATGTCCAGCATGGGGGCCAGCTGGAACCCGATGGGATTGGGCATTTTATAATGGAATTTCATACGTTTTTCCGGTGTTGGGAGCGGAGCCGCTTCCTGTTAAAGCCCGCGCACGTCGCGCAGGGAGGTGGGGTCCACGGGCACTCTGGGGAGTTCCTCCTCATGGAACGCCCCCGCGCGCGGCTTCTGGAGCTGGGTGGCGACTACGGAAACACTGTGCGTTACCGCGGCCTCCAGGTCCCCCACGCGCTTGTGCACCCGGCTGCGGAAGTACACATACGCCAGAATGGCGGGAATACCCAGCATCAGGCCGCCCGCCGTGGTGATCAGGGCTTCCGCCACGCCGCCGGCCATGTCAATGCGCTGCTTGCCGCCGGAGAAATCACCGTTGGCGATCTCAAAGAAGGTTTTCATCATCCCGACCACGGTACCCAGCAGCCCGAGCATGGGAGCCAGCGCGCCGATGTCCGAGAGCCAGGAAATCTGGCGGCTCAGGAAACCCGCCTGCCGTCCGCCTTCCGCGGCCGCTATTTCCCTTACCTCCTCAAACTGGGCGGAAGGATTGCGGAGCATGAAACTGGCTACCGTCAGCATCACGCGCGCGTAACAGGAATCCCCATCCTTGCAGAGGATGGACAAGCCCGTGTAATCCCTCTTGCGGATGAAGGATTCCGCCTGTTCCACCAGCTTGGTGGGCAGAACGGCGGAGGCGCGGGTGGAAAAACAGCACATGACCAGCACCACCACTCCGGCGATGGACAACAGGAGCAGCGGCCACATGATGAAGCCGCCTTTCATAAACAGCTCGGAGAGGGGATAGTTTCTATCTCCCACCACAAAGTCCATGGCGGCAGCCAGCGTGGTAAACGGTACAGGATTCATACAAAAGACGTAGGGGATTATACAGAAGATGTCTTCCTAGGCAAGCCAAGTAGCCGTAATGCAGTACGTTTCCGCAGTTTCATTTCTTGCCGCATATGGCATAATAACCCCCGTGGCAGATCGTGAAAAACCATCCCTGAAGGAACTCTGGAGGCAAACCCCGCATAAACCCGGCGTTTACATCATGAAAGACGCCCTGGGGAATACCATTTACGTAGGCAAGGCGAAGGACCTCCACCGCCGCCTGGGCAACTACTTTTCCCCCACCGGGGCCACCCTCTCCAACCACAAGACACGGGCGCTCATCAACGCCATCGCGTCATTCGACTACTTTGAAACCAGGAACGACCAGGAGGCTTTTCTGCTGGAAAGCAAGCTCATCAAGCAGTACCGCCCGCATTACAACATCCAGATGAAGGATGACAAGCGCTACCCCCTGCTGAAAATCCCCAAGGGGGAGCAACTGCCGCGCTTCCAGCTGGCGCGGGTGCGGAAGGATGACGGGGCGCGCTACTTCGGCCCCTTTGTCCATGCCCAGGCGCTGTACGCCACGCAGGAATGGATTAACAGGCACTTCCGCCTGCGGACCTGCAAGGCCAGGAATCCCGGCCTCAACGACTTCCGTCACTGCCATGCGGACGTGATACGCAATTGCTCCGCCCCGTGCATAGGCCGCATTTCCGCCAGTGACTACAACCGGAACTTTGACCAGGCGGTGCGCCTGCTGGAAGGAACGGGGAAAAAAAGCGCCCTGGACGAATTGACCGGGGAGATGATGCAGGCCTCCGACGAGCTGGACTTTGAACGCGCCGCCTACCTGCGGGACATCCGGGACAACCTGGTCAAGGTGCTGGAGCCCGCGCGGAGGTTCCAGAAGGGAACGCCCAACCTGCCCGGCACCGTGCGTCCGGCGGAGGACATGAAGGAACTGGGGCTGGCCCTTGGGCTGGAAGAGCCCCCCGCTATCATGGAATGCTTTGACATTTCCAACGTCTCCTCCAACCACATCGTAGCCTCCATGGTGCGGTTCACCAACGGCAGGCCGGACAACAAGGCGTACCGCCGCTACCGCATCCGCACCGTGGACGGCCAGAATGACTTTGCCTCCATGTCGGAAGTCATCCGGCGGCGCTATTCCCGCATTCTGGCGGAAAGTGACGCCGTGGCTTCCCGTCCCGCAGGCATGAGCCTGTACCAATGGCTCAAAAAACTCAGCGCGGAAGGGAAAGCCCCCATCAAGGTTCCGGACCTGGTGGTGGTGGACGGCGGCAAGGGCCAGCTTTCCTCCGCCCTGGCGGACCTGGAGGCCATCGGACTGGGGGACATGCCCATCGTGGGCCTGGCCAAGCAGAGGGAGGAGATATTCTTCCCCCACCAGTCACAGCCCCTGTGCCTGCCGCACAGTACGGGAGCCCTCAAACTCATGCAGCGCATCCGCGACGAAGCGCACCGGTTTGCCAACGGGTACAACGAGCTGCTTTACCGGAAGCGCATGCGGGAAAGCGCCCTGGACGACGCTCCGGGCATGAGCGCCTCCAAAAAAAGCCTGCTGCTGGAAAAATTCAAATCCGTGGCCGCCATCAGAAAGGCGGACCCCGCCTCCATAGCCGCCATCCGCGGCATCTCGGAAACCTGGGCGCGCAACCTGCTGGATTATCTCAACTCATCCCCCAACGCCTGACCTCACATGCAATTCCTCATTCTGGCCGCGGGCAAGCCGGCCCTCAACTACGCCCGGGAAGGCGTGGAACTTTATCTCAACCGCCTCAAGCCGTTCGGCAAGGCGGAACTCAAACTCGTCAGGGACGGAAGCTCCAAAGACGTTTCAGAGCGCCTGCTGGCCGCCAGCGAGGGCTGTCTGCGCATTGCCATGGACGAACGCGGAGAACTCTGGACTACGGAGAAGCTGGTCAAGCTGGCGCGGGACTGGCAGATGCGTTCCGTGCGCCGCATCGCGTTCCTCATCGGAGCCTCGGACGGCCATACGGAGGAACTGCGTTCCCGGTGTGACCATATCCTGGCGTTGAGCAAATTCACCCTCCAGCATGAGCTGGCGCTCGTCGTATTGCTGGAACAGCTATACCGCTGCCACACCATCCTGGCGGGAACGCCGTACCATCGGTAAATTTCAATACTCAGTCACTCCCGGTCAATCAAGGCCTTCACCATGACGATGATGGCCATGACTACAGCCAGCCCCCATGCCGTAGAATCACCTACGATCCCCGTGGAAAACGCCGGGAAGGGATTGAACGCCACCGCCAGGGATCCAAACACCCAGCCCCAGCCGGAAAGGCCTTTCTTAAAAGCTGCGTAAGCCAGGTAGAAATACAAGGCAACACTCGCAAACTGGAAAAAAGGAAAACCCGGGCCGTATTTGACCACCTTGGGCGCATTAAAACTGGCGTAATGGGAATGTCTCAAAAAAGAGTCCACCAGGAGCAGAAGCGGCGCGCCAAGCAAAGGGGCAAGCGGGAAGAGAAACCTTGTAGTTTTCTCTTCTTCCAGGGAAGGTTCCGTAGCTGTGTCTTCCTGAGGCTCTGTCGTCATGGCACTCCTTCATAACAATAACCGGCCTCCCCGGCAACGAAAAAGGAGTACTCCACAGGGAGCACTCCTTTTCCGAGAAAGAAATGGTAGGACCAGTTCCTTCGCAACCAGCCAAGCTTAGCGCTTGGAGAACTGGTAACGCTTGCGGGCGCCGGGACGACCGGGCTTTTTACGTTCCTTCATGCGGGAATCACGGGTCAGGAGACCGAATTCACGCAGCTGGGCGCGGGAAGCTTCATCAACCTGGACCAGGGCGCGGGCGATCGCCATGCGGATAGCGCCCACCTGGCCGTGAATGCCGCCGCCCTTGGTGACGACGTTCACGTCGAATTTGTTCATGGTGTTGGTCACCTGGAAGGGTTGAAGAACGGCGTTCTGCAACTGGACGGTGGGAAGGTATTCTTCAAAACCGCGGCGGTTGATCGTGATGCGGCCGGAACCTTCAGTAAGCCAAGCGTGTGCAATGGCGGTCTTGCGACGGCCGGTGGCGTTGAATGGGGTTGTCTGACTCATGTCTGGAAAAATCGGTTAGAGAGTGATGGCGGTGGGCTGCTGGGCTTCATGCGGATGACCGGCACCGGCGTAAACCTTCAGCTTGGACATTTGCTGACGGCCCAGGCGGGTGTGAGGCACCATGCCCTTGACGGCCAGTTCCAGAAGAAGTTCGGGACGGCGGGCGCGGATTTTCCGGGGAGTGTCCACCTGCTTGCCGCCGACGTAGCCGGAGAAACGGGTGTAAATCTTGGCGTTTTCCTTGTTGCCGGTCAGCACCACCTTGTCCGCGTTTACGATAATGACAAAGTCGCCACAATCAACGTGGGGGGTGAAAATTGTCTTGTTCTTGCCACGCAAAATGTTAGCCGCTTCAACGGCAACACGGCCGAGCACCTTGTCGGCAGCGTCTATAACATACCATTTGCGCTCTACTTCTTGCGGTTTGGCTGAGAAGGTCTTCATGGTTCAATTCTTCGTTCTCGGTTTTCGGCATCCTGCCGTAATCTTCCAATTCGGGGGCGCATTCCTAATGATTATTCACGTAAATGTCAAATACTTTTTCTCTATTACTCCCCTTTTGAAGGCTTTTTTCCCCTCTGCCCGGAGAATCGCGGCTTAATTGCGGCGTTTTCACATTCGGGGCTTGCCCTCGTGGAAATATGGCCTATTATTCGCCTGCGCGAAAATTCGTACACGCGCGTTCATTTTAACCTTACAAGGAGAATCCTATCAGCCCGAATCCAAGACCCAGCAACCGCCCTACCGGCGGACAGAATTCCCGCCCCGGCCCCAGGCCGGCGGGCAGCAGCACAAGACCGGCCGGCAACGGCAGCCGTCCAGGACAGCCCCGGCCCGCAGGAAGCGGCACCGGCCCTGCGCGCCCGGCCGGACAGTCCGCTGGCCCGGGAGGAGCCAGAACAGGCGGGGGCCCGCGCCCCGGAGGCGGACCGAACCGCCCGCGCCCGCAGGGAGGCGGAGGACGTCACAAGGGCAGGAGGCATTTCAGCAAGTCAGCGCCCAAGGAAGAAAACTCCGAAAGTGAGATTGAAGTGGAAGGCACCATCTGCGCCGTGCTGGCAGGCACCATGTTCAAGGTGCGCCTGCCCAACGGGCACGAAGTGCTGGCCCATATCTCCGGCAAGATGCGCAAGCGGTTCATCAAAATCGTGGTAGGCGACAAGGTCCGCATGGAAATGTCCCCCTATGACATGACCAAGGCGCGCATCACCTTCCGTATCGGTTAACCGTTCCGGATTCACTCCTTTTACGAAAAACCTTCTCCGGCTTGCCGGAGAAGGTTTTTTAGCGTAGAGTGCGGACTGACTCCACCAACGCGCCATGAAAGTTTGCTCCACGGAAAATATGCAGATCGCGGAACGCGAGCTCATCGTCAGCGGAACGCCTGCCAGGGCCCTCATGAAACAGGCCTCTGCCGGCATTGCGGAAGCCGTCATGCAGTTCTTTCCGGCTCCCGGGCTATGCGTAGCCTATGTGGGAAAGGGCAACAATGGCGGGGACGCCCTCACCGTCCTCAACATCCTGAAACAGCACGGCTGGGAAATCGGATTCCGGGCTGCCTATCCACGTTCCGAATGGGGGGAACTGCCCGTCCGCCAACTGGCGGAAATCTCCCCTCCGCCCCAGGAATACCAGGAAGCCCCCCTGCCCCGGACGGGAAAGCCCATGATCCTGCTGGACGGGCTGCTGGGCATTGGCGCCAGGGGGCTGCTCCGCCAGGAAATCTCCGACCTCTGCGCGGAAATGAATTACCTGCGGAACCGCTGCGGAGCCGTGCGAACCGTGGCAATAGACATCCCCACGGGAATTGACCCGGATACGGGAATGCCTCAGGAAAACGCCATAGAGGCGGATTTCACCATGTGCATAGGAGCCGTCAAGCAGGGGCTGCTGGATGATGATGCCACCCTGCACACGGGGCGCCTGGCCTGCATTGACCTTCCCGGACTCCATGTGCAGGCCCTGCCCGCCACAGAACTCATCACCTCCTCCCGGCTTACCAAATTCCTCTCTGCAAGGCCCTATACGGATTATAAGAACAAACGCGGGCACATTGGCGTCATTGCCGGGTCGGAAGGGATGCTGGGGGCGGCCAGGCTGTGCTGTGAAGCCGCCCTCCGGGCCGGAGCAGGACTGGTGACGCTGCACGTCCACCGGGATGCCTACCCCTTCATTGCGCCGTCCATGCCGCCGGAAATCATGGTCAGGCCCGTGGACAGCTATGCGGACGTATCCCTCCGGACATTCAGCGCCTTCCTCATTGGCCCCGGCATCGGGTCCGTATCGGAGGAAGACGCGGAGGCCATCCGCCTCATTTTGGAAACCGGCACTCCCGCTGTTCTGGATGCGGACGGTCTGAACCTGGCTGCCGCCATGCAGTGGAGCCTGGGAGAGCACATCCTTGCTACTCCGCACCATGGGGAAATCCGCCGCCTTCTGCCGGATGCGGACAACTGCGCCATCCGGGCAGACATTGCGGACTGCTTCATGGAGGAGCACGAAGCGGCCTTGGTCTACAAGGGGGCCCGCACCATCGTCACCCAGCGGGGAAAACCCCTCTTTTACAACATCACCGGAGGCCCCGGCATGGCTACCGCCGGCCAGGGGGACGTGCTGGCGGGCGTCTGCGGCGGCTTCCTGGCGCAAGGGGAATCACTGCTGGTCTCCGCCGTTCTGGGAACCTACCTGTGCGGCCGTGCTTCCGAGATAGCCATCTCCTCCGGAGATTCCACCCAGCAGACCCTGACGGCGGGGGACACGCTGCGCCATCTGCCCGCCGCCATCCTTTCCACCGCACGCCTCTGCTACTGACATGGCCTACCGCAAACTCCAGGACCTCCCCTCCCAATCCCTGCCGAGGGAGAAACTGCTGCGCCAGGGAAGGCACAGCCTCAGCAATGCGGAACTGCTGGCGATCTTCCTGCGGATGGGTATCAAGGGAAAAAACGTACTGGACATGTCCTCGGACCTGATCCAGTCCGCAGGCTCCCTGGATGCCCTGGCCCACATGGATGCCGCGGAAATAGCGGACATCTGCAAGGGAATAGGCATGGCGAAAGCGGCCACGCTGAGCGCCGCTTTCGAACTGGGCGCGCGGGCCCTACGGGAAACGATGATGCGGCGCCCCATCCAGACGCCTGAAGACGTCTACGACTATTTGACCACCGCGATGCGCTGGAGGGACAGGGAAACCGTGCTTGTTCTGCTGCTGGATACCAAATGCAGCCTCATCAAGCCTGTGGAAATCTCCAGCGGCACCCTGAACGAATCCATTGCCCACCCGCGCGACATCCTGCGCCCTTCCGTCATCCATAACGCCTACGGCTTCATTCTGGCGCACAATCACCCCAGCGGAAATCCGGCGCCCAGCCGCACGGACGACCTCCTGACAGAACGCGTCCGGGAATGCGCCAAACTCCTCGGCGTCCGTTTCCTGGACCATATCATCATCGGAAAACCCACCGAAACGGCATCCAGGAACTACTACAGCTACAACCATCCCAACGGGGAGCGGCTCAAGGAAGCCATCAAAGGACGCCCCCTCTATCATTGAATAACCTTCCTCCGTATTTCCCGGATGGATATTCCCCGCACCAAGGGACAAAAAAGCCCGTCTCAAGGACGGGCTTCCATTAAAAAGTGGCGGAGAGAGTGGGATTCGAACCCACGGTAGGTTGCCCTACGTTCGATTTCGAGTCGAGTGCCTTAGACCAGCTCAGCCATCTCTCCGCTTGAAAATCGGGGTGCGTTGTATCCGGTTTGCCGGGTGCTGTAAAGAACAGAATTACCGCCCGCCGTCATTTGAACGCTTTTAACGTCGTGGAGAAGCCAGCGGTCCGAGGGTGGCTTCCGCCTCGAATTTCTGAGTCTTGTTGTGGGGGAGAGCACTCTTTGTCTCCCCGGGGGGGGGCTGCGGAATGCGTTCATGTTCCTTCGGCTCCATCAGCCAGGAGCAGGAAGAGACAAGAAGAAGGGAGAAAGACGTGAGCAAAAGAGAACCTGTGAATCGTTTCATCGTTTCCTTTTAAAAAGTTGAACCCCACTATGCCGGAGGGCACAGCGGGGTTCAAGGAAAATACGCGGCAGAACCTTATTTGGCGGACTGCACCGGGCGCAGAAGCTGCACCATGTCGCCGGGCTGGATGCTCATACCGGCAGGCACGGTATCCTTGACGATATCAGCCACCGTCTGATTTTTTTCCAGGGAAGTGACCTTTAATTTGCCGATGCTGCGGCCGTCACGGGTGACAAGCAGGATCGTGTTCGGGTCAATGTTGCTGCCCTGTCCGGCGCCAATCACTACAAAGCCCCACTGCGGGTCCACGGACAGAACGGGATATTCATCCCCATTCTTGGCGAGGGCGGCGCGGTATTCAGCCTGTTCCTTCTGGCGTCCGGCCAACTCGGTAGCTTGTTCGGCGCGCTTCTTGGCAGCCACTTCCGTCGCGCTCTTGATCTGGTCAATGTCTTCCTGAAGCTTTTTGTTGGAAGCTTCCATGGATTCCATCTTCGCCTGGATTTCCTGCACGCTGGAAACGCCGAAGTCGTTCAGCTTGGCCTTGAGTTCATCCATCTGCTTGTTGATCTTGGACAGGTCCGCATTCAGCTGAACTTCCTCTTCCTTCAGCTCCGTTTCCTTGGAGAGCTGTTCGTCACGCTGCTGCGTCACGGAAGCCTTGGTGGAGGTCAGGCTCAGGTTTTCCTCCGCAGCCAGACCGCGGTTCTTGATCATGTCATTGCGCAATCCCGTCCAATTCCGGATTTCCTTGTCCAGAACCTTGCGGTACGTGATCATTTCCTTGAAGTCCTGGTACTGGCCGTTGACGCCGAAGAGGCCGCTGAGACCGGAGAACCAGGCGCCCGCACCTGCTGCAAGAATCAATAAAACTACTAAGACAGTTTTCATTGTGTGTGTATGTGAGAGTGTATGGAGTGTATTGAACCAGGAAAGGACTACGGGCGGACGGATACAACGATGTCTCCGGCTTCAACACGTTCGCCGGCGGTTACCGTGGTGGGGAGGATGGTAGCCGTGGAAACACGGGATTCAACAGCGTTCACGTCAAGCTCGGCAATTTTGTTGCCGTCCCTCATCACGGCCAGCTTGGAACCGGGCACCACGCCCAGATCGGCAGCGCCGCCGTCAATTACCACTACATTGAAATCATCAATCACCTGGGAAACGCGCGTTTTCAGGTTGGGCGGGGAAAGATGCGCATCCTGGTCAGCCTTGAGCTGGCGAAGGGCCGCATTGTTCACGACAAGCTGCTCCGTTTCCGCCACGATGGCGTCATGCTTGCCCTGTTCAGCCTGCTTGACCACTTCCAGTTGCTTGGATTCTTCTTCCAATCCCTTGATCTTGTCCGCAATGGCCTGGATGCTTTCCATGTCCTTGCTCTTGGACTGAAGCTCCGCCAAGGCGGTTTGCTGTGCCTGGAGGTCCGTTTTCTTGGCCTCGTTGGCGGCGGCAAGCTCCTGATTCTTGGCTTCCAGCTCGTCCTTCTGCTTGGTTAAGGCATTGATATCGTTTGTCAACCCTTCATTTTTCACCAGGAAGTCGACATATTTTGTCTTTTCTTCCGTGAACTCACCGCGAAGACCGTTCAGGTTCTTATAGCGAGAGACGCATTCCTTACGCTCCTTGGTTAGAGCTTCCTCGTTATCAAGATAATACATGGCTCCGCCGAGAAGAGCTATGACCAAGGCTGCAATTGATACTTTGACCCACATAGGAAATAATAGAGATGAGAAGGTTCCTGTTACTTTTGTGAGATTGGCATGAACATTTTCACATTTCAACATCAAAATGACATCCTCATTGTTTTCTTGATATTTTTTTCAGGAAAGCTTCGTAACGGGAGGCTGCAAAGTTTCTCTTATCAACATTTTAAAACAATTACGCTCTATTTTCTTTTCAAACAGGGACTCATCTTCTAGTCTTTCTGAACCGTGAGTTACCAGGTCTTTGCCAGAAAATATCGTCCTCTGACATTCAATGACGTCCTCGGACAGGATCATGTCGTCCAGACGTTGAAAAACGCCATTGAGCACAATCGCCTCGCGCATGCCTACCTTTTTGTAGGACCGCGCGGGACGGGAAAAACATCCACTGCCAGAATTTTCGCAAAAGCCCTGAATTGCAGCGGCGGCCCGAAAGTGGATTTTGACCCGCATGAAGACATCTGTGAAGAGATCGCGGAGGGCCGGAGCCTGGACGTTCTTGAAATAGACGGCGCATCCAACCGCGGCATCGACCACATCCGCGACCTTCGGGACAATGTGCGCTTTGCCCCCAGCCGGGGGAATTTCCGCATTGTCTATATAGATGAGGTGCACATGCTCACCAAGGAATCCTTCAACGCCCTGCTGAAAACGCTGGAGGAACCGCCTCCCCACGTCAAATTCATTTTTGCGACGACGGAACCCCACAAGATTCTGCCGACCATCCTGTCGCGCTGCCAGCGTTTTGACCTGCGCCCCATTCCCTCCGAAATCATTGCGGAACACCTGCTCCACATCGCTTCTGCGGAAGGAGTGAGCCTGAGCCGTGAAGCGGCCTTTGCCGTAGCCAAGGTGGCGGACGGCGGCATGCGGGATGCCCAGTCCATGCTGGACCAGCTGGTTTCCTTCTGCGGAAACCAGATTGAAGAGGAACAGGTGCTCCACATCTTCGGCATCACTTCCCGGGAAACCGTGGCGCATGCTCTGGCGCTCATTCTGAACAAGGAGCTCCCGTCCCTGCTCCACCTTCTGCATGAGCAGGCGGAGGCGGGAAGAGACATGGGCCAGTTCCTGTCTGAAATCATTTCCGCCGTACGTGAAATTCTGGTCTCCAAGGTGGATCCGGAAGCCAGCTTTGACTCCCTCCCGGAAGCCTCCAAGGAGGAACTCGCCGAACTCGTCAAACGCACCCAGACGGACAAGATTCTGCGCCTGGTGGAAGTCCTGGCGGAAACGGAAGACAAGATGCGCTGGTCAACCAATAAAAGGCTGCATCTGGAAATGGGCCTGATCAAGGCCGTCCACGCCCTGGCGGAAGCCAGCATCAGTGATATTATCATGGCTCTGGAAGGCGCGCCGCTGACCGCCTCCATACCCGCCCCCGCACAAGCGCCCTCTGACCGCCAGGAACAAAAGGCGCCTGCGGCTTCTGTTACAGCGCCTGCCCCGGAACCTCCGGCACCTGTCCAGGCGCCCATTCCTGTGGAAAAACCGGAACCCGCTCCGGAAGAGCACCTGATGGACCCGGTTCCGGATTTTTCCCCGGCCAAACCGTCCCCGGCGAGCGCCGTGCAGCAGAGTGAACCCGCCAGTGCTCCGGCGGCGCCCGCTCCCGCAGAGGCACCCGAACCGCAACCGCAGGTCCCGGCAGCAGCCATGGAGGAAGAACCTCCCCCTTCTCTTCCGGAGGAAGAACCCCTTTATTCCGCACCTGAACCTCAGCAGGAACCCGTTCCTGAAATCCCGGCGGAACCCCAGCGCCCCGCCTCCGCCATCTCGGATGCTCCGGTATCCCCTCCGGATTCTCCGGAACCCACCTTCATGGACCCTGAGGAAAGCCTGCCTCCGGAAAGGCGAACGAGCAGTTTCTTTGATAACCTGTTTGATGCAGCAAGCGCACCTTCCCGCACCTCTGCTCCCGCAGTAAAAGAGGAGCCGCAGTCCCCTGTTCTTCAATCTGGAAGAACCATCACAGAGGAAGACTGGAAAGCGGCGCTGGAACAGGCCGCCGCCAACTTCCCCCTGCAGGCGGACTTTCTGGCAAACAGCGTCTTTTCCGGCCATGACGGCGCATTTGTGGCCGTCTCCTTTCACCCCTCCGACCATCAGGGAATGGACAGTCTGGGTTCCGGCCCTCTCCGCGCCGCCCTGGAAGCGGACCTCTCCAAACGCAGCGGCACTCCCGTTACCATCTCCATCCGCCAGGATGCCTCCATTCCGGAACCTGTCCAGGAAGAACTGGCCCCGCTCCCGGCGCCCCCGCCCCCGGCGGCCTCCGCTCCGGCCCCCAAACCCCAGGCTTCCCGGGAAAAACCCGTTGCGGCCGTCAGGGAACCCGTCAAAGAGGAGAATGAAGATAGCACCTACTATACGGACCCCCTGATTGACGCCGCCATGGAAATATTCCGCGCCCGTATCATTTCCCAATAATACATCAACCCACATCTCCAAATACAACAGCCATGAACATGATGAAAATGATGAAGCAGGTCCAGCAGATGCAGGCCGGACTTGCCGCCGCCCAGGAAAAACTGGCCTCCCAAACCGTTACTCTCGAAGGCGCGGGCGGCAAGCTGAAAGTCACCGCCACCTGTGACGGCAACCTCACGGAACTGGTCATTGATCCTTCCATCATTGATCCGTCCGATTCCGAATTTCTCCAGGACCTGCTCCTGCAAACCATTAATGCCGCCATCGCCAAGGGCAAGGAAACCGCCGCTGCGGAAATGAAAAAACTGACGGGCGGCCTGGACCTGCCCCCCGGCATGGGCTTTTAACCTACCATAACCGTGCACAGGCTCAGAAGGCGCAAACATCTGGCAGAACCACTGCCTGCGTTATCCGGTGTCAACCACCTGGGGATAGCGCTGGGTTGCGTCTCTCTGTGCCTGTGGGTCATCGTCGTCACCATTTTCTGGACCGGCTCGGACACGATGGCCTTCATGACTTCACTGCCCATCTGGGCGTGTTGTCTTATCTTCTCCTTCCCGGCGCTTCTGGCGTGGCTGATTTTCGGTTCCCGGATCGGGCTGCTCGGCGTCATTGTCTGGTTTGCATACGGCATCGTCATCACGGATTTCATTCCTCCCATTGCCAGAACGGGAATGGAGTATTACAAAATGCCCCCGGCGCCGGATTCCCGCCAAATCAGAATCCTTACCCTGTACGGCGGCTGCGTGGAAAACCCGCCCATTGAACAGATATCCAAACTCCGGGCGGACGTCATCTTCATCCAGGGCTGCAGCAACCACAACCGGACGCTCAAATTTGCCTACAGCATCTTCGGGCGCACCTCCTACATCAAGCAAATTGGAAGCTGCGCCATCATTGTACGCCACGGCCAGATAGGTCCGGCGCAAAGCATCACGGATACCTCAGGCCTGATCGTAGACTGGATACCGGAAAACTCTTCCTTGGCAATACGGCTTATCAACATCAGCCTGGAGCCCTTTGAACACCGCTTTGACCTTTATTCCCCCGCCTGCTGGAAATACTTCCACACACTCCGGTTCATTCACCGCAAACAGCTCCAGTACCTGTTTGATACCCTGAAGGAGGTAGGAAGCCAGCACGGAGAACTGCCCATCATCCTGGCCGGGAACTTCAGCGCCGCTCCCCAATCCCCCATCTTCTCCAAACTCAGCAGCGACTTTCAGGATTGCTTCAAGCTTAAAGGCGCCGGATACGGGGCTACCCATCCCGTCAACTTCCCGCTGCTGCGCCTGGACCGTGTCTTCTGCACACCGCCGCTCAAACCTGAACGCGCCAGCACCGTGCTGATACCGGATACCGTCCGCCGTTCCATCCTGGCGGACATTTCGATGCCCTGATTTGCTTCCTGCGCGGCTGATTAAGCCGTTTCCGCATAAAAATTTCTCCGGAACGGGGCTGCCCCGTTAAAACGCGGAAATGAATTCCCCCGTCACATCTACAGGGTTTTCAATGCACGGGAAATAGCCGGGAAAAGCTGCTTCTTGCGGCTGACTACATCAGCGGCGGAAAACAGGTTGGGCCCCAGCCGTTCGTACTCAATGTGCTCCAGCACTTCTTCATCCCCCACAGCCAGCAGCATGGAATCATGCGTGACTATGTCCGTGACCAGGAGGCATGCGAGTTTCAACCCTTCTTCCTCCACCAATTTCTGAAGCTCCTTCACCAGGTCATCCTGAACTTCCTGAAGGCCGAAGATGCCTATCTCCTCAATCTGTGAGATGCTGATCTTGTGCCCGTACTCCGTAAAGGTTTTCCTGTCCGCCTGGATAATCGCGGAAGGCGCCGTTTTGGAGCGCAGCAGGGAACCGGTGGCGAAAAACTCCTCCGTGAACTTTTTGGCGTCTATTTTGGCAATGCCGGTCAGCCATTCCAGCATCTCCCTGTCCGCCCGCGCCGTGGTGGGGGACGTCAGGTTCAGTGTATCGGAAAGAATCCCGGCGCACAGGCAAATCGCCACGGCCTGTGAAGGCTCCGCATCACGGTGGTAAAACCTGCGCGCCACCAGGGTGGAAGTGGAGCCCACAGGCTCATTCAAAAAGCGGATCGGATCCCGGGTGGAAATCTGGGTGCCCAGGCGGTGATGGTCCATGACTTCCACGATTTCCGCTTCCTCCACCCCCTTGACGGCCTGTGAAAATTCATTATGGTCCACCAGTGCTACACGCATGCGGGGCGGGTCCACCAGGTCCGTCTTGCTCAACACGCCGATCATCTTGCCGATCCTGATGCTCATTACGGGGAACAGCGCCTGCTTGCTCTTCACTGCGGCCTGCCTCAATTCAGGCAACGGCATATTCTCCGGAAAAACCGTATAATCCTTGTGCACCTGCTCCATTACCTTACGGGAGCAACGGATCAACTGGCCCACACTGGCCGTATCCCACGGGGTGCTTAAAATGCACGTGCCTGTCGTCTGGGCCGTCTCAATAATATCCAGGGACGGGAACGCCCCGGAGGTGGTCACCAGGGCGCGCACCCCGTGCTCCACGGCATAAAGCTGCACGTTCGGGCGGTCCCCGCAAATAACGATCAGGTCCCGGACCATGCCCTTTCTTTTGTAATTGGCAAGCCTCGTCCGGACGCTCGGTTCGCTGGAAGCCCCCACCAGAATGATATTCTGCGTCTCTTCCTCACTCAGGGTCTCCCCCGTCAGGCACTTGCCGTCAATGGTAGTGGCAATGTTGCTCAGGCTGGAAAAAACGGAGCGCACATTCATCTCCGTCATGTTCAGAGGCATCAGCAGGCTCAGCAAATCAAAATAACGCAGCAGTCCATGAAGATTGTGGTCAGTATCAACCACCGGAATGGTCTGAAGGGAGTTCTCCGTCATCCTGCGGTACGCCGTCAGGAACGTATCATCCGGACTTACGCTGATCACGTCACGGCGGCAGATCGTCCCGGCAGTGGGCGTTACGTCATAAACCAGGAGCGGTTCCGGCAATCCGGCCTTTTCCAGCACCCAGGACGTTCTCAGCGTCATCTCCCCGCATCTGGCGGCAATGGCGTCAGGTTCGCCATGGGCTCTTAAAAACTCCGCATTACCTATGGCGGAACAAATGGCATCCGTATCCGGATTCTGGTGGCCGATCACGTAAATGGGCCTTTTTTCTGTCTTCTCCGGAAGCATCTTTCTTATTTCCTGCACAGGTTAATCTATATTCAACCTGACGGGCACCACTACCTTGGAAGCAATGGGCAAGCCGTCTTTTTCCGCCGGGTAGAAAGTCCAATTCTCTTTCACCCAGCGCATGAAAAGACGGTCCAGTTCCGCATTTCCCGTTGACTGAATAAGATTGACGGATGAAGGTTCGCCACGGGGATTTACCCCCACCACAACTTTCACCACGGCATTCACCTTCCCGACTTTAGAAGAATTGACGGAATTGGGCAAGGATGGAGCACGTTTATAACGCACCTTTTTATCCGGAGTCACATTTTCATCCGGCGCAGGGGGACCCGGCATAGATGCCGCAGGAGTCTTTACGGGGCGCCTGGGCTTCACCTCCTTCATGGAAATGCGCATGCTGGAAAGCTCTTCCGGCAAAAACTCCGTTTGAGTCTCCTCCTGAAGAAAATCCTTCATCTCGGAACAATCCTCACTCTCCGGCAGCTTCATCGCAAGCAGGTCTTCATCCGCGGTAATTTCCGGAATGGAGCTGACTGTGGACGGAGCTACCGCGGGATCCACCGGCACGGGCTGAACCTCCTCCAGCTCCTGGAGAATCTCCTCGGCAGGGGCCACAAACTCCATTTCCACCTCTCCGCCCTGAACGGAAGGAAGCCACAGCTCCTGAAAATGGATGGCTACAAGCACGGCACACAAAGCCACCTGGACGCCCACGGCCACCCCCACCGCAATCAGCATGGCGGATTTGGACGTGGAACGAGGCGTGAATCTTACAATTCCGGGCTTTTCATCCATAAAAACGGGCAGGGAAAAAGGCAGTGCCCGTCCAATATACCAACGCCTTTCCCGTTGACAAGCGCCCGCACCGCCATGAGCAGGCCGTTATCATTTTGTTATCTGCCGGAAAAACGCATGAATATCAATAATCCAAAGCTTCACGGATGCGCTGGGCAAACCTGGCCGCCTTCTCCGCAAAGCTTAGTTCCGGATTCTGATACATGATGCCGCGGGACACGTTAACCAGCGGGGGAGCCGCATGGCCGGAACCGCTCAGGCTGGAAAGATCGCCGCCCTGCGCCCCCAGGCCGGGAATCAGCAGGGGCGCATCCGGAATGCGTTCCAGAATGCTGGAATCCGCATTGGTCAGCCCCACTACCATTCCCACGGACGTCTTGCGCCCCTCCTGCACGGAACGGCGCACCATATCCCCCACCAGTTCATAAACCTTGCGGCCGTCGGCCAGTTCCTGCCGTTCCACGTCCGCGGAACCGGGATTGGAAGTGACCGTCAGCAGATAAATGCCCTTGCCTTCATAATCCAGAAAAGGTTCCAGAGTATCATAACCCATGAAGGGGCTCAATGTGACGGCATCCACGCCCAGACGCTCAAAATATGCCTGCGCATAATACTTCTGAGTCTCTCCAATATCCCCGCGCTTGGCGTCCAGCACCACGGGCACATCCTCCGGCATATCCGGAAGCAACTCCTCAAGCATCTCCAGGCCGCGCAGGCCCATGGCCTCAAAATACGCGATATTCGGCTTGAACGCCGCCGCATACGGAGCAGTTTCTTCCACGACCTTCCGCAACAGGGAGGGAACCGACTGCAAATCATCCATGACGGGGCGCGGGTCCAGCCCCACGCACAGGGCGGAACCGGTCTTTCTGATGCGGGCGGCAAGTTTATCCGTAAAAGATTGGCTCATGCCATTCATTAAACCACGGGCGCCACGGGCAGGCAAGCCCCAAGCGGAAGGGGTTCCGGAGGAAAGGAAAGGCAGATACGGCTTTTCCACCGCGCCCGCACATGCTATGTTCCGACCCGTATGGCACCTACGGAATCCCAGTCTTCCCACGCTCCTCTCTCCTGCCTGGAAAAGCCGCTCCCACTGGACGGCTTCCAGGGCACCCCGGATGAAATCGAACAACAATGGTATGACCGGGTCTACCTGGGCTCCGGCGACAGAATGAAGCAGCTCACCTGGAGAGCCGTCATCGTAGGCATGCTCCTCGGCTCCATCCTTTCCCTCACCAACCTGTATGCCAACCTTAAAATGGGATGGTCCTTCGGGGTGGCCCTGACGGCGGGCATTATCTCGTTTGCTCTCTGGAATGCCTTTGTCCGCCTGGGCATCTCCAAATCCCCCATGACCATTCTGGAAAACACGTGCATGCAGTCCGCCGCCAGCTCCGCAGGCTACTCTACCGGGGGCACGCTCACCTCCGCCGTGGCCGCCCTGCTCCTGCTGACCGGGCAGCACATGCCGCTGGGCGTCACCTTCGCCTGGATATTCTTCATTGCCGTATTGGGCGTCACCATGGCCATTCCGATGAAGCGCCAGATGATCAACATTGAGCAAATCAGGTTTCCGGACAGCATCGCCACGGCGGAAACCCTCAAGGTGCTCTATTCGGAAGGCAAAAAGGCGGCTGGACAGGCCAAAGCCCTTCTTTATTCCGCCCTCTTCGCCTCCGCCAACGCCATCGCCATGGCGGCGGGAGGGGAACAATGGCTGGGCACCGCCCAGCAGCAAATCCTGGGCAACTGGTACCACCGCACGATCTTCTTTAAATGGGACCTCATGTTTGTGGGCGCAGGCGCGCTGGTGGGCATGAAAACCTCCCTCAGCCTCTTCATCGGCGGCACGGTCTGCTGGGCTCTCTACGTACCGTGGCTGGAAAACCAGGGACTGCTTCCCGCGGGCGCCGGCTACCGGGATGCCGTGGGCTGGACCCTGTGGGGCGGAACCGCCTGCATGGTCGTCGCCAGCATCGTGGCCTTCCTGTTCCAATGGAAAAGCATCGTCCGCTCCTTTTCCTCCCTGGGCGCCATGTTCTCCCTGACTAAAAGGCGGGAGCTGACGGACGTGGAAAAAATAGAAACGCCCATGAGCTGGTTCCTGGCAGGCCAGCTCGTCTCCCTGGGGGCTCTCGGCTATCTGGCGTACGTCACCTTTGACGTTCCGTACTGGATGAGCTGCATTGCAGTAGTCATCTCCTTCTTCCTGGCGCTGGTCGTCTGCCGGATCACCGGGGAGGCCAACATCACTCCCACCGGAGCCATGGGCAAAGTCACGCAGCTCATCTTCGGCGGAATCGCGCCGGGACACGTGACGGCCAACCTGATGGCGGCCAACATCACCTCCGGAGCCTCCAGTTCTTCGGCAGACCTGCTCGTGGACCTCAAGGTGGGCTACCTGCTGGGAGCCAATCCCCGCAAGCAATTCATCGCCCAGTTCTCCGGAATCTTCCTGGGAACCCTCGTCTCCGTGCTCGCCTTCCGCTCCATGGTACCGGACGTGGACGCCCTCCAGGCATTCAATGCGCCGGGAGCCAGAACATGGGCAGCCACGGCGGAAGCGCTGGGCATGGGCTTCAGCCACCTGCACAGCATCAAGGTTCTCTCCATCATCGCGGGAGGTATCCTAGGCCTCATTCTGGTGCTTGTCCCCCGCTACCTTCCCGCTGCGGGAAAATGGCTCCCCACCCCCATCGGCTTCGGGCTGGCGTGGGCTATCCAGTGGAATGACTCCTTCCTCTTCTTTGCCGGGGCCGTGCTCGGCTGGGCTGCGGACCGCTTCTTCCGTGCCAAATCCAAGGAATATAAAATCCCCACCGCCTCCGGCATCATTGCCGGCGCGGCCCTGACGGGCATGGCCATCCTGATGTTCAGCATTTACCAGGCGGCACGCTAAACCCGTGACCGGGCACCGGACCGCCGGAAAAAGAATATTCCGAAGGTCCGGCCCTGGCCCGGCGGCATGTCAACGGGCCTCCTTCTTCAATGTCATTTCCCCTTTGGAAGCTCCTTCGGAAACGCCGCTCACCTCCGCCTTCAAGGTATAGGAATCAAGGTTGGTGCGGTACCTCTTCAGATCAAGCCTGTAGGAATTATCCTTATTCTCCACCCCGGTCCAGCCTTCATGGGTATCTGCGGCCACTTCCCTGTCTCCCTCGTACAACTTGACGGAATGAATTTTCAGGGCGCTGGGACCGTTCTTCCACTGGAAGGTAGCGGTATACGTGCCCGGCCCGGTTACCTGGTCCGTTACGTTAAATTGCAGCGGAGAGCCCTGCTGAAGATCCCACGGAGTTCCCGTGGAATGTCTTTCTTCCGCGCTCAGGGCGTCCAGCATTTCCCGGTGAGCACCCATCACGCGGTTGGCGACGGTCAGAGTATCCCCGGACGGCTTGGTGGAATACACCTTTCCATTTCCCGCAAAAGCCAGCTCCTCACGGACCGTCTTATCCATAAAGGCGGCCTGGGCGGCGGTACGGTCCTTCTTTCCGGTCAGCACATCCAGCTGGGATTCAAAAAAATTCTTCCAGCGGGGCAGATAAAAATCGGAAACAAGCCCGGCCCACTGGCGGTTGGAATAATCATTCAGCGCACGGGGAGCCTGGTCAATCCACGTAGTCACAAGCATTTTGGCGGACTTGTCCATCAAGGCCTTTTCCTGCCGGGTGCTTCCCCAATCCAGCGCCTTTTTCTGCCAGGTTCCCAGCAGGAACTGGCTGTCCGTCGCCAGAAGGGCGTCCATATCGGCAACCAGGGACAGGAACGATTTCACCTGCCTCCTGTATGCCGCTGCATCCCCGGAGTCAAAAGCGCTCCTGATCCGCTGAAGCTGGTAAAAAGCGGCGTCCGCAAGCGCCTGGCGGACGACATCCACCAAGTCATAGCGGAAAGTCTCCTCCTTTAACAGGGACGGCTGGGCATTAGCCGCCTGCAAATAACCGCGGGCCGCTTTAACGATGTCGCCCAGATGGTAATACCTCTCCCCGCTGGACCACGTGGAAGCCTTGCGGACGTCCCAGGACGGACGGGCGCAGATAATGGACTCCGTACACCCCTCCTGCGAACGGGCGGGATTGTAAATGGAGGAAGACAGGATTTCCAAAGCCTGCACGACCGCTTCCGGAGCGGCGCCGTAACGCTGGCGAGCATACTTCCTGAGCCAGTCCCGGACCGGAATATCCTCCTCTGTCCATAAACGGTCGCTGAACAGGGCGTAATGAAGGGGATTCGTCTCCAGCCCTTCGGACAAGGTACCCATTCCCGTCAGCCCCTTGTCCCTGTAGCCGGCCAAATCACTCCCCAGACGGGACAGAAGAGGAACCCCTCCGTACAGTCCCGTATTGCCGCCGAAGTTGGCCAGCTCACACCAGACCCAGGGAATGCCGTCAAAAGTCCTCAAATTCTTTCCGCCGTCAGCCATGTCCTTGGTAAGCTGCAGCACAAGCGCATGCTTCGGGTCCGTTCCGGCCAGCAGCTCGCGGGAAGGATTGCCCCCCCACGCCTGGATCACCCAGGAAGAACCCGGGGAAGCCTTCTGCATGGCGCCCTGCACCGCCTGCGCCGCACGCGTCACGTCAATGTCCCCCTTGCTGCCTCCCTCATGGAACAAATCCCCCCCGAACATTTTTCCGGAAATGCCGTACACCTTGCGGAGAGCCTTGTACCAGTCCGCAGCCAGCTTCGGAAACGCCTCGCAAGTGGGGTCCACGACCCACGGCCTCTTGAAATTGACCCATTCCCCCTGCGGGATAAGCTTCAGGCCCTTCATCCGCACGTTCTCCGCAAAATCCGCAGGAACAAACCCCACATAACCCTGAAGCACGGGCGTCATGCCCAGCTGCTCCATGCGGGATACGATGCGCCGCCCCAGCTGCGCCATCCTGTCAATCTGCTGCTGGGTCAACGGTCCCCCGTGTCCTTCCAGGTTGCCCATGTTCCACCAGGCGGCAAAGGCGGGATTGGGGATGAAGCGGAGAGCCTTTTCACGGGGATACCCCAGGCCGATAAGGAAATCCTCCCAGGTTTTCTCCAGCCCTGCCGTCACCAGCGCGTGCGTAAACCCGCTCAGCGCCAGAAAATCAATCTCACGCTGCCAGCGGTTCCAATCCCAGAAAGCCGCCGTATAAGACAGGGTGCAGTAATTATAGGCAAAAACGGTATTCCACGGAGATTCAATCGTGACAGGGCTGGATGGGGCAGGCAGCGGAGAGGAAAGCGTCAGGCGGTCTCCGTTCCACGAAAAATGCACCTTGGCAATATTTTTCAGATACCACCCGTATCCCGCTACCAGGCGGCGTACGTCAGATGCTTCCACCCGAATGCCTCCGGGAGCGCCTGAAATCGTAATCTTGTTGCCCAGGGCCGGATTCAAGCTGAACGACACAGCGCCTTTTGCTGCTGGAGTCACGCGCGCCACCACGTCTTCAGCGGCCGCTACGGGAGACATTTCCGCGGCAGAGACGCAAACAAGCGGGGACATGACCGTTCCCAGAACCGAACCGACTGCAAAAGCATGTGAAAGCATAGCACCAACTATACATGCAAAATCCATAGCGTCTTTCAAGGAGGATTATAATGGCGGGAAAAGCAAACTCCCGGCCTTACCAACCTTTTGGAGCGCCCCCAATCCTTTCAACAAGAAAACGAACAGGCCCCAACAGTGATGGGACTGTTGGGGCCTGATGAAAAAAATCCCGGCGGCGACCTACTCTTGCGGGACCTATCGTCCGACTACCATTGGCGCGGCAGCGTTTCACTTCCGGGTTCGGAACGGGACCGGGTGGGACCACTGCGCTCTGGCCACCGGGCTTCAGGGGGAAGAGGTTTTTTCTCTCTTCATCCTGCCTGCCCGGGAGCCCTTGGGGGCTTTGAGGGGGATTTTTTAAGGGTTGTGTGTGTTTGTGGCTAAGAAGATTTCCTCTCGTTATGAGGGGAAGGAATCAGCGTAAACTGACATCTGCGTGGCTGGTGGTGTTACTTTTTAAACATGCACTGTATGAACAAGACAACGGCAAGTTGTTATTCACGAACGGGAGTGATGTAATATGATGAAGTCTATTGGTAATTAGTATCGCTTGGCTCAATACATTGCTGCACTTACACCTGCGACCTATCAACGTGGTGGTCTTCCACGAACCTATAGGGAAAACTCATCTTGGGATGGGCTTGGCGCTTAGATGCTTTCAGCGCTTATCCCGTCCGCACTTAGCTACTCGGCCATGCACTTGACAGTACAACCGATGCACCAGTGGTGCGTCAGACCCGGTCCTCTCGTACTAAGGTCTGAACCCCTCAATTTTCCAACGCCCACAGAGGATAGAGGACCGAACTGTCTCGCGACGTTCTGAACCCAGCTCGCGTGCCGCTTTAACCGGCGAACAGCCGGACCCTTGGGACCTTCTCCAGCCCCAGGATGCGACGAGCCGACATCGAGGTGCCAAACCACGCCGTCGATATGAACTCTTGGGCGTGATCAGCCTGTTATCCCTAAGGTACCTTTTATCCGTTGAGCGACGGCAATTCCACTTTCTACCGCCGGATCACTTGGGCCTGCTTTCGCATCTGCTCGACTTGTAGGTCTCACAGTTAGGCGGGCTTATGCCCATGCACTCGACACCCGGTTGCCAACCGGGCTGAGCCCACCTTCGCGCTCCTCCGTTACTCTTTGGGAGGATACCGCCCCAGTAAAACTGACCGGCTGACACGGTCCTCTGGCCGGATTCACGGCTCAGGGTTAGATCCTCCAGTTTCAAAGGGTGGTGTCTCATTGATGACTCAGACGCCCCCTAAAGGGCGTCTTCAGCGTCTCCCACTTACTCTGAGCATTAAAACCGAAGAAACAATGACAGCTTACAGTTAAGGTCTATAGGGTCTTTCCGTCCTTCTGCGGGTAGGCGGCATCTTCACCGCCACTACAATTTCACTGAGCGCCTGGTTGAGACAGTGCCCAACTCGTTTCACGATTCGTGCAGGTCGGAACTTACCCGACAAGGAATTTCGCTACCTTAGGACCGTTATAGTTACGGCCGACATTCACCGGGACTTGGGTTCAGAGCTTCGCCTTGCGGCTAACCCCTTGCCTTAATCTTTCGGCATTGGTCACGTGTCACACCCTATACTTCGACTTGCGTCTTTGCAGAGTGCTGTGTTTTTGATAAACAGTCGGTTGGGCCATTTCTCTGCGGCCTGCATCGCTGCAGGCACCCCTTCTTCCGAAGTTACGGGGCTAATTTGCCGAGTTCCTTAACCAGGTTTCACTCTTACGCCTTGGTATATTCTACCCACCCACCTGTGTCGGTTTGCGGTACGGGTCGCTTAGCATATGCTGGGGCTTTTCTTGGCACTCGATCCAATGATGCGCTGAGTCCGTAGACTCAACTCGGAATTCAATAACCTAGTCATCTTTTCTCATGCGTCCTCCCAGTTTAAGGGTCGCGAGCTCAGGATTATTAACCTGATGTCCATCGCCTACGCCTCTCGGCCTCGGCTTAGGTCCCGGCTAACCCAGGGACGAAACACGTTGCCCTGGAAACCTCGGGTTTACGGCGGCCGGGGATTTCACCCGGCTTTACGTTACTCATGTCTGCATACTCACTTGCATACGCTCCAGGGTCAGTCGCCATCACCCTTCAACGCGTATGCAACGCTCTTCTACCACTCTACCGTAAGGTAAAGTCCAGAGCTTCGGTATAACGCTTGATCGCCAATCATTTTCGGCGCAGGATCACTCGATGAGTAAGCTATTACGCATTTTTTAAATGGTGGCTGCTTCTAAGCCAACATCCTCACTGTCTGTGTAATCCCACATCCTTTCCACTGAGCGTTATTTAGGCACCTTAGCTGCTGGTCTGGGTTGTTTCCCTCTCGACAATGAAGCTTATCCCCCACTGTCTCACTGCCACGTTCCATTGCACGGTATTCGGAGTTTGATAAGGTTTGGTAAGCGGGTGTGCCCCCTAGCCTTGTCAGTGCTCTACCCCCGCGCATCAGCACGTGACGCTGCACCTAAATGCATTTCGAAGAGAACCAGCTATCACGGGGTTTGATTAGCCTTTCACTCCTACCCTCAGCTCATCAGAGAACTTTTCAACGTTCACCTGTTCGGTCCTCCACATGGTTTTACCCATGCTTCAACCTGGCCAAGGGTAGGTCACCTCCGCTTCGGGTCCAGTACCTGCGACTTAATTCGCCCTATTCGGACTTGCTTTCGCTACGACTCCGGGCCGGAAGCCCTTAGTCTTGCCACAAACACTGACTCGCAGACTCATTAAACAAAAGGCACGCCATCGCAGATTGCTCTGCTCTGACACTTTGTAGACATACGGTTTCAGGTTCTATTTCACTCCGCTCACAGCGGTTCTTTTCACCTTTCCCTCGCGGTACTTGTTCACTATCGGTCGCCAACTAGTATTTAGCCTTGCGCGGTGGTCCGCGCTGATTCATACATCGTTCCACGTGTGATGTATTACTCAGGATTCCACTAATTCCCACGCTGGATTTCGTCTACAGGGCTTTCACCTTCTACGGCCAGCCTTTCCAGGCTGTTCTACTATCCAGTATGGTCGAATATGTCGTGGTCCTACAACCCCGAAGGAGTACCTTCGGTTTGGGCTCCATCCGCTTTCGCTCGCCACTACTTACGGAATCGATTTCTCTTTCTTTTCCTCCGCTTACTGAGATGTTTCACTTCAGCGGGTTTCGCGTTTCATACCCTATGTATTCAGGTATGAACGATCGAGTATTAACTCGATCAGGTTACCCCATTCGGATACCCCCGGATCATCGCTTGCTTGCAGCTTCCCGAGGATTTTCGCAGCTTGCCGCGTCCTTCTTCGCCTGTTGGCACCAAGGCATTCACCGTACGCCCTTAATTACTTCATCATATTGCAAAAGCTTTTTACCACTTCCACAATACCACAAAGCCCTTTCGTGACTTACTGTATTGTCTTATTTCTTGGTATGCATGTTTTAAATTGTGTATTGTAGTTGTTTTTCAACTACCCACTTTGTTGGAAAGCAATTGCTTCTCAGCAATTGTTTTCTTTGCCACGCAGATGTCAATTTTCGTTGTTCCCTCAATAATCGATTTGCTTTTTGGTGGGCCTGACAGGACTTGAACCTGTGACCCCGCGCTTATCAAGCGCGTGCTCTAACCAACTGAGCTACAGGCCCGGCTTTGGGTCTCGCAGAGGCAGTTAACAGCGAACAGGTAATAGTTAATAGCCATTTACCGTTCTCCGTTGCCGCCTTCTTACCGAAACTGGTGGAGGCACGGGGACTCGAACCCCGGACATCCAGCTTGCAAAGCTGGCGCTCTACCAACTGAGCTATACCCCCAGTTGCGGTTCGGTTTGAAAAAAGGTCGTCACGCACGTCGTGCCTAGTTTCGCTACAAGCGAACTGGCTGTTTACACATCTTTGGTTCGTTGCGGGCCCTCGCGGGTTCCGCGCCCTCTTCCCTCGGGAAGAGATCCGACCTGTGCATTCTCATGCACTTACTCCATAGAAAGGAGGTGATCCAGCCGCAGGTTCCCCTACGGCTACCTTGTTACGACTTCATCCCAGTTACCAGTCTCACCTTAGGACCCTGCCTCCTTGCGGTTGGCTTCAGATACTTCGGGTGCGACCGGCTTCCATGATGTGACGGGCGGTGTGTACAAGACCCGGGAACGTATTCACGGCGCCGTAGCTGATGCGCCATTACTAGCGATTCCGGCTTCGTGTAGGCGGGTTGCAGCCTACAGTCCGAACTGGGCCCAGTTTTTAGGATTTCCTCCGCCTCGCGGCTTCGGCCCCCTCTGTACTGGGCATTGTAGTACGTGTGCAGCCCTGGGCATAAGGGCCATACTGACCTGACGTCGTCCCCACCTTCCTCCCAGTTGATCTGGGCAGTCTCGCCAGAGTCCCCACCATTATGTGCTGGTAACTGGCAACAGGGGTTGCGCTCGTTGCTGGACTTAACCAAACATCTCACGACACGAGCTGACGACGGCCATGCAGCACCTGTGTAACGCCTCCGAAGAGTCGCATGCTTTCACATGTTGTTCATTACATGTCAAGCCCAGGTAAGGTTCTTCGCGTTGCATCGAATTAAGCCACATACTCCACCGCTTGTGCGGGTCCCCGTCAATTTCTTTGAGTTTTAATCTTGCGACCGTACTCCCCAGGCGGCACGCTTAACGCGTTAGCTCCGGCACGCAGGGGGTCGATTCCCCGCACACCAAGCGTGCACCGTTTACTGCCAGGACTACAGGGGTATCTAATCCCTTTCGCTCCCCTGGCCTTCGTGCCTCAGCGTCAGTTAATGTCCAGGAACCCGCCTTCGCCACGAGTGTTCCTCTCGATATCTACGCATTTCACTGCTACACCGAGAATTCCGGTTCCCCCTCCATTACTCTAGTCTCGCAGTATCATGTGCAGTCCGAGGGTTGAGCCCCCGCCTTTCACACACGACTTACGAAACCGCCTACGCACGCTTTACGCCCAGTGATTCCGAACAACGCTTGAGACCTCTGTATTACCGCGGCTGCTGGCACAGAGTTAGCCGTCTCTTCCTCTTGTGGTACTATCTTTTTAATTTGCTCCCACATGACAGGGGTTTACAATCCGAAGACCTTCATTCCCCCACGCGGCGTCGCACCATCAGGGTTTCCCCCATTGTGAATGATTCTCGACTGCTGCCACCCGTAGGTGTCTGGACCGTGTCTCAGTTCCAGTGTGGCCGGACATCCTCTCAGACCGGCTACCCGTCATCGCCTTGGTGAGCCGTTACCTCACCAACTAACTAATAGGACGCGAGCCCATCCCCAAGCGCATTGCTGCTTTAATCTTGCGATATTATGCGGTATTAATCCCAGTTTCCCGGGGCTATCCCACTCTTGGGGGCAGGTTACTCACGTGTTACTCACCCGTGCGCCACTAGAGAACTATTAGCAAGCTAGCAGTTCTCTCGTTCGACTTGCATGTCTTATCCACGCCGCCAGCGTTCGTTCTGAGCCAGAATCAAACTCTCCATCAAAATAATTTTTGAAATTGCTGGACCAAATGGAATCTTTCGATTTCATCTGCGCCATGCTTCAGTCAGCTCTTCCCTCAAGTTGTGTCTCTTGAGGTCCTCTTCGCTCTGCCAAGCACGGCGCGCGTCACGACCTTTTTTCTTTCCCTTGCTTCTACCAATCCGCCCCTCTCGGAGCAAGGTCGCTCCTTCGGGCTTTTTCTCCCTCGCGCATCTCTCGACGCTCTCAGGAAAACCCTCGGCGGGTTCGGTAGTCATTCCCTTGAAATCTTCTTATCGGCCCCTTTAAAGAGGCTCTTCCGGGTGGCATTCCCTGGCTTCATTCAGGCCCTCTTTCGAGCCCCTCATGCCGCCGGGCTTTTCATCCCGTCGCCGTGTTGGCGTGCCGAGAAGTCTATCAAAACTACCCCTCTTGTCAATTTTTTTCGATATGTTTTTTCCGATATTTTTTCAACATTCTAAATATTACTGATCCTTAACGTATTACATTTTTCTCTTTTTTCGCGAAAAAGGCCCCTTTCTCAACAAAAGGGGCCCAAACGTTTCAGAAGTCTTAAGCTTCCGCCTGTTTTTTCTTCATGGCTACGTACTGGTGCATGAGGGGCAATTCTCGGAGTGCATTCAGAGCGTCTTTTTTCGCCTGGGCGTAGTCTTTTTTCTCCATCGCCATTTTCATCATGACTTCATAGCAAGCCGCATTGTAACCACCGTCATCCCGCGTATTGGAGTCTTTCATGATCTGGAGAGCATGCCGTGCCGCTTGATAGTTGTACCCACGCATTTCATCCGATCCGTTCAGGATTTTCAGGAGATAGGAAGCCAGAGAGTCTTCCTTCGGGAAACGCGTCAGCACCTGGTCTAAGATATCCGCCACCTTTTCGTAGTCTTTCTCCTTCCAGGCTTCCCCCGCTTGGATTTCCGCCACTGTAGACGCAAACCATCCGTCATCGGCAAATCGCTCGGCGTTTTCCTCAATCAGCTTTTTGTATTCATCAAATTTCTTTTCCCGGCGCAGTTCAAAGGATTTTTTGATGACCGCCTGCATGGCCTGCTGCCGGGACTTGCGTTTCGCATCTTCTTCCGCAAATTGGTTCTTGTCAAAAGAGTCCCGCCGGGCCGTTTCCGCCACCCATTCCGGCATCCTTTTAATTTCACCAGCCCATAGGAGCGTTCCGTCACGGATGACGGCAGCCGCAGGGAATGATTCAAGCTTAAGAGATTCAAAAAGATCCACCACCGAGCGATCCGATGGAACACCGACAGGATAAGCAGTCCACCCTTCCGGACTGTCCAGGTATTCCTGCACCTGTTTTTTATCTGCCGGGATCACGTCCAGCACCACAGCCTTAATCCCCGGATGATCCAGAAGTCCGTATTTTTTCAGGACTACATCAAGTATTCTTCCCGGAGCCCCGTCGCTCCACATGCCGCCCTGCGCCGGAGTCCATCTCCAAAAGCTGATAAATACGGTCTTGCCGGAAGGCAACCCTGTCAGTGCAGGATGATTGACCCAGTCCAGCTTGCTGAAAAGGGGCGTGTATTGTTCGTCCTCCTGCACCGGACCCAGCTCCTGCTTCTTCCGGGGAGGTTCCGGCTTAATTTCCGCAGCTGCCTGGTCCATCAGGGATTGAAACGTTTCCGTAGTGCCGGAAAGCTCCTGCAACTTCGTCCATGCCTTGCTGATGGAGGTCAGGGAAAGCGCTTTCTCCATATCCTGAAGCGCTTCTTTCATGTTCCCCTGCCGCTCCCGGAGTTCCGCCATCATACGCCATGGCAGGGACGCTTCCTTGTTGGATTTCCTTGAGATTTCAATGCAGCGGGCCAGACACCGTTCCACCAGAGCGGTATCCATCTTTCCGGCAGGCACTGATTTTCCCTCCATCAGAGTTCCGGCTATATCAATCTGCACACGGTAATTGTCCGGATATTCCCCGCTCACATCATTCAGTACCGACTGGGCTTCCTCAAATTTGCCCTGTTCCGCCAGTACGAGGAACGGAATCATCTTCATTTGAATCACCTGGTCCTGCGGGAATTTTCCGGAATCCTGAATTTGCTTCAACAGCGCCTGGACTCCCTGTTTCCCGTCCTTTTCTACAAGATCGCGCACCTTTTGCGAGGTTTCACGGTAATGCTGCCACTCATGGGCGCCCGCATCCGGGCCTTTTGCCGGGAGCGAAGCCGCAGAAAAATCCGGCCTCAGCATGGCCTGCATGATTTCTTCCGAAAGCTGTGCGGGATGCCCGCGCCAGATGAGCCGGCCATTTTTAACGGCAAAGGCGTGTGGAATACCGTTTACCTCCAGGGGATCCAGCCACTTCTCCTTGGTCTTCTTTCCATCCACATCCACCGCCATGGTATAGTTCAGGGGAGAGGGACGGTTCTTGATAAATTCTTTCAGGGCTTCCGGGGTCTTCCTGTCCATCACATTGACCCCGACAATCTGCATGCGCGGATTGTCTTTAAATGCCTGGTGAAGCTGTTCCATATGGGGCATCGCGGCAAGACACGGCCCGCACCAGGTAGCCCAGAATTCAAAGATATATACTTTGTCCTTTTCCCACTCCTTCACGGGCGTTCCCTGCAGCCATACCCCCGGCAGCCCTTCCAGGGAAAGCGTAGGAAGGGCTTCCGCCGGAGCGGTTGTTTTATTTTCTTTTTTTCCGGGAGAAGCAGCCAGCAAAGGCATTCCCGCAGACATCACAAAAAGCGCGGAACACCCCAAGGCAAATAAAGAGGAATTTAACATGATAATACCGTACGCCTGAAACGTGCTGAGTCAAGCCAATAGAAGAAGATAAGCCAACACCACCCCGATAAACCGTACTTCCCTTCCCCGGAACAGCAGTGAAAATGCCATGGAGAAAGGAAAATATTAAGCATTAAGTTTTTCGTATAAAAGAAGAAAACGAGTGTTTCCAACATTCATATTTTTTTGAGTTTCATTGGATTTAGGAAAAACCATTTACCTTTTAGGATACGCAAAGACAATATTATTTTCTAAAATAGAAAATATGCCAAAAATGGCTTGCTAGATTTTTTCTGAATGCGAAAAATGCGCTTATGGATGAAATGAAGTCCAGCATCAGGAAGTTTCTCGCCCTTACGAAAATGACCCGGGACGAGTTTGCCGATCTCTGCGGCGTCAGCAAGAGCCAGGTTGATAAGTGGCTCTCCACTGTTCCTATTCCTCCAGCACGACAACGTCTCATAATCAGGATCATGAAAGAGGAATACGCCAAACACGCACGTCTGGCGCAGATGAAGAATCCCAATAGCATTTATGTTCCAGTTACCCCTCAGAAGTATGAAAAGTTCAGAAATGAAGCCGAACGTCACGGATTGACCGTTCCGGAGTGGGCCAGTGAAGCCCTGGATGCGCTTTCCAGCATCAAGAGCAGAAGCTGAAAAGCAGGATTCCACATCCCGGAACCGTCCCAAGGAAAGAGAATATGGCGTTTCAAACGCCTTTCCCCTATCTTTTCTTCATCATTCAACCTGCACCAATTCATGTCTGACGACGATATACGCACCATGGTTAAGGAGTGGCTGCAATGCCAGAACCGCAAGTCCTACCAGCTGGCGGAGGAGATAGGAATCCGGCCACAGACGTTTTACGCACAAATGAGCGTCCGCAAAATATCGGCCAATACCAAAAAAGCGCTTGCCCACATTATCCCGGATCTGGTTTCCGACCCGGATTTGAACGCTCCCCCCGATGCGGAAGGATGCGATCCGAAAAAGCTTAAGATCAAGGAATGGCTCCGGGGCCACGGCAAAACGCGCCAGTGGCTGGCGGAACAATGCCGGGTTTCCGTCCGTACCGTGCACACCTGGTTTGCCGTGCGCGGCAGCATTCCCGTCACCCAGTCCCTTTTCATCGACAAGCTGATGAGCGAAGGGGAGCCCTGGAATGTCCAGCTTTCCAATACCATTCCCGTGAGTTTTTCCGAGACGGAAATGTCCATCATCCACAAGTTCCAGGAACATCATCCGGACATTGACCTCCCCCAGTACGGCATGCATAAAATTCTGGAATTGTGCGTCAATGTCCTCCTTCAGGATGAACGTGTACGGCGGACTCCGTTTTCCGGCTTCACCAGAAAGGCAGAGGCCTGCGCCCATCAGGCTGAATAGGGGAGGAATTCCGGTCGCCAAGCCTCTTCTTCCGGGGGCAACCCATTAAAAATGCACCGGCAGCATGACCGGAGCATTCCGGGGCGCTGTTTTCCTGGCCCTTGGCCACCCTTTCCATTCCCGCACGGCATCAAATCGGCCCTTACCCACTACCAGCCCTGTTCCGGCATTTCTCCAGGAAACCTTTTCCAGATGAAAAACATGCTTTCACCGCATGAAGGAACCCCGTTATTCCTGAAAGAATACGGGGTTCCGGAAAATGGCACGTCCAACTGGATTCGAACCAGTGACCCACTGCTTAGAAGGCAGTTGCTCTATCCAACTGAGCTATGGACGCATGGTGCGGAAGGAGATTAACAAAGAATATCTCGGCTTGGCAAGCCCGTATCTTTAAAAGAGCGCTTTCAGCCTCCGGATCAACGGTTGCCCGGGGAAGACATGCCAGCCAGGGCAGCCCCGAATTCCTGCACCAGCGGTTCCTGCCGGGAGAACATGCGCTCCCTCTCCTCCGGCTCCGTGTCAATGTAGCCGTGCAAGTGCAGCAGGCCGTGCACCATGTACCGGAATAGTTCCCTGTATACCGGCTCATGGAATTCCGCCGCCTGCCGGATGGCGGTATCATAGCTGACGATGATTTCGCCCACCCCGTCTCCGTGGGGAAAGGTGATGACGTCCGTCACCGTGGGATCATTCAGAAAACGGGCATGCACGTCCCGGATGGCTTCATCGTCCACCACGCTTATTTCCACCTCGTCCAGACCGGAGAGAACGGGCACAGGACCTTCAGGCAGCGCCAGTACGGCGGGGAGGCAAGCCACCAGGGCGCCATTCAGGGCTTCCGCCACGGACGGGCTCAGGCGCCCCTTTTCCAGATGGTCGTAGAGTTCAAGATGCGGTTTCATTTTTCTCCGTATCCGTCCCGTCCTTTTCGTCCGCTTTACCGGGTTTTTCCGTATCCCCTGCACCGGTATCGGGCAGTTCCATGATTTCCGGAATCGCTTTGTTTTCCTGTTCCTCCTTCTCCGGCTTCCGGCCTTCTTCCTTTGCCTCCGCCGGGGGTAGCACGGGCTTTTCAATTTTTGCCTCCGGATTGTGGGAAGGATAGGCAATGCGGTTGTGATGAATGCTTTTCAGCGTCTGGATGAAGCTGTTGCGGATTTTTTTAAGATCACCGAAGGTGAGGCCGCAGTCGTCCAGATGGCCGTCCACTACCCGCTGCTTCAGGAGTTCATCCACTCTCTTCTGCATTTCCTCACAGGAGATTTTCCCCATAGAGCGCGTGGCGCTTTCCACGATGTCCGCCAGGCTGACGATTCCCGTTTCCTTGCTCTGGGGATTGGGGCCCTTGTAACGGAAGTTGGATTCCACCACTTCCGGAACATCGTCCGGAGAGGCCAGCCCGCTTTCCACCCTGCCCAGGATTTCATCCCGGTATTGAAGGGCCTTGCGGTAGAAGAAGTAGGCCAGGGATGTGCCGTGATGCTGTTCAATGACGTCCACCAGCGGCCGCGGAAGGTTGTTCGCCTTGGCCAGTTCCACCCCGTCATGAACATGGTCAATGATGATGCGGGCGCTCATGCTGGGCGTCAGCTCATCATGGGGATTAGGGCCGTCCATGATGTTTTCAATGAAGTAAAGGGGGTTCTGCATCTTGCCGATGTCATGGTAGTAGGCGGCCACCCTGCATTCAATGGGGTTGGCGCCGATGGCTTCCGCCGCCGCTTCCGCCAGCTGGGCGACCATCAGGCAGTGGTGGAAGGTTCCCGGGGCCTCCATTTGCAGCCGCTTCATGAGCGGGCGGTTCATGTCCGCCATTTCCAGCCAGGAAATGGGCGTGATGATTTTAAAGACGCCCTCAATGATGGGCAGCACGCCGCTGATCAGCACACTGGTCAGCATGCTCACGCCAAACGCCACAGCCAGGCACACCAGCACGCCCACCAGGTTGTAGTCCCAGGCCTGGAGGTTGATGACTCCCATGATGCAGCACAGTACCATGATCAGGAGCCCCACAAAGAAGCCGGCCCGCAGCAATTGCGCCCGGTTTCTCAGATTATGGGTGAGCAGTACCGTGAGCATGCCGGACAGGGAGCTCAAGATCCAGAATTGGACCTGTTTTTCCGGCACGTATTGCGCCGGCAGGATGAAGAATCCGCCGAGCATGCAGATGGCGATGGTAGCGAACATGCCCAGCAGCGGCCCCAGCAGCACCGTCACAATCAGCGGAGCCATCATATAAGGCAGGTACAGGAGTTCGTTGCCAATGTCCGACGTAATGTTGGCCGTCACATGACGGATGAGGCCAAAGAAGAGGAGCTGAAGCAAAATGGCTCCCCAGGTGACGACAAGTGTTTTGTTCTTTTTCCGCAGGGCCCCGGCGCAAAGCCAGTACATGGGCATCAGCGCCAGCGTCACGGAGAAGAGCAGGAAGGCTTCAGATACATTGTGCCACAGGGATTTTCCCCAATGGGGGCTGTAACTGCCCATCCACTGCAGGATAATGAAAACCAGAATGCACAGGCCTACGGATACCGCCACGTTGGAGTCCAGGCGGTCTCCCGGCGAACGGGGCGCGGAAGAGGCCTCTTCCGCGGTTTTTCCATCTTTTACCGCTGCTGCGGCATGTTTTTTCAGAAAATGAAACATGGTTGATTATTTAGGGTACACTTCGGAGATTTCCGGAATGGCGCCCAGTCTGGCCATCTCCTCTTCAATGAGGGGATTGACCCCCTGCTGCACCATTTCCATGGAGACTCTCAGGGCATTGCGGATGGCGGCGGGGGAGGAGCTCCCATGCGCGATGATGGTTACGCCCCGGACGCCCAGCAAGGGGCTCCCACCCACGGAGTCGGCAGAGAGGCGCGCCTTCATGGCACGGAATGCACCGGAAGCGCAGGCGGCTCCCATCATGCGGAGCGGATTCGCCTGAAGTTCCTCCTTCAGCCATTTGCCGAATGCCTTGGCGGTGGCCTCGCAGGTTTTCAGCAGCACGTTTCCCGTAAAACCATCCGTCAGCGCCACGTCTATTTCATGTTCAAAGAGATCGTGACCTTCCACATTGCCCACAAATTGAAAAGGGAGCGCGCCGCGCTCCTCCAGATGCTTCAACAGGCAAAAGGTTCCCTTGGTAAAGTCCGTTCCTTTTTCATCTTCAGAGCCATTGCTCATCACCCCTACCTTGGGCATCGGCTTGCCATAAACGGAACGGGCCAGGATACTGGCCATGACGGCGTAGCCCACCAGATGCCGGGGCTTGGCCTCCGGGTTGGCGCCGGTATCCGTCACATTGCAGACTCCGAATTCATTGGGAAGCTGGGTCACAATGCCTGCGCGTTCCACGCCGTTAAGCAGCCTGAGCTTGATGGTGGCGGCCGCCACGGCCGCGCCCGTGTTGCCCGCGCTGACCACGGCGTCCGCGTCTCCGGATTTAACCAGGTCCACGGAAACGGACATGGAGGAGTTTTTCTTCTGCCTCACCGCCAACAGGCCGGATTCATTCATTTCCACCACTTCCGCAGCGGGAACAATTTCCACACGCGGACCGGAAAGGCCCCAGCGGTCACAGGAACCACGCACCACCTCTTCCCTCCCCACCAGGTAGATTTTTTCAATGAGAGGGAAATCCTGCAGGGCCCGCTTTGCCCCGTCCAGGTTAATATCGGGCGCATTGTCGCCGCCCATCACATCCAGTGCAATCTTCATAGTATTTGTTGAAGAAGTGTGTTAACAGAAAAAGCAGCCTGCTTCAAGCAAGTTCAGCCGCTTTGCGGAGCAAAAGCGGCTGGAGAATCAATATGATAACGCCGGATTACGGCGATACTTTTCAAGGCAAATGCGGTGCCTGCGGAGCTTACGCTTCCGCCTTCACCACAATTTCCTTGCCGGAACGGGTCGTATACGTACCGCAATTGGGGCAGGCGGTATGACCGGGGGTGCTGCTGCCGCAATTCTGGCACTTGCGGAGCTTCGGAGCGCGCCATGCCTGCGCGGCAAGGCGGGTACGCTGCTTCATCTTGGACGTTCTGCGCTTAGGTGCTGCCATAATTCTAGTTGGTAAAAAGGTGATTAATGATGATCCCCCAGCTCATTGAGGGCGTCCCACACGCCACTATTCTTGCTCGGGGCAGAACTGTTTACACCCGTTACCCCCTCTTTGTCCACCCCAAAATATGGAGTTTTCGCCATACAGTCGTTTTCCATGCCTCCGTCCGCGCATTTCGGGTACGCCGGGAAATCCAGGACTATTTCTTCACGCATGGAGTCGGAAACATCCACAACACTCTGTGAATCAATTTCAAAAGAGGTGGCAAATTCATTTACCTCCACCACGTAGTCAAAGTACCCCAGGCACCGCACGCAGCGGAATTTGAACGGGGCGGAAATGTTGCCCCTCACGAATAATTCGTTCTCAAATCTCTGCACGTACAGGTCAAAAGCAAGAGGTCCAATGGAATTAACCTCTTCATCGTCGATGCCGAAGATTTCGGAATCCAGCTCACCGCTGTATTTCTTTCCCGCTTCCGGCAAGTTCTCAAGCTCTACCAGCAATCTTTTCATGACCGCATTTTACAGGCACACTCCGCGCCTGACAAGCAGACAGGGCGGCACCATCCCCGGAAAGGGGCGGAATGACACATCCCCTTTTTCCCGCAGCCCTTCCAATCCGTGCCGGACCTAACCGGGAGGCCATTCCAACTTGCGGCCCGCCAGCAGGTGCATGTGCAGATGGGGCACCGCTTCTCCGGCGTCCGGTCCGTTGTTGATGACCAGGCGGAAGCCGTTCTGGTCCATGCCCAGGCTTCTGGCGATGCGTCCGGCGGCCAGCATCATGTGGCCCAGCAGGGCTCCGTCTTCCTCCCCTGCCTCGGAAAGACGGGGAATGGGCTTGCGCGGAACCAGCAGCAGATGTTCCGGAGCCTGCGGGCTGATGTCCCGGAAACAGACGCACTGTTCATCCTGGTAAACGATGTCCGCGGGAATGTCCCCGGAACAGATTTTTTCAAATAACGTAGCGGCCATAAAATCAAAGAGGGGTTCGGGATGGTTTTAGCATATTCCGGGAGCCGGGGACAAGTCATTCCCTGGCGGCGGAGGCGCGGCGCAGACGGTCCATGATGGCACGGCCCAGTCCCGCCTCCGGAACAGCCTCCGCCACAATGACGTCAATGCCTTCATTTTCATCCATCTGCCTCATCAGGGCAAACAGGCGTACGGCGGCCTCCGCCAGGCGTCCGTTGCCGGGGCTCATGGCTACAACCTCCGCCCAATTCCCTTCCTGGGCCAGATCAGAAGTCCCCTCATAGGAGAGCAAACCGTACCGCACCCCTTCCACGGGCACGAATTCCTCACCGGGTTCCAGCAGCATCATGGGCTTGCGCGGCGCATAATGGCTGCTGAGCTGTCCCGGGGCATCCGCCGGAGCTTTTTCCGAAACGGGGCGTGCGGAAGGCTTGCGGCGCACCACCTTCACCAGGTTCCGGAATTGTTCCCGGGTCACGGGCCCTTCACGCAGCAGTTCCAGCGCAGGCTTCCCCTTCTCGTCAAGCATGGGGCGCACAATGGTGCTCTCCAGCCCCTCGGAGCAGGCGCCGGCATCCAGAATCATTTCTATGCGTCCGTCCAGCTCCTTCTGCACGGCTGAGGCGGAGGTAGGGCTGATATGCCCGAAGCGGTTGGCGCTGGGCGCAGCCACGGGACGCCCCAGCGCCTTGGCCACCCCGCGCATGGCGGGATGCGCGCTCACGCGCACGGCCACCGTCGGAAGTCCGCTGGTCACAATGTCCGGGATGATATCCGCCTTCGGCAATACCATCGTCAGCGGCCCCGGCCAGAATTTGGACGCCAGCGTATGCACCAGCTCTTCCAGCTCTTCCGGAATGGCGGTATATTTATCCACTTCCTTCCCATGATGCACATGGATGATCAGCGGGTCAAAAGAAGGACGCCCCTTGGCTTCAAAAATCCTGGCCACCGCTTCCGGGTTCAAGGCATCAGCTCCCAGGCCGTACACGGTCTCCGTGGGGATTCCCACCAGCGCACCCGCCGCCAGCGCTTCCGCCGTGCGGACATACAGTTTGCGGTTGTCTGACAGGGGGTCTACCTCGAACAATTCGGTTTGCATGGCCTTATCCTTGCCTGAAGGAAGCTCCTGCGTCAAGTAAGACATGGTTTCCCGAAGGCGGGAACCCGTCAAATTCGCGGAAGCGCGGCATGACGGCCCCGCACGGCGGCTCACGGTCCTCCAGAAGTCCCCCATTCCTCTTCCAACTCAAACCGGAAAAGGCCATACGGCTAAAAAGTTGTTTTCTCAAGCATCCGGATTGAGTACAATCAGGCCATGAAGGAGGCCGCGCCAACATCCTTGCCAAACATCATCCTGATCGGGCTGATGGGGTGCGGCAAAACAACCATCGGGAAGGAACTTCACCGGGAGACGAGCCTCCGTTTCACGGATACGGACCAACTGATCGAGCGGCAGACGGGTATGAGCATCCCGCAGATTTTCAAGACTCACGGAGAATCACATTTCCGTGATTTGGAAACCGGAGTCCTCCGCCAGATGCAGGCCGCAACCAGGCAGAGCCGCATTATATCCACCGGGGGCGGCATCACCATCAGGCCGGAAAACCGGAAACTGCTGAAAAAACTGGGCTTTGTCGTGTGGCTCCACACGGACGTGAACACCCTGTACCAGCGCATTTCCCGCTGCACCAACCGCCCCCTGCTCCAGCAGCCCAACCCGAAGGCCATACTGACCCGCCTCATGGAAGAGCGGCATGATTTTTACCAGCAGACGGCACACCTGACCATTGATACGGCCAATCTCCATATTCATGAGATAGCCTTCGGCATTCTGGAATCCGCCAGAGTCTTCCGTTCCCGCCAGTAATAGCGCACTCCGCTTTTTCTGCGGACACGCGCACAGCTTGTCCCCGCCCCGGGCTTTCCCATGCGCGCTTTACTCCCTGATCTCCCTGATTTACCGCTGCCCTTCTCCGCGCAAGAAACAACAAAAGGCGGTCCCCGCCAGAGGAACGCCTTCAGGAAAAATTGGTAAGGAACCGGACTTAGGCCTTGCGGGCCTTGCGGATCATGGAATTCACCGTTTCAGAGGGCTGGGCGCCATTGGAAAGCCACTTGTCAACCTTTTCCAGGTCGATGGTGTAGTTCACGCCTTCCTTCATGGGATCATAGGAACCCACTTGTTCGATGTAACGGCCGTCGCGACGAGCACGGCTGTCGACAACTACGATTTTATAGTAAGGACGGTCCTTGGAACCCTGACGGTTGAGTCTGATTGCTACTGCCATATCAATTATAAGTAAAAGGTGTTAATGGGGAACTTGCGCGCCTTGTCACTCACATGCGTGCGCGTTCAGCTTCCCATAGCGGGTGCAGATGTATGCGATATAATGGAGTCATTGTCAACACCAGAGTTGTTTTTCCGGTAAAAAAGCCGTTCCTCCCCTCCCCCGGTCAGGAAAAACTTTCCACCGCCATGCACCCGAAGGAATAAAGCATGCTGAGGCCAAACCCCGCCAGCACCAGAGACAACACGCCATCCACCCTCCCCGCATTCCGGTCATAAAAGGAACGGATGGGACGCCAGCGGAAAACAAGAGCCCACAGAATCCACCCCGCCGTTCCCGTCACTACGATCAACGTGCCGATAAACAGGGCATACGAGGGATCATGATTTTTTTCCAGCAGCGGGGCGGACAGCGCTACAAAGAAGAACGTGGCCTTGGGGTTCATCAGGTTGGTCACCAGAGCATCCCGGTAAATGCCGGAGGCCGCGGGAACGTCTTCACCCGCGGCGACGGCCCCTTTTTCTCCCCGCGGCCATATCTTCCACGCCAAATACAGCATCCAGCAGGAGGCGGCGCAGAAGAGGACCAGCCCCAGGGAACTGTGAAAAACGGATGCCCCCACCGTGCATGCCAGCGCCGCGTGGGCGATCACCCCCGTCCCGATGCCCAGCGCGGCCATGACTCCGGCGCCGAAGCCGTAGGCCAGCGTGCTCCGGGTGACAAAGGCCTGGTCCGGGCCGGGTGACGCCTGGGAGAGCAGCAGGATGCCTGCAAATATGAGTTCTTCCGTCATGGGATAAAGCGGCCTTTACGCCCTGGGATGCGCCTGCCTGTAAACCTCCGCCATCCGGGCACGCGTCACGTGGGTATAAATCTGCGTGGTGGACAGGGAGGCATGCCCCAGCAGTTCCTGCACGGAGCGCAGGTCAGCCCCGGCATCCAGAATATGCGTGGCAAACGTATGCCTGATCTTGTGTGGTGAAATGGTAAAAGGGATGGAGGAGAGCTTCACGTACTTGTCCAGCATCAGCTGCACGGCGCGCGCGCTGAGCCTGGTGCCTATGCGGGAAACGAACAGGGGGGAATCCTTCGGCAAGCAGGCCATGGAGGCATAGGCCTCCAGAGCCGCCAGGGCGGGCGCGCCCACAGGCAGGATGCGTTCCTTGCGCCCCTTCCCCATGACCCGCACTCCCCGGAAGCGGTGGTCCACGCTGCTCACGTCCAGCCCCACCAATTCGCTCAGGCGCATGCCGCAGGAATAAAAAAGTTCCAGGATGGCCGCATCACGGTAGGGGAGCCAGGCGGGAGCATTGGCGGGCACGGGCGCCTTGTACGGCAGCTCCAGCAATTCCAGCATCTGGTTAAGCGTCAGGAAAACAGGCAGGTTCTTCTTTTTCCTGGGGAGGGAAACGCCCGTCATCGGGCTGGCTTCCAATCCATGGCGGCGCATCATAAACCGGTAAAAACTGCGCAGGGCGGCAAAGCGCAGGCGGATGGTGGCCGTGGCGGCTTCATCCTTCAGCTCCTGGAACAGCCAGTCCCTCATCTGGTCCGGCGTGCAGTTTTCCCACCCCGTGAACGAACCGTCCGCCCAGGTCCGGAACTGGCGCAGCGCGCGGGCATACACCTCCACCGTGTGGGGAGAAGCCTGCTTCTCCACCTCCAGATATTGCAGGAAGGCCCGCTCCGGTTCCAGAGGCTGCTCCATGATAAAGAATCAAGTTATTCCGTGCTTTTATCCTTCTCCTCCCCGGCATTCACCGGAGCCTCCCTCAATAGCACTTCACTGATATTCGCCCGGATGAACAAGTCAATGTCGTCCGGTTCCTCCATGGCGTACAGGGGACTGTCCTGATGGCTGTCCGCCAGGGCCTGCTCTTTCTCCACCGGGCTCAGCACTCCATCCTGGTCCAGATCGTAAAGGTCCATCATTTCCTTCATCTTAGTCCGGTACAGAGCCGCCGCATCCTTCATGACGGCCGCGTGCTCCTCCGGGTCAATGCGGCCGTTTCCGTTAGCGTCATACTTCTGCAGCAGCATGTTCCTGGTCAGCAGAAACAGGCCGGGAGCCACCATGAAGCGCTTCTGCCCCGGAGTCCGTATTTCCACCAGGGGAACGACTTCCATCATGGGCGTTCCCGGCTCACTGCCGGGGGGGGGAGGCGGAGGAAGCTCGTTCCGCTTGCCCGTTCCGGCATCCGGCTTGCGGGCGCCGCGGCGTTTTTCCACATGCTCCCGGAAGGCTTTGTACTCCTCCGGGGAAAGCTTTCCGTCCCCGTCCTTGTCAAACTGCATCAGGAATTTCTTTCTGGCCTCCTTGCGCGCAGCGCGCGCATCCTCCACCAGCCGGGCCTTGTCCTGCCCGGACAGGATACCTGTTCCGGTACCGTCATACCGGTCCAGAACCATCTGGCGGATCAAAAGAGTTACCTGAAGGCATTCCAGACCGGGCCTGGGCACCGCCTCTGCCTCCTGGCGGTCTCCGGAAGCCACGGACTGCCCTGCCGCAAGCGGCGGAAAACCGAACGCCAGCGCAACGGAGCACGATAGAATAATAGTGTGGGGCAATCTCATGGTCATTCTTATTAACCCCGCCGGAAAAAGACGGTTTCAAAAATAAACATCCGCCCCTGCCGTCGGGCGACACGGGCGGATGCTGAAAACGTATGGAAAGGTGGAAAACCTTATTTCTCCACCTGAACGATGGCGTTCTTTTCCAGCTCAACAACCACGCCTTCCGCGATCTTGAGGGAAACGGTGCGGTCATTCACCTTTTCCACAAAACCATGCAGGCCTGCGTTCGTGATTACCTGGTCCCCGCGCTGCAGGGCTGCGATGCGCGCCTGCTGTTCCTTCTGGGCCTTCCGCTGCGGACGGATCAGCATCACCCAGAACAGGACGATGATAATCACAAACATGAACATGGGGCTGCTGAGGATCTGCTGGAACATATTTCCAGATTCCTGTCCGGCGGCGGCATCCTGGGCCTGTGCTAACATGAAGATATTCATAAAATGTTATTTGCTTTGTATCGTGCGATGAATGAATCCTTGAAGGAGCCGAACGTGCCGGCGGCTATGGCCTCACGCGCCTGAGCCATCAGCCGCAGATAGAATTCCAGATTCTGGAAAGAAAGCAATCTTAAAGCGAGTATTTCACCGGCTTTAAACAGGTGGCGCACATAAGCGCGGGAGAATTGTGTGACATGCGGGTGCCCTTCCGGGTCGATCGGGCGGGAATCCGCGGCCCAGCGCTGGTTCTTGATATGCATGGGGCCGTCCGGAGTCAGGGCCACGCCGTGGCGCGCCAGGCGCGTGGGCATCACGCAGTCAAACATATCCACGCCGCGGGCGATCATCTCCAGAAGCTGGGGGGGCGTGCCCAGCCCCATGGCGTAACGCGGCTTGTCCTCCGGCAGCCAGGGCGCGGAATGGTCAATCGCCCGGAGCATCTCCTCCTCCGGCTCACCCACGGAAACGCCGCCGATGGCATAACCGTCAAAATCCATGGCAGCCAGTTCCTCCGCGCACCTTTTCCTCAAATCCGCATACACGGACCCCTGCACAATGCCGAAATGGTGCTGCCGCCCCTCCCCGGAACGGGGCTGGTGTTCCCGCACCCATTCCCTGCAGCGGCGCGCCCACCGGAGCGTATAGCCCAGGGAGGCCTCCGCATACTTCCTGTCGCAGGGATAGGGGGGGCACTCGTCAAACAGCATGGCGATGTCACTGCCCAGGTCCGCCTGAATCTCCATGGAGCGCTCCGGACTCAGCATCATGTACGCGCCGTCCAGATGGTTCTGGAACCGCACCCCTTCCTCCGTAATCTTGCGGAGTTTGGCAAGAGACCAGACCTGGAAACCGCCGGAATCCGTCAGAATCGGGCGGTTCCAGGAGGAAAACCGGTGCAGGCCGCCCATCTCCCGGATCAGGGAGGAACCGGGGCGCAGGGACAAATGGTAGGTATTCCCCAGGATGATCTTTGCGCCCAGGGATTCCAGATCCTGCGGATGCATGGTCTTCACGGAACCCTGCGTCCCCACCGGCATGAAGATGGGGGTGGGAACCTGTCCATGGGGCAAATCAAGCGTGCCCAGGCGCGCGGCGGTGGAGGAATCTTTCTGGTGAAGTGTAAAAGGCATGGTAATCAGGCTTTCTGCAATTTAATGAAACGGGCGCGGTAAATCGGTTTCCCCATGGACTCCCATTGAAGCTGGAAATCCGTTTTGGGATAAAAAAACTCATCTTCGTCCCAGCTTGCGCGGCTGAACAGGCCGCTGCGCTCCACATGGTCCAGCACCCACTGGAAATACTCTTCATGGTCCGTCTTGAACAGGAACTCCCCGCCATCAGCCAGGGAGCGGTGCAGCACGGGCAGAAAATCATCCTGCACCAGGCGGTTCTTATGGTGCCTTTCCTTGGGCCACGGGTCCGGGCACAGATAATGCAGTCTGGAAATGCACCCCGGCTTCATCAGCCACTCCAGAAAATAGCGGCTCTCCACCCGGAGCACCTTCACGTTTTCCAGTTTCCGGACCGCCGCACGGGAGCAGACGCCCCGCACCCGGCCCAGCAGCCGCTCAATGCCCAGGAAACGGCGCTCCGGATAATGGGCCGCCATCTGGAGCAGGAACCCTCCGTCCCCACAACCCAAATCCACCTCAAACGGGCCGTCCGCGCCAAAAATATCGGAGGGCGCCAGCACCTTGAAAAAATCGTCTGGGATAAAGGCCGGATTTGTCATGGGAATCAACGTGCGCATAAGATGCGGTACAAAACGGACTCTGTCAAATGAGAAGAGCCCCTCCCCGCAAACATGGCGGGAAGAGGCCCGGAAGGAGGGAATCACTGCGTCAGGAAGCCTCAGCTCCGGTAATAAAGGCGGTTGTAAATCTTGCGGTCAAAACGGTAATAGCGCGCCGCACGGTGGGCCACCCCCTCCTCCTTCTCATCCAGGGGCACGATATAGGGACGGGAGGCAATCTTCTTATGGAAATTGCGGACGTCCATCGGTTTGCCGTGAATTTCCTCATTCAGCCTCCTGAGCTGGAGCGCCGTAAACTTGGCGGGCAGCATATCGTAAATCAGCGCGGGCTCCTTCTTCACGGAAGAACGTATCTTCTCCAGGGCCAGGTCAATGATGTCCCGGTGGTCAAACGCCAGTTCAGGAAGCCCGTCCACAGGCACCCAGCGGGTCTTGTGGCTCTCCATTAACTTGCGCAGCTTGGTGGATATCCTCAGCATGGCCATATACGCCACCGTCACCAGCCGGCCGATCTTCTGGCCGGAAACGGCCTCCACCCACTCCCGGTCTGCCGGATTCTTGATGCGCGCCGGCGCGCCGAAGGTATGGAACTGCTCCAAATGGGGGGAAGACATGCCCGTCATGTCAAACAGGATGCGGCGTGCCGCGGCGTCCAGCTCTTCCTCCTCATAAATCAAATCACCGGGCAGCTTGGAAATAGCGCCGGTATGGCCGGGTTCGACATGCGTCTTTTCAACCAGAAGGACCTTCAGCCCTTCCTCATCGAACCCGATCAACACACAATCCACTGAGAGATGTGGATAAAATGCCTGTCTGCTCATTATGTTATCTATTATTGTAGTAAGTTCCCAGAATCGCACCAACGCTACGCAAGCGGCCCAGTCAAGTCAACCAAAATCAAAACCGGATCCGGAAAGTCCGCAGTAACCGCTCCGGACCTCCGGAGAAACCGTTTTCCCCGGAAGGGAAACGCATCAGCGTCTTGCAATCCGCCGTATTCCCGTCCATACATAACCTATGCACACGGGCATCATCAGGGGAGCGGCCATGCTGGCCGGGGTGTTATGGCTGGCATCCTGCTCCTCCTCCCCCAAAAGCCGGGACTACCCCGGTTACATGACCCGTCCCTACACCATACGGGGCCACCGCTACCACCCCATGAGCGTGGAACAGGCCCTGTCCTATGAACAGACAGGCATTGCCTCCCACTATAACGAATGCGCCCTGTGGGGGCTGGTCAGCGGGGAAACGGCCATTGGAGAAAACGTGCGCCCCTGGCACCTGCACGCGGCGCATCCCACCCTGCCCCTCCCCTGTGAGGTGCTCGTCCAATCCCTGCGAACGGGAAAAACCGTGAAAGTACGTGTCAACGACCGCGGCCCCTTCATTAAAAACCGTCTCATTGACCTGAGTGAAAAAGCCGCGGAACGGCTGGACATGAAACATCATGGGCTGGACCGCGTCAGAATCACCGTCCTTTCCGTGGGAGACGGCAAATGGAAGCGGGAAGCGCCGCCCTATGCCACGCCGCCCTGACTCACTTCAGCACGTTCTGCGTGGTCTTGAAATGCATCTTGGCTACCTTCGGCAGCATCTCCTCCCCGTGTACGGCCACCAGCTGCCGGGCGGCCTTCACCACCTGGCCGGAGGCGCCCAGCGGCAGCTTCATGCCTGCGGCCTCTCCCGCCGCATCCATCCAGTTCACAAAACGTTCACGCGCCAGAATGGATGCAGCAGCCACCGCCACGTCACTCTCCGCCCGGACGCGCTGTTCCAGCCGGATGGACAGTTTTTTGGCGGCCAGCGCCCTTTTCAGGACAAACGGATTGGCAAACTGGTCACTCAGCGCCATGGGGCAATCCGGCACTTTGGCCGCCAGGCCTTCAATCACCGTGGCATGGCCCCAGGCCAGAAAACGGTTCAAATTCTTAAACTCCGGATAAAGCTGGTTGTACCGTTCCGGGCCTATGCTTACCAGATGAAACCGGATGCCCGGAACCTTGCGTATCCCTTCCGCCAGGGAACGGATTCTGGCGGAGGAACCCACCAGCTTGCTGTCGCAGACGCCCAGCTTGCGCAGGGCGGCGCTGATGCGGCCGTCCACATAAACCCCGGCTACCACCAGCGGGCCGAAGTAATCCCCCTTGCCGCTTTCATCAATGCCGAAATGGGCTTCTGTTTTTCCTCCCTCCTCTTCCACTTCCGCAGGGAGGGACAGGATGCCCGTCACCTGCGGCTCCAGGGTAAACTCTATAAACTCGTCCGTTCCCTTCCCCTGAAGAAGAAGCTTGTTCTTCTTCTCATAAACCGTCACCAGCAGGGAGGGTCCCGCAAAGGAAAAGCGCGCGTAAGGCACCTCCCTTTTTTCAAACCCCTTTCCCTCCAGAATGGACTCAAGCCTTCCGGCCTGAGCGTCAGTCAGCATGGTTGTAAATGTGGTGCGCATATCCTCCCTCCCGGCGCAGGAACGCCCGGCGGCGAATAATGGAAGCATTCAAACCGCTACGGTCAAGCAAAATCCTCGCATCGCGCGGTTGCGGACGCAAAAATCAAGCATGCCACGGATTATATGATTTTTTAGGAGACAAATCACGGACGCTGAACTATAAAACTCATACATTCATATCATTCTGCACTCCATATGGCTAAAACATTAACAAAACGAGACCTCGTTAACAAGATCAGCGCCGAAACCAACTTCACCCAGATTGAAGTGTTCGACATCGTACAACGTGCCGTGGACATTATCTCCAGCACACTTGCGGAAGGTGACCGTGTGGTGATTCGCAACTTCGGAACCTTCCAGGTAAAGGAAGTGAAGCCCAAAGTAGGCCGCAATCCCAAGAATCCTGACCAGGACGTGCCGATTCCCGCCCGTTCCGTCGTCAAGTTCAAGGTAGGCAAGGAACTGAAGGACCAGGTCGCCAAGCTGACCGCTTCCAAGTAACCTTCCCCCGCAGGAACCAGACAAATTACTCCGGGCGCCTCCATTCAGCAATGGAGGCGCCTTTTTGTTTGCAATTTGCGCGGCAATCGTGAAAATAGGAAACCGTGAGCATGTTCCGGATACAGCACATTCTCCTGATTGCCGCCGCTGGGCTCTGCTCCTGCGCTACCGAACGTACGGTGACAACGAGCATGCAGCCCAAACAGCGTCCGGATTCCGCCAAAACGGATGCGGAGCTGATGGATGCGCTGGAAGCAAAATTCGCCGGCGGCTTCGGCCAGCAGACGGACAAGGAAGGCAATACCACCATGGTTTCCCAGAAACGAAGCTCCTTTGAAGGGCTCCGTTACAACGGAGACACGTCCCAGATTGAAAAAAAGGCTTTTGAAACCACCGCCTTTGAAAAAAAGAAATTTGACGGAGCCGCCACCAAATTTGAAACCAAAAAATGGGACGGCGTCAAATCCTTCACGGATGGCAAGGTGGATACCCCGGACTTTATTACCCACGCCAAAGGGGTGAATACCCATTCCTGGCAGGATGCGTCCAAACAATACGCCACCCAGAAATCCGACTTTGAGGGCCGTTCCTGGAAAGACGCGGACAAACACCTGGGCCGCACCGTCAACAGGGACATTGAAGCCAGGCGGCAGAGCTTTGAACAGCCCACCATCATGAGCGCACGGCAGGCCCAGGCGCGCACCATTCAGGAAACCCGGGAAATGATGGGGCGGACGGACTAGGACCACACCCCGTTCCGGACGTGATCCCATGCCACATTTCAGGTTCGACATTGTTTTCAGCCGCCATCTATAATCCAGCCCGTGAGTGCCAAAGACGTTCCTCCTTCCATCACCCTGCCTACCAGCGACTACTATACCATTGTCAAAATGAGCAATCATGCCGTCGTGGGAGTATTCCGCCAGCATGTCTTTGCCCGCCGCAGCACGCGCCGTTACGCACCCCCCATCCCGGAGGAACACGACTCCTACTGCGTTAAAAGAACGCCTGAACGTGTCATGGTGCAAATCTTTCATGACGGCAACGAAGTTTACCGTTGCATTTTTGTGCCGCCTGCCGATTATTGACGGCAGGACAACCATGAACGCGCCTTTTATCAGTCTGGCCTTTTGCCTGATCACAAGTCTGATTGCAGCCTGCTCCTCCCCCTCCGGCCCCAATGCGTGGACGCCGGTCACTTCCGGCCCGCCGCGCGCGCCCATCCCGCAGAACGAAGTTCTGGTCATTGATGAATATCCCATGGGGGAATACACGAATGTGGGGCACTTTAACGGTCCGGAAGGGCGGATTGTCCATGTCTCCATGGAAGACAAGGACCTGATTAACTACTTCACCAAGGAAGCGGCGGCCATGGGCGGCAACACTGTCGTCATCAGGGAACCGCGCATCCGCTACCGTTCCGGGGAAGGCAAAAGCAGCCGGGTGGACGTCATCCATGTGCGGGAGGAGATGGGAACGCACGGAGCGGAAGACCTGGGCATGGATTCCCTGCCCATTGATGAAGAATCCCTCCGGATTTATTAATCCGGCCAACCATTCACTACACCCCCCAAGCGGCCTTCCGCACGGGGGATTTTTAACCTTTCCTGTTGGCCGCGCCGCAATGCGGGCACTCCGCGCGCGGATTCCCGTCCCGTACATAGAACCGGAACCCGCAAATGCGGCACCGCTCCTTGTGCCTGCGGTCCAGGAAAGACCGCACCCAGGCCGTCACCAGGCAGACGAGCACTACGGCGCAAAAAGCTCCGGCTCCCACCAGGAACAGATGCAGCAAAAACTCCGGAAGGGACATGCTCACGGCTCTTCCTCCTTCCACTCAATGGACATGGTGCCGCTACGCGGCTCCCGGGATGGGGACCATCGCAGGGACCGGGCAAACCGCATGGCGGACTCATCCGCCCCGGAGCTTCCGGAAGACTCCATCAGCAGCACCTGGGAGGGCACGCCCCAGACGTCCACCACCACAAAAAACTCACTCCTCAACCCCGTATGGTCCTCGCTTCTGGAAAAACCGGACAGGGACCCGGCGGTGACAATCTGCCCATCCAGCCCCGGAGAACAGAAAGACAGGTAGGGGATGCACGTGCCGGAAACGTCCAGGGAAGGATTCAACATGGCGCGGATATGAAAATCCGGATGCTGCCACATGCGCCAGACCTGGTCCGCCACAGTAGGCACGGACACGGAGGGGAGAGGAGCCAGGGGCGTATCCGCCGAGCGCAGGGAGGGCAGCGTGATCCCCGTTTCCCCGATCGGCCCCGCCGTCACCGGATCAGCCCAGACAGGGCCCCTCACAGGCAGGGGCGTATTGCGCAGCACATACTGGTGCAGGCGCGGGTTATCTGCGGGCAGCAGCACAACGGCGCCCGGCTGCTCCCCCGTTTTGCGCGCTCCCGGAACATCCACATGGACAAATAGGGCGGCAATGAACAGGCAGACGCCGAACACAAGCATCCATAGCAAAATACGCCAGCGCAAAATGCCGGTATCCCGCCAGTCAAACGTCAACCCCAGATGAAGGTCGAAAATCTTGGCCCGGCTCTTTTTGTTCAGCTTCATGCGGAAGAAAGGAAAAAAAAGTCAATCCGCCGGCTCCGCGGCAATATAGCACGTCATTCCCCTGGCAAGCACCATGTCCACCAGCTGCTGCTCCAGAGCACGGGAAACGGCGGAATCCAGCCTCAGCGCAATGCTCATGCGCCCGCTGCCGTTCCCCTCATGCTCACGGGAAATACGGTCCAGCTCTGCGGAAACCCCGGGCAGACCACCCTCAATCAGGCGGTTTCCTATATAAAAAGCCGGCTGGTCCCCGGCCGTGACGGAAATAAACTCCGCATCCCCCACAATGTTCATCAGGAACCGGGAAGACGGGGCCTTCACCTCATATCCGTACGCCATCCCCACGCGGGAAGTCATGATCGTCAGCACACAGACCAGGACAACGAGATCCAGCAGGACAACCACCTGCATGAAAAACGCCCCGGTAGGCAACGTTGAACGGGTCTTGATCTGCACGCGCTTCCTCCTTCCTTATGGTTACCTTACACTCCGCGGCCCGTCATGCTCTCTCCCTCCTCCCGCCTCCGGCGTGCGTCGCACACCAGGCAGACGGCCTCCGTGCCGGCCCGTTCCAGAGAATGTACAATCTGGCGGGAGCGGGAAGCCAGGTAGGAATAAAACAGGTACGCCGGAATCGCAATGCTCAGACCCAGCGCGGAACTCAGCAGGGCCTGGTAAACGGCATCCGACATGGCGAGGGTGGGAGCCTTCCCTTCCAGCAGGCCCGGCTGGGAATAAAAGCCCACCAGTCCCTGAATGGTCCCCAGCACGCCTATCAGCGGGCTGACGGTAGCCACCACCAGCAGGCCGCGGATATTCTTCTCAATCTGGAACACCTCCATCTGGACGGAATCCTCCGCCACGGCGCGAAGCTCCTCGCGCGGCAGGCCGGAATGCGCCAGCACGGAGGAAACCACGCGGGGCGCAGGCCCCGGAAGAATGGAAGCCTCATGCCGGGCTTCATCCACGCTGCCGGCATTCACCAGCTTGGAAATGCCCCTCAAAAAATCCCCGGTATTAATCTGAATCCTGTGGAAATATAAAATCCGTTCCGCCACGACCGCCAGCGCATACACGGCCAGAACGCTCAAAACCCAGAACAACGGCCCTATCTTGATGATCAATTCATTCATAACCCTCTTTCTCGCGTTAAATCATGCACACTTTCCGTGTAATTTCAATCCAAACCTATGTAGCCCGGCACCCGAGCCTCTGCAGCAGCCGCGTTCCGGCCCACAGTAAAACGGCGCCAATCCACAGCCAGGAACCGAAGAACAGCAGCCACACCACATCAAACAGGCACATGCCGGAAAGCAGCAAGCCAACCGCCGCCTGAACGCGGGGCCTGCCCGCCTCACGCCTTGCCACCAGGGAAATCACGCACGTAAACGCAAACAGGCCGAAGGCATACCAGGCCAGCGCCGGAGGCAGGGAAGGCTCCCCCGCCGCATGGGCAAACACCAGCCCCGCCGCCAGAACCCACAGCCCGCGGCACAGCCCCATCAGAAGAATGGACCCGCTCCACAGCTTGTGAAACATATTATACAGGGAAATCACGATCAGCAGCAGGGCGCCCAGCGCAAACTCACCGCCCAGCACCATATTCAGCACCAGGCCGGACAACCCGGCCGCCAGTGCCAGAAGCCTCAGCACGGACACGCTCACCGCACCGCACGGCACCGGACGGTCCGGATAACGTGACGCGTCCCACCGGGCGTCCACACGGTCATTCTCCCACATGCCGTACAAATAAAAACACAGTCCCATCAGCACCGTGCCGGCGTACAGGCCGGCTGGCGGCAGCTCCGCCCCCCGGACAGCGGCCCAGGCCGCCGCCGCATTGGTAAACAGCGTGGGAATATTGGCCGGACGGGAGGAACGGACCACTCCCTGCAATAAACGGCAATTGTGCATCGCCGCACACTGTATAGGGAAAAACGGCATTTACCAAGCACATCCACAGTCAGCAGAAGCGGAGGAAACACCCTCCCTTCCATAAGGGATTCGCGCCATACATACCAAAAAATAGATTGTCTTTACAGGTCCGTCCCCTATCATCCTGAAACATTAAAGCTTCTTCTTACCCCTTCATGAATATCAGGACCCACTTCCAGGCGCTTCTCATCTGTACCATCGCCGTATCTGCACAGGGGCAAAGCATCGTGGACTCGCAGTCCTCCCTCCCCCGGGCCGTCCAGCTTCACGGGGATGACGGAAGGGAGACGGTGCGCCCGGACGAATCCAAGCGCATTTCCCCGAATGAGGCTCCGGCCTCCCGCATCCAGCCCCAGCGCATCGTCAACCGGATAGCGGCCACCGTGAACGGACGCCCCATCACGGCCAATGAAGTCAGCGTGCGGCTCATGCCCATCGGCGCCCAGCTGGCGGCCCAGTACCCCAAGCAGGGGCCCGAATTCTACAAGCAGCTTGCCCTGGCGAAGAAAAACATCATTGAAGACCTGGTGGAGCGCGAACTGCTCCGCAACGAATTTGAGGGCATGGGCGGCGTGATCCGCGACTCCCTCATTGACCAGGAAATCAACCGCACCATCCTGACCACCTTCAACGGCGACCGCTCCGCCTTCCTGAAAAACCTGAACCTGTCCGGCATGACTATCCGCGCCTTCCGGGAAATGACGAAAAAACAGCTCCAGGTCCAGATCATGCGCGCCTCCAAGTACGATCAGGAAATACCGCCCACCCCGGAAGAAATACGGCAGGAGTACGAGGCTACCAAGGAACAATACCGGGACCTGACCAAGGACAAAATCAAATTCAAGAAAATCTTCATTCCCATGCTGGGGGACGACTCCGCCTCCACGCCGGAAGTGCAGCTCAACCTGGCGGAACTCATCGCCAAGGAAATCAAATCCAAAAACGCCACCTTTGAAGACATGGCCAGGCGCTACTCCAAGGACCTGTACGCGGAAAAGGGCGGCGACTGGCCCGTCACGGAGCGCTCCACGCTCTCCCCGGAATCCGCGGCCATCATCTTTGGAGCCAATACCGGGGAAATCATCGGGCCGCTTGTAGACGCCACCGGCTTCACCATTGTGCTGGTGGAAAAGAAAGAACTGGCTCCGCCTCCCCCGCTCTCCGCCATCAAGGAGCAGATTGACATGATGGCGCGCAACAAGCGCAGCAATGAACGCTACAAAAAATGGGTGGAACGACTCCGTAAAAAAGCCATCGTCAAGGTGTATATCTAACCCCTCCCCTTTTCCCATCTTTCCCCCGTTGCCGGACCGGCTCTTCAACAAAGCCGGTCCGGCATCCTCTTTTCATCCCCCCGCGGTTCTTTGTCCATCAACCGAACCTTCCGCGCCACTCTCACATCCAGGGGGGGCCTCCCGGGCCAAGGCACTTTCCGGAAGACGGATTCATTCATACCGGACCGGCATCCCCAAGTCATCACGCCGGACACGTGAGGTCCGGATGAAAAAACCTGATCAGAAACCGTGTCCTGCGGAATAAAAATCTTGCAAGATTGCAGATTTCCAGTCGTAATATCACAGATATGTTCACCAACATTACACGCACGACCCTCTGCATCACTGCGTTCAGCATCGCCAGCCTCATGGCGGCCCCCCTGGACGCTACCAAAACGGAGAGCCTGGACTGGAACTGGAAATTTGCACGTTTCGGAAAAATGCCGGACGGCAGCACACAGCCGGAGCCCGGGAAAGCCATGGGGTTCGCCACTGCCACCAGTGAAGAATCCGGTAATCCTGCGGACAATGCCGTGGACGGGGACAAGTCCACCCGCTGGTGTGCCGACGGCGGTAAAAGCGGAGAAAAAATCACCGTGGACATGGGTCGCCCCGTGGATGTGAAAACCATCAATATCCTGTGGGAAAAACAGAACAACCATCTTTTCAAGCTGGAAGGCTCCGGTGACGGAAAACGCTGGACGACCATTGAAGACAAAACTTCCGGACAAAACAACTCCAAGGAAGACACAGTGGAAAACAAGGGCGGCAAGCCCCGCTACTTCCGGATTACCTGCACGGGCAACAACCAGGGCAACTGGGCCAGCATCCGTGAAATCACCTTTAAAAACGACAAGGGGGAAATCATCCGCCCGCAGGCGGCCGCCGGAGCCAGCAAGGCGGACCATCCCTCCAGCCCGGGCTTTAACGACAAAAACTGGCGTTCCCTGAACCTGCCGCATGACTGGGGTGTGGAAGGCCCGTACCGCATGGACCTCCCCAATGAAACCGGCAAGCTTCCCTGGGACGGCATCGGCTGGTACCGCAAGACGCTGGAAGTTCCCGCGGACGCCAAGGGCAACCAATTCTACCTGGACTTTGACGGCATCATGTCCCGCCCGAAAATCTATGTGAACGGGGACCTGGCCGGAGAATGGAAATACGGTTACGGCTCCTTCCGCGTGGACATCACGCCCTTCCTGAAATTCGGCCAGAAAAACACCATCGCCGTCAGGGTGGACAATCCCCCCAACTCCTCCCGCTGGTATCCGGGCGGCGGCATCCACCGCCACGTATGGCTCACGGAATCCAACCCCGTGCACATTGAACACTGGGGCGTCTTCGTCAAAACTCCGGAAGTCACCAAATCCGCCGCCAAGGTGGAAGTGGACACCACGGTGAAAAACACCACGGACAAGCCCGTCATCCCCACCGTTACGGAAGAAATCCTGGACGGTGACAAGGTAGTGGCTGCAACCACCACCAAGGGAGAAGCCATTCCCGCTGGGGAAAAGGGCAAGGTCACCAGCACGCTGTCCCTTAAAAACCCCACCCTGTGGACGCTCCAAGCCCCCCATCTGTACAAGATGAAGACCACCGTCAAGCTGGGTGACAAGATCATTGACCAGAAGCTCACGAACTTTGGCGTACGCACCATTGAATGGAAGCCCACGGGCTTCTACCTCAACGGGGAACGCGTGCAGCTCAAGGGTGTCTGCCAGCACCATGACCTGGGGCCGCTGGGCGGAGCCGCCCACACGCGCGGCTATGAACGCCAGATTGAAATCCTGAAGGAATTCGGCGTCAACTCCATCCGTACCTCCCACAACCCGCCCGCACCGGAAGTGCTGGACCTGTGCGACAAGATGGGCATCCTGGTCATTGACGAACTCTTTGACATGTGGCACAGCGCCAAAAAGGGGCAGGACTACCACAACTACTTTGACGAATGGCATGAACGCGACCTGGTCAACTTCTGCCACCGGGACCGCAACCACCCCAGCGTCATCGCCTGGAGCACGGGCAATGAAGTGCCGGAACAGGGCAATAAAAACCTGCACCATGTTTCCCAGACACTCACGGACCTCTTCCACCGGGAAGACCCCACCCGCAAAGTAACGGCAGGCTGCAATGACCGCGGCGCGGCGCGGAACGGTTTTGCGGACACCCTGGATGTCTACGGCTACAACTACAAGCCCGATGCATACAAGGGCTTCTCCAAGGACCGTCCGGACCAGCCCTTCTACGCCAGTGAAACCTCCTCCTGCGTCAGCACGCGGGGAGAATACTTCTTCCCGGTGGACTGGAACAAGAGCAAAGGCTTCTTCCTCTACCAAGTCAGCTCCTATGACCTTTACGCCCCCGGCTGGGCTTACCGCCCGGACGTGGAATTCGCCGCTCAGGACGACAACCCCAACAGTGCGGGCGAATACGTGTGGACGGGCTTCGACTACCTGGGCGAACCCACCCCGTACAACCTGGACGCCACCAACGCCCTGAACGTGCCGGAAGGACCGGAACGCGAAAAACTGATGGCGGAGCTCAAGAAAATGGGCAACCGCGCTCCCTCCCGCAGCTCCTACTTCGGCATCGTGGACCTGTGCGGATTCAAGAAGGACCGCTTCTACATCTACCAGGCCCACTGGAGGCCGGATGTCAAGATGGCCCACATCCTGCCGCACTGGAACTGGCCGGAACGCAAGGGTGAAGTAACGCCTGTGCACGTCTATACCAGCGGGGATGAAGCGGAACTCTTCCTGAACGGAAAATCCCAGGGCGTCCGTAAAAAGGGCACCGGTGACAAGGACCGCTACCGCCTCGTGTGGGAAGACGTGAAATACACGCCCGGCACCCTCAAGGTAGTCGCCAAAAAAGACGGCAAACCCTGGGCTACGGATACGGTAACTACCACTGGAAAACCGGCGGCGCTCACCCTCAAGCCGGACCGCAGTGAAATCAAGGGAGACGGCTATGACCTCTCCTACGTCACCGTAGCCGTCCGTGACGCGCAGGGCCGCATGGTGCCCCGCAGTAAAAACCAGCTCACCTTCAAGGTAAGCGGTCCGGCGGACATTGCCGGCATCTGCAACGGAGACCCCACGGACTTCACCACCATGGCCAATCCGGAAAATAAGAACATCATGAAAATCAAGGCTTTCAACGGCCTTGCCCAGGTTGTTCTGCGCTCCCGCAAGGGTGAATCCGGAAAAGTGACGCTCCAGGTCATCTCCAACGGCCTTAAACCGGCCCAGACGACCGTGACAGTCAAATAAACCGGGTACGAAGCATCTGCTCCGGCCGCCGGTTCCCGCCAGGGAGCCGGCGGCTTTTTCATGCGTCCGCCTCCGGGACGGAAAAGGCCTGTTTTCCTCCATTTACCGGATAGGTAGGGATTGAAAGAAAAAAACTTTATGGTACCCTTTTGCCCATGTCTGATCTGCCCAAAGCATATGATCCCTCCCTGGTGGAAGAAAAATGGCAATCCCGCTGGATTGAAGAAGGTTGTTTCAAGGCTGACCCGGCTTCTGAAAAGCCTGCCTACTCCATCGTCATTCCCCCGCCCAACGTCACGGGAGTGCTCCACCTGGGCCATGTGCTGAACAACACCATCCAGGACATTCTGGTGCGCCGCGCGCGCCAGAAGGGATATGAAGCCCTGTGGCTGCCCGGCACGGACCACGCGGGCATCGCCACCCAGGTGCGGGTGGAAAAGGATATCAAGCAGACAACGGGCCAGAGCCGCCATGACCTGGGCCGTGAAGCCTTTCTGGAAAAAGTCTGGGAATGGAAGGAAAAGCACGGCGGCATCATCATCAACCAGCTCCACAAGCTGGGCTGTTCCTGTGACTGGGACCGTGAACGCTTCACGATGGATGAGGAATACACCAAAGCCGTCGGGCAGGTCTTCATTGACCTCTTCAGGGAAGGCCTCATCTACCGCGGGCGCCGCATGGTCAACTGGTGCCCCGTTTCCCTTACCGCGCTTTCCGATGAAGAAGTCATCATGACGGAACAGAAAAGCAAGCTCTACACTGTCCTGTACAAGCTGGAAGACGGCTCCGGAGCTCTCCATGTAGCTACCACCCGCCCGGAAACCATCATGGCGGACGTGGCCGTGGCCGTGAACCCGAAGGACCCGCGGTACGCCCATCTCATCGGCAAAAACGTCATGCGCCCGCTCAACGCCGCCCCCATACCCGTCATTGGGGATGAATACGTGGAAATAGAATTCGGCACCGGCGCCCTGAAAATCACTCCGGCCCATGACAAGGCCGACTTTGAAATAGGCCGGAAATTCAACCTGGAAATCATTGACATCCTTACCCCGGACGGCCATGTCAATTGCCCGGAAGTGCCGGAACTCCACGGCATGGACCGCTTTGACGCGCGCCGGAAATCCGTGGAAATGCTGGAAGCCGCCGGTCTCATGGTCAAGATTGAAGACTATGACAACAAAGTGGGCTTCTCCGAACGCGCCAACGTCCCCATTGAACCGCGCCTCTCCATGCAGTGGTTCCTCAAATACCCCTGCGTGAAGGAAGCGGCGGACGCCGTAGCCGGCGGAGACATCACCTTCCGCCCCGCCCGCTGGGCGAAAACCTATGCGCACTGGCTGGAAAACATCCAGGACTGGTGCATCTCCCGCCAGCTCTGGTGGGGCCACCGTATCCCGGTCTGGTACAGGAAGGATAAGGCGGAGGAACTCAGGAACGCCCCTGCCCTGGACGCCTCCGCCCTGGAACAGGGCAGCCTTTACGTAGGAACCGAGCCCCCGGCGGACCCGGAAAACTGGATTCAGGACAGTGACGTGATGGACACGTGGTTCTCCTCCTGGCTGTGGCCCTTCTCTACCATGGATGATGAAACCCGCGCCAAATTCTACCCCACCTCGGACCTCGTCACGGGACCGGACATCATCTTCTTCTGGGTGGCCCGCATGATCATGGCCGGTTACCGCTTCCAGCATGACAAGCCGTTCAGCAACGTATTCTTTACATCCATCATCCGCGACAAGATTGGACGTAAAATGAGCAAATCCCTGGGCAATTCCCCGGACCCGCTGGACCTGATTGCCAACTACGGCGCGGACGGCCTCCGCTTCGGCCTCATGCGCATCGCCCCCACGGGCACGGACGTGCGCTTTGACGAAAGCCAGATCGGCGAAGGCAGGAACTTTGCCAACAAGCTTTACAACGCCACCCGCTTCCGCCTGATGCAGGGTGCGGCGGAGGAAGGCGCGGCTCCGCACTACTCCCCCGTGCACATCGCCATCATCTCCAAACTCAGGCAGCTTCACGCGGATGTGGAAAAAGCGCTGGCGGACTACGAATTCAACGCCCTCATCCAGGCCCTGTACCAATTCTTCTGGAACGAATACTGCGACCGCTTCCTGGAAGCCGTCAAGGGCGACCTGAGGGACGGCGCGGACCCCGCGGCGCGGGCGGCCACGCTCACCACCATGGACACGGTGCTCAGGCACTACCTGGCCCTGCTCCATCCGGTCATGCCCCACATCACGGAAGAACTCTGGGCCTCCCTGGGCTTTGCGGACGCCAACGGCGGCCTCCCGCTCATGCGCACACCCCTTCCCTCCGCGGACGCCCTGCTGGCCGGACTGGATGAAAAACGCATCACGCTGGCGAACACCCAGGCAGCCGCCCTCTATGAAACGGCCAACAAGGCGCGCAACCTGAAGGCGGAATACGACCTCTCCAACAACAAAAACGTCAGCTTCATCCTGAAAACCGCGCATGACGTTCCCCAGGACATCCTCTCCCGCCTTTCCATCCTGGCGAATGCCAAATCCGTCACCCGGGACGCGGGCTATGCAGCGCCCAAGGGCACGCCCGCGGCCCTGACGCCGCTGGGGGAACTCTTCCTTCCCCTGGACGGGCTCATTGACGTGGAAGCGGAAAAGGAACGCCTGGGCAAGGAACTGGATAAAATTGCCAGGGAAATCACCAAATCCTCCGCCAAGCTGGGCAATGCGGGCTTTGTGGAAAGAGCTCCGGCGGAAGTCGTGGAGCAGGAAAAAGCCCGTCTGGCGGATTGGGAAGCAAAACAGGCCCAATTGAAAGGCATGCTTGATTCCCTTTCCTAATCATCTATTCTTCCGGGAATGAATGACCTTCAACAGTACTTTGCCGGACGTGAGCAATTCATTGAATTGCTGGAAGCGGTCGGCATAGGGACTCTTGAACAATTCGCTTCCGTGGATCCCCTCACCGTTTTGCCTGAACTCCATCAGGCAAAACGGATGCTTAAGCTGAAAACGGCAATTCCCCCGGCCCCTCTATTCAGGGCATGGGTGGAGCAGGCCCTTTCATCCCCCACGGCGCCGGAACCGGCAGACCTGCCCGGCGCCCAGGCACCACTCCCCCTTGCCGTTCCCGTAGCTGAACCGGCCACGCCGCCGGCAACTCCACGGAAACCCGTCCGGGAAAAACGGCAGCGGAACTCTGACAGCCCTGCAAAACACCTCTCCACCAAGGCGAGGCTTCAGGAGGAACAAAGCTACCAGCCCGCCAAACCCGCCCATACTCCCCACGAACCGAAAACCTACCTGCGTAAAAAAGGAGTCAGGCACATGACCCCTTTCCGGACGTGGCTGGGGGCGGCCTCCGTCCTTCTGCTCTTTGTCAGCATCCTCTTTTCCATTGCGGTAACCACCCTGGTTCTCCTTAACGGAGAACGGGGCTGGCTAATCATCAGCCTCTGCTTCGGCCCCCTGTTCCTGGCGCTCATCCTGTACCTCTCCCTGGCTCTTCCCCGGAAATGCAGCGTATGCCGGGCGCATGTCTTCTCCTTCAAAAAATACACCCGCAACAAGGCGGCGCACTGCCTCCCCCTCTTCGGCTATGTATTTGCCACGGCTCTGCACGTGTTTCTCTTCCGCTGGTTCCGGTGCCCGGCCTGCGGTTCCTCCCAGCAGCTGGAGAAAGCCCGTGCTGACCAGGGCAAGCGCTGAGCGCCGGGTCCGTTTCTCCTGTTACAAGGCTCTCCGCGCCTGAACAGGCCTTTCGGCCCTTCCCTGCACCGGAATTAACCGCAACAGCTTCCTCCCCTTCACGGCGCTGTAAACAGGCTCCATGAGCGCCGGATTGATACCTCTCCGGGGTCTCTTTTCCCATATCTCCCATATCCGGATTCAGAAGCACAGGCAACCTTCCCGCATATTTCTTCCCCTCTCCAAGCCTGCACACTCCTTCCTGGGATGCACATGCGCCTGCCGGAACGCCTGCGGCATCCACCCGCCTGAAAAATCCACCAGCAGGCCATTCTCTTCAAAACCCTGCTCAGGGGAAAAACGGAGCAACAAAAACGCCGCCCTCTTTTCCAGAGGACGGCGTTCCAAAATCCTGAGGTGTCTCAATTAGAGCACTTCCGGAGCAAGGGAAACAATCTTCATGAACTTCTTTTCACGGAGTTCACGGGCGACCGGCCCGAAAATACGGGTACCGCGCGGGTTGTTGTCCTTGTCGATGATGACGACGGCGTTGCCGTCAAAGCGCAGCACGGAGCCGTCATCACGGCGGATCGGGGCGGCGGTGCGCACCACCACAGCCTTCACCACGGTACCCTTCTTCACGGAAGCGGTCGGAATGGATTCGCGGATGTGGCAGGTAATAATGTCGCCAATGTGGGCCTGACGGGTACGCTTGCCGATGACGCCAATCATCTTGGCGGAGCGGGCGCCGGTATTGTCGGCCACCTGGACTAGGGATTCCATCTGGATCATGGTATCAAATCTCCTTTATTTAATGGTTGATTCCTGATTAGTGGGTCAGCACTTCCACCAGTTCCCAGCACTTGAGCTTGGAAAGCGGGCGGGTTTCAACGATACGTACCTTATCGCCTACCTTGGCCGTGGAGTTTTCGTCATGAGCGTAGAACTTCTTGCTCTTCTTGACGATCTTCTTGAACTTGGGGTGCGGAACGCGGGCAACGTATTCCACAACGATGGTCTTGTCCATCTTGGTGGAGGTCACCACGCCGATGCGCGTCTTGCGAAGGCCGGGCTTCTTGGTTGTTTCGGTTTGTTCGGACATTGGATTCTAAAAGTGTTAGAATGTTCTGTTGTTACCGGAAATCCTCAGCTTACGCTTCCCCGGTTTCACCCTTAATGGTAAGGGCACGGGCAAGGTCCTTGCGGACAGTGCGGATTCTCTGGTTGTTTTCCAGCTGGCCGGTGGCCTGCTGGAGACGGAGATTGAAGAGTTCTTCACGAAGGCTGCGCACCAGAGCGGAAAGCTCCTTGGCGGACATAGCACGAAGTTCTTTGGGAGAGTTCTTATCGGACATGGTGATGAGTAGCTTTAGTGTTGAACGCCTTGACGGTAGACGAAGCGGGTAGGCACGCCCAGCTTGTTGGAAGCCAGACGAAGGGCTTCACGGGCCTGGGATTCGGTCACGCCGCCAACTTCAAACAGAATGTTGCCGGGGCGGACAACGGCCACCCAGCCTTCCACGGCGCCCTTGCCCTTACCCATACGGGTATCCGGGGGACGGGACGTGAAGGACTTCTGCGGGAAAATGCGGATGAACACCTTACCTTTACGTTTCAGGTAACGGTTGATCGCAATACGGCAGGCTTCAATCTGGTTGTTGGTGATCCAACCGCGGTCGAGCACCTGAAGGCCGAAGTCACCAAAGGCAACATAGGTACCGCTGGTGGCGTTGCCGGAACGGCTGCCGCGGTGCATCTTGCGGTGCTTCACTCTTTTGGGCATTAAAGGCATATCTTATTCCTCCTTGTGTTAAGTGTGATGAACAATGTGATGGCGGCTTTTTTAGGCACGCGGACGACGGGGACCGCGGGGGCCGGACGGGCGGGAATTCTGCTGGGAGACGACTTCATCGCGCTTGTTGACCCAGCACTTCACGCCAATGATGCCGTAAAGAGTGCGGGCTTCGGCAAAACCGTAGTCGATCGGAGTGCGGAGCGTCTGCAACGGCACTTTGCCTTCGCGGTACCATTCGGCACGGGCGATGTCAGCGCCGCCGAGACGGCCGGCGCAGCGGATGCGGATGCCGTCGGCGCCACGTTCCATGGCTACCTGCACGGCGCGCTTCATGGCGCGGCGGAAGGAAACGCGGCGTTCCAGCTGAACGGCCACGTTTTCAGCGATGAGCTGGGCGTCCGTTTCAGGGGAGCGGATTTCCACGATGTCAATGTTGACCTGGGTGGAAGCGCCGCACAGGCCCTGAAGGTACTGGCGGATCTTTTCAATTTCTTCACCCTTGCGGCCGATGACAAGGCCCGGACGGGCGGTGTGGACGGTAATGCGGACGCTGTTCCAGGCACGTTCAATCACGATGCTGGAGACGGCGGCGGACATCAACTGTTCCTTGATGTACTTGCGCATCACCAAGTCTTCATGCAGCTTGGTGGCGTAATCCTGGCCCGTGGCGTACCACTTGGAGCGCCAGTCCTTGTTGACGGCGAGGCGGAACCCGATTGGATTTACTTTCTGACCCATGATATTAGTTCAGCTATATGTGTGTTAGATTGGTATGACCTAGCCTTCTTGATCGGCCAGGATAACGGTGATATGGGATGTGCGCTTGCGGATCATGTTGGCGGATCCACGGGCGCGGGGCATCGTGCGGCGCATGGTGGGGCCTTCATCGACCATGACGGATTTGACCACCAGCGTGTCAACGGACAGTTCCGCATTGTTTTCGGCATTGGCCAAAGCGGACTTGAGCGTCTTATTCAGCAGGTAGGCACCCTTCTTGGGGGTGTAGGACAGGATGTCGGTCGCCTGGGAGACGGACAAGCCTTGGATTTCTTGAGCAATATCGCGCATCTTCTTGGCAGAGATGCGGGCGTATTTGTAAACAGCTTTCACTTCCATGGGTTTTTCCTCGTAGTGCAGGTTATTGATGAAGATGATTTAGTCGTTGGTTTTTACTGAGGCAGAATCTCCGACGCGCACCGGATCGGCAGGCGCCACAAGTTTCTGAACAAGCGCGCCACATACTTCCTTGCGGACGTCCGTGACCACGGCTTCTCCGATGGTTTGCGCTCCCCGGGTCACCTGTACCGGCATCCCGACTTGCATCCCCGCCGTCTTGCCGGCGTTCAGCACCACTACTCCGGACTCGGAGTCAATGCTGAGCACCTTGGCTTCCGCCAGGGTTCCCGCGCCATCTCGCACGGGCTGTTGCCTGTATCCCAGAACGGAGTCCAGCAGGCGCAGGGAGCTTTCCACCGCGGTCCTGGAGTTCGCATCCTCGGATATGGCTTGTTTCATGTAGGCGAGGATAGCTCCGGAGAGCTTGACGGACGCCTGTTCCAACCGCTGGATGCGGTCATTGAGAACTTCGATGTCTGCCATTGCCTGAATCAGGCGTTCCTCACTATTACCTAGCGCTGCGCCTCCCAAAGCTTCCAGCCGGGAACGGATGTCCACCAGCTGGGCGGCCGCCTTGTCGGCGTCGCTGCGGGCCTGGACATAGGATGCCTTAAGGGCCGCATTCTGCTTTTCGAGACGCTCGATTCTGCGCGTCAGTGCCGCCGTATCCTCTTCCGCTCCCTGCAGTATTCCGCCCAGCCCCACAAGGGTGGTGAGGGAGTACGCAAGGATGGAAGAAGAGTTCGACATGTTGATTGTTAACTTACTGATTACTTCTTACCGATACCGCCGTGCTGTTTGAAGACACGAGTCGGGGCAAATTCACCAAGCTTGTGGCCTACCATGTTTTCCGTGACGTACACGGTGGCAAAGTTCTTGCCGGCGTGCACCAGGAAGGTCAGACCGACGAAGTCAGGCGTAATCATGGATGCGCGGCTCCAGGTCTTGATCGGCTTGCGGTCACCGGATTCAAGCTGAGCGTCAACCTTGGTGAGAAGCTTCTGACTGACAAAAGGGCCTTTTTTGAGAGAACGTCCCATGTTATATGATCCTAGTTAAAGTTATTGTGTATTGGTTACTTGGCGTTGCGGCGCTGTACGATGACGGAGTCGCTGGGCTTGCGGAGACGGCGGGTCTTCTGGCCCTTGACGTGGCCCCACGGGGACTTGAGGTGCTGGCGGCCGCCGCCGGACTTGGACTTACCTTCACCACCACCGTTCGGGTGGTCGACGGGGTTCATCGTCATACCGCGCACGGTGGGACGAACGCCCATCCAGCGGGTGCGGCCGGCCTTGCCGGACATTTCGTTCATGTGCTGGGTATTGCCAACCTGACCGATGGTGCAGTAGCAATCCTCATTGAAACGGCGGATTTCACCGGAGGGCATTTTGATCAGGGCATAGCCGGCTTCGCGGTTGGAAACAATGGCCTGCTGACCGGCTGCGCGGGCAACCTTGCCGCCGGAACCCGGACGGATTTCAATGTTGTGAACGGAGGTACCCAGGGGAACGTTCTTCAGGGGCATGGCATTGCCTACCTTGGGAGCAACCTTCTGGCCGCTTTCCACCTTCATGCCCACCTGGAGGCCCGTAGGAGCCAGGATGTAGGACTTTTCACCGTCCTTGTATTCAATCAGGGCGATTCGGCAGGTGCGGTTGGGATCGTATTCAATAGTAAGCACGGTGGCGGGCACGTCAAACTTGTTGCGCTTGAAGTCCACCAGGCGATACTTGCGCTTGTGGCCACCGCCGATGTGGCGGGTGGTGATGCGGCCGTTGTTGTTGCGGCCGCCGGATTTCTTGAGGGGTCTGCAGAGACTCTTTTCCGGGGTGGAGGTGGTGATTTCGTCAAAGGACGGCCACACCTTGTAGCGGTTAGAGGGAGTAACTGGCTTGAATGACTTGAGGGACATGATAGCTTTCCTTCCTAATAGGGGCGTTAAACGAGGTCAAGGGTTTCACCGTTGGCAAGCTTGATGTAAGCTTTTTTCCAGTGGGCGGTGCGACCTGCATCAGCGCGGCGCTGACGCTTGAGCTTGCCGTCATAGTTGGCGGTGCGCACGGAAGCGACCTTCTTGCCGAAAGCAACTTCGACAGCCTTTTTGATTTCGATTTTGTTGGCGTCACGGTCAACTTCAAGGACCAGCTCACCAGTGGTTTCCTGGAGCATGGTGGCCTTTTCGCTGATGCGCACCTTCTTGATGACTTGGTAAATGTCTTTCATGGCTTCTTAAGCAGTACGGCTGGCGAGGGTTTCTAAAGCGTTGTCAACGAGGATCACTGCACCAGCGTTCATGAGCTGTTCAATGTTCACTTCTGCGGCGGTCATCAGGAGGACTTCCTGAACGTTGCGGCCGGCAAGATAGGTGGATTCGTCAAAGGAGGCAGCCACGATGAGCACCTTCTTGGCGTCCGTCAGTTCCTTGACGGCCTTGATGAAGGACTTGGTCTTGCCATCAGCCACGGAGAATTCGGAAATGGTGCTGACCTTGGAACCGGCGATCAGGTCACCCAGAACGCGGCGCAGGGCCAGGCGGCGGGTGCTCTTGTTCACCTTCTTGGTGTAGTCGCAGGGGCGGGGACCGAAGACCACGCCGCCGCCCACAAAAATGGGAGCGCGCTTGTCGCCGTGACGGGCGTTACCGGTGCCCTTCTGGCGGAAGATCTTCTTGTTGTTGCCGCTGACTTCAGCGCGGGTCTTGGAGTTGGCGGAACCGGTACGGCGGTTTGCCTGGTAAGCCACGATGAGGTCATGAACGGCCTGGGAGCCCTTGTCACTGCCTACAAGCTGGATGTTGGCGGCAGCGGCGGCTTCTAATGTAAAGGTATTTGCGGACATAGATAGGTTTTCCTATAATCAATGTGAGGTTAACTAAAGCCTACTTCTTCTTGGCGGGGCGGATCACGAGGTAGGAACCGCGTGCACCGGGAACAGCGCCGGAGATAAGAATGACGTTGTCTTCCGGACGAACAGCCACAACCTTCAGGTTCTGTACCGTGCGCTTGGCATTGCCCATCTGTCCGGGCATTTTCTGGTTCTTCCAGACGCGGCCAGGGGTGGAGCAGCCACCCACACCACCGGTACGGCGGTGCATCATGGAACCGTGGGCGGCGGGAGAGCCGTGGAAGTTGTGGCGGCGCATCGCGCCCTGGAAGCCCTTGCCCTTGGAAGTGCCGATCACGTCAACCCACTGGCCGGCGGAAAAGAGGTCCACGCCGGGATCTTCTGCGCCTTCAGCAGGCAGTTCGGAAGCTTCCACGCGGAATTCCTTGAGGAGCTTGGTGGGCTGGATGCCCAGTTTCTTGAAGTGGCCGGCCTGAGGCTTGGCCACGCGGCTTTCCTTCTGCGCATCAAAGGCAACCTGAATAGCGTTGTAGCCATCCTTGTCTTCCGTTTTGATCTGGGCGAAGGTGTTGCCCTTTACGTCGATGACGGTCACGGGCACCATAGCGCCGGATTCCTGGTCAAACAGGCGGGTCATGCCGACCTTTTTTCCGATAAGTCCTAGAGCCATTGTAGTGTGTCTTTCTGTTTTTTAATTACTTATCCGGGTACCAAACTAGATGCGGATCGTGATGTCCACACCAGCCGGGAGATTGAGCTTCTTGAGCTCATCAATCGTGCGGGCGGTCGGATCGACGATGTCGAGCAGGCGCTTGTGGGTGCGGATTTCAAATTGTTCAGCCGACTTTTTGTTGACGTGAACGGAACGGTTCACGGAGAATTTCTCAATGCGGGTCGGCAACGGGATCGGGCCGTGAACTTTGGCTCCGGTGCGCTTGGCGGTTTCAACGATCTCCAGGGAGGAGCGGTCGATGGCGCGAGAGTCAAATGCGCGGAGTCGAATGCGGATTTTTGGACTTTGCATGGACGTGCGGTCTATTGGTTATACTTCAAAGGTTTGTTTATTTAGCCCTGTCGCTGACGATCTGGTCAACGAGGTTCTGAGGCACCTGTTCAAAGTGGGAGGGCTCCATGGAGTAGGAGGCGCGGCCACTGGAGAGGGTACGGATAGCGGTGGAGTAACCGAACATTTCGGACAAGGGGACCATGGCCTTCAGGATACAGGCGTTAGCCTTGTTTTCCATGTTGCTGATCTGGCCGCGGCGGCGGTTCAGGTCACCCATGATATCGCCCTGGTAGTCGGTCGGAGTAGAGGCTTCCACGGACATGATGGGTTCCAGCATGATGGGCTTGGCCTTCTTGAAGGCATCCTTCATGGCGAAGATGGCGGCCATCTTGAACGCGTTTTCGTTGGAGTCCACTTCGTGATAGGAACCGTCCACCACTTCAACGTGCACGTCTACCACCGGATAACCGGCGATGACGCCCGTGGTCATGGCTTCATTGAGGCCGGCGAAAACGGCGTTCATGTATTCCTTCGGAATGGCGCCGCCCACGATCTTGTTCTCAATGGTGAGGCCCTTGCCGCGTTCGTTCGGCTTCACGTCGATCACCACGTGGCCGTACTGGCCGCGGCCGCCGGACTGCTTGACCAGCTTGCCGTCGCCATGGGCGGGGGTGGTGATGGTTTCGCGGTAGGCGATCTGGGGCTTGCCGATGTCGGCTTCCACCTTGAATTCGCGCATCAGGCGGTCAATGATGATTTCCAGGTGAAGTTCGCCCATGCCGGAGATCAGGGTCTGGCCGGTTTCTTCATCCGTCTTCACGCGGAAGGTCGGGTCTTCTTCAGACAGACGGCCCAGAGCGTTGGACATTTTTTCCTGGTCAGCCTTGGTCTTGGGTTCCACGGCCATGGAAATAACGGTTTCCGGGAAGGTGGGGGGTTCCAGGCAGATGTCGTTGTCCGGGCTGGTGATGGTGTCGCCCGTGGTCACGTTGCGGAGCCCCACGATGGCGGCGATGTCACCGGAGTACACGGCGTCAACGTCCGTGTGCTGGTTAGCCTGGATCTGAATGATGCGGCCCACGCGTTCCGACTTGCGGGTGCGGGGATTGTATACCGTATCACCCTTCTTGAGGACACCGGAGTAAACGCGGATGAACACCAGCTTGCCGACGAACTTGTCAGCCCAGAGCTTGAATGCCAGCACCATGGGCTTGGCATCGTCCGTAGCGGTGATCTTGAAGGTTTCTTCCGCATCCAGCGTGCTTTCAGCGTGGGCGGGAACGGTTTCCACCGGAGAGGGGAGGTAATCCACCACGGCGTCAAGCAGGAACTGGACGCCCTTGTTTTTGAAAGCGGAACCGCCTGCAACGGGGATGAACTTGTTGGCGATGGTGGCGCGGCGGATAGCCTGCTTGAGTTCCTTGGCGGTGAAGGGTTCTTCCATGAGAACCTTTTCAGCCAGTTCATCGTCCACGTCAGCCACGCGGCTCACCAGGTCATGGTAGGCCAGTTCAGCTTCGTCCTTAAGTTCGGCGGGGATTTCTTCAATCGTGTAGGTGGAGCCCAGACGGTCGTTATCGGCATAGATGACAGCCTTCTGGTTCACCACGTCAATCTGGCCGCGAAGCTGGTCTTCAGAACCGATGGGGATCAGGATGGCGGCGGCGTTTGCACCCAGCTTGTTGTGGATGTCGTCCAGAACGTTGTTGAAGTTGGCGCCGGTGCGGTCCATCTTGTTCACAAAGCACATGCGGGGAACGCTGTACTTGGTGGCCTGGCGCCACACGGTTTCCGTCTGGGGCTGTACGCCGGCCACACCGCAGAATACCACGATGGCGCCGTCAAGCACACGGAGGGAACGTTCCACTTCAGCGGTGAAGTCAACGTGCCCGGGGGTGTCAATAATGTTCAGCTGGAAGTTTTCGCCTTCGAACACTTTGCTGATACCTTCATTCTGAAGCTGCTTCCAGTTGGTGGTAACGGCGGCAGAGGTGATGGTGATACCGCGTTCGCGTTCCTGCTCCATCCAGTCCGTGGTGGCGGAACCTTCGTGGGTTTCACCGATCTTGTGGATCATGCCGGTGTAGAAAAGAATACGCTCGGACAAAGTGGTTTTGCCGGCGTCAATGTGAGCGGAGATACCGATGTTGCGGTAGCGCTCAAGGGGAGCCTTGCGATTGGGATTGTTTACGTGATCGGACATAGTGTCTGGAAAGTATCTGTAATGATCGAAAGTGAGTGGTTCGGCTGACGCTCGCGGAAGGGATTACCAGCGGAAGTGGGCAAAGGCGCGGTTGGCCTGAGCCATCTTGTGAACGTCGTCGCGCTTGCGGACGGAGGAACCCTGGTTGTTGGCGGCTTCCTTGATTTCGTTGGCAAGAGCCTTGTGCATCGGCACGCCCTTGCGGTTGCGGGCGTAGTTCACGATCCAGCGCATGGCCAGGGATTCGGAACGGGCCGGGTCCACTTCAAGAGGCACCTGGTAGGTAGCGCCACCAACGCGGCGGCTCTTCACTTCCACACGGGGCTTGGCGTTCTCAATGGCGCGGGTGATCACTTCCAGGGGATCAATGCTGTCCGTGCCTTCATTAGCCATGTCGATGGCGGCATAGACGATGCGTTCCGCAAGGGAGCGCTTACCATCCAGCATAACCTTGCTGATCAGTTTGCCAACAAGAGCGCTGTCGTAACGGGGGTCACGACGTTCAATTTTTCTATAGACGCGTTTACGGCGGGCCATAATATATTATTAGGTAAGATGTTAAATTTACTTGGCAGAAGCCTTGGGACGCTTGGCGCCGTACTTGGAACGGCCCTGGCGGCGCTTGTCAACACCGAGGCAGTCAAGAGCGCCGCGGACGATATGGTAGCGAACACCCGGCAAGTCCTTCACACGACCGCCGCGCACAAGCACGATGGAGTGTTCCTGGAGGTTGTGACCTTCACCGCCAATGTAGGCGATCACTTCTTCACCATTGGTAAGACGGACTTTAGCCACTTTACGAAGAGCCGAGTTCGGCTTCTTGGGCGTACGGGTCATTACCTGGAGACAAACACCGCGGCGTTGCGGGCAGCTATGAAGAGCGCGTGACTTGGACTTCTCTTCCGGAGTAATACGTCCCTTGCGGACGAGCTGATTAATGGTCGGCATGTTTTCCTGCTTTGGTTGTGGTTCGTCGGTTTGATCCGATATTCAAGGCGAACATCCCTTTCAATAAGCAGGAAGCGCGCCTTTTTTCCGGAGGCAAACCCGATAGAAAACGTATTTCTTGCACCTTTCGGCGCGTTTGGGGACGGCCAATATAACGTGATTTTACACCATGACAAGTCTTTTATTCATCTTTTCCTAAATATTTCTTCCGTCTCATTTTCCCCTGCTCTTTCCGGAACATCATGACGGGCTTCCGATTCTTTTTTCAGCTTCCTTCCCACCCAGCGGACTTCCACATACTGGTAGATGAAATAAGCCAGGACGGATGAAATGCACAAGGCAATTCCCCAGAATAAAACCGGAAACTCTTCCTCCCGGAAGTCCACCTTCCAGACTTCCCTCATCATGCGGAACATTACGTCCATTCCCAGTTTCACCGGAATATGGAAAAGGAAAAGGGCATATGTCATCCCGGCTCCGATCCCCACCCATTTCAGCACGGGCCTGGACAGGGAAGGCAGGCGCACGCTCCACAGAGAGGCAATGCACAGGGCAAAAATTCCGGAAGACACCACATATCCCGGAAAGGAATAGTTCAGAGCCCCGATGCCCCTCCACCTGATCATGGAAGATGCCAGCAGCCATGACGCGCCCGCTCCAATCCAAAACCACCGCCATGAAATCTTCCACCGTTCCATGTTCCAGGACGCACACCACATCCCCAGCAGGAACTGCCACAGGCGGAACGTCACCTGGTAATACAGGCCGCCTGACTCATTCACGGCAAAAGGCCGCATTCCGCTCCGCACCAAGGCAAAAAGAACGCTTGCCGCCAGTACCCACATAAACAGCTTTTTCCCGTAACAACGGCGCAGCCATGGGAACAGAGCCAGAAATGCCACAATGCAGCCGATGAACCAGACGGAAGCATTCTCCATCATCTGCGCCAGCGCAAGCGTGGGAGCAATCACCAGCAGCTTGATTCCGGGCCATGCGGGAACCGGACGGCCTTCAAAAAAGAGAATGGCATTGCCAATGGCCCATGCCACGATCATCACAGGCAGCAAACGCCATGCCTTTTTCCGGTAATAATTTCCTATTCCCCCACCCTCCGCTCCGGAGGAACGAACGGCTAAAAAACCGCTCAGGACAAAAAAGCCGTCCACGGCCACGCTACCTCCGCAATCCTTGCACCCTCTGTAATGAAAGATGACCACCGTCAGGCACAGCAAGATTCTCAGCAGGTCCAACCCATAATTCCTGACAGGCAGCATGTCAGGAAGCTAACGGATAAGCAATCCGGGGTCAAGTTCCGATCCTGAGGGAAAAAGGCTTGTACAAATAAGCCCTCCCTTTCCAAAGAAAGAGAGAATATTCAGGAGGCGCCGCAGGCTTCTGTTCCCCTTCATGATTATACGTCTCACAGACGTCTCCTTTTTATATTTCTTCCCTGGCGCTCAGTTTTTTCCGCTGTCTCAGGAACCTGCCACACTCCTTCCGGCTTGCCGGACAGGAGAAGGATGTTCTCCTTTTCCATTCATAACCGGCAAAAACGGATTGCTTATCCGCACGCTTTTCCGAACACAGGCGGGCACAAAAAATCCGTTCCCGGCCATGCTTGCCGGAAACGGATTCCATTAAATAAAACTACGGGTGCCGTTATTTCTTCGGCGTCACCAGGGGATGTCCGGACATTTCCGCAGGCTGTTTCAGCCCCATCAGATTCAGCAGAGTGGGAGCTACGTCCGCAAGAATGCCGTTGGAGAGATTCACCTCATCCTTGTCCGCACCCACGTAAATCAGGTCCACCAGGTTGGTGGTGTGGGCCGTATTCGGGGAGCCGTCCTTATTGCGCATGTGTTCGGCATTGCCATGGTCAGCGGTAATGAGCAGCTTGCCGCCCAGTTCCAAAACCTTCTTCACGCACTTTTCCAGGGCGCTGTCCACCGCTTCGCAGGCGGCGATGCCAGCTTCCACATAGCCGGTATGGCCCACCATGTCCCCATTGGCAAAGTTCATGATCACCACATCATACTTGTCCACGGCGTCCACAAACTTGTCAGCCACTTCCTCCGCGCTCATCTGGGGCTTCAGATCGTAGGTGGCCACTTCACGGGGGGAGGGAACCATGATACGGTCTTCACCGGGAAACTGCGTTTCCACTCCTCCATTAAAGAAGAAGGTCACGTGGGCATACTTTTCCGTTTCCGCGATGCGGAGCTGGGTTTTTCCAGCTTCCGCCACGATCTGGCCGAAGATGTTGTCCAGCTGTTCCTGTTCAAAAACAATGGGGGAGGGATACTTGGCGTCATATTCCGTCAGCGTTACGTAGTGCACCCTGGGCGTCACTTCACGGTCAAAGCCGTCAAACTCCGGGTACAGGAACGCGTCGCTCATCTGGCGGGCGCGGTCCGCACGGAAATTGAAAAAGAACACCACGTCGTTGTCACGCACGCGCTGCTCGTCGGCGCAGGCAAAAATGCCGGGCTTCAGGAACTCGTCCGTCTCTCCCTTGGCATAGCACTGTTCCACATACTCGGCAGGAGAACAGGAGCACTGCTCACCGCGCCCCAGCACGATGGCGTCCCACGCCAGCTTGTTGCGGTCCCAGCGCTTATCGCGGTCCATCGCGTAAAAACGGCCGATGACCGTGATGATTTTCGCGCCATAAGGCTTGATAGCTTCTTCCAGTTCACGCATGAATCCGGCTCCGCTGGTGGGGGAGCAGTCACGGCCGTCCGTGATGGCATGGATGCAGATGTCGCGCACGCCAGCTTCATACGCGTATTTGACAATGCCTACCAAGTGGTTGATATGGCTGTGTACGCCGCCGTCGCTCACCAGGCCCAGCAGGTGCAGGCGGGAGGAAGCAGCCTGGGAAAAGGCTGTCTTCAGCACGGCGTTTTCACCCATGGAGCCATTCTTGATGGCGTTGTCCACCCGGCAGAGATCCTGGAAAACCACGCGGCCCGCGCCCAGATTCAGGTGACCCACTTCGGAATTGCCCATCTGGCCGTCCGGCAGGCCCACATCTTCCCCGGAGGCGCCCAGCAGGCTGTGGGGGTAGTTGGCAAGCAGGTAATCAGTAAAGGGTGTATCAGCCAGAACAGTGGCGTCACCGTACTCTTTCGCGACATCAGGGCCCAACGGATTGCGGCCCCAGCCGTCGCGAATCACAAGAACGACAGGCTTTTTAGAAGACATGCGCCTTATTTACAGGCATCCCCCCCTTTTGAAAAGCCTGAAATCAGGCATTCCTTCTCCGAGTCTGAAATAGCCTGAGGTTTGCCTCCCTTCCCCACGCGCACAACCACATACCTTCCCTTCATGACCGGATGCTCGGAATGGAACACCGCAAACTTCCATTCCAGGGAACTGGTTCCTACCGTTCCCAGGGTCAATTCTATGCTCAGCCAGTCCCCCAGTCCTGCGGAACTGGCGTAATCCACATCCACATGCACGCGGGGCCAGCCGCAATCCGGAGAAAGAACCTCCAGCCCCCGTGAACGCAGGTACTCATGCTCCACTTCCTCCACCAGGCACAGCAGCCGCGTGAAGTGGGCCACGCCGGAGGCGTCCGTATCATGAAAGGCCACCTGGCGCGTTCTGACAAAAGGGATGCGGGTAAGTTCTTCAGGCATGCCTCCATCCTGCCCCCTTCCCCGGAACCATGTCCAGCCGCAAATGCGTGACAATATGTCACATCAGCTTGATTTGTGACATTCCTCTCTTTATATATAGGGGCAAGCCCGGACGGAAACGGAACCGCCGCCATGAAAAAAGACACCATCGACAAGCTGATCGGCCGCATTGACCACATCAAGGAGGAGGACCTCCAGCGCTTCTTTGTAAAGCTGGCGGAACAGCAGGGCTTTTTCCAGCAGGTGTTTGAGGCCATCCAGGAAGGCCTGATCCTGCTGGACAGCCAGGGCAAGATACTTTTTGTCAACCAGGCGGCTCTCAAGCTTCTCGACAAGGAGCCGGGCCAGGTCACGCCGGAAGATTTCTGCATCTTCCTGGGCAGGGACTGCACGTGGGACACCATCCAGCAAAGCCAAACCGCCGTTTCCCGCGACGTGGAAATATTCTACCCGGAACACAAATTCCTGAACATCTTCATTTCCCCCATCGGCAGCAGGAACCAGGGCCACCTGATTTTAATACGGGATGAAACGCCACGGCAAAAGAAGAACGCGGAAAACATTGAGGCGGAACGCCTGAACGCCTTGACACTGCTGGCGGCGGGAGTAGCCCATGAAATAGGCAATCCCCTCAACTCCATCGGCCTTCATCTCCAGCTCCTGGCCCGGAAGGCAAAGAAACTGCCCCCGGAATACAGGACGGAGATGGAAGAACTGCTGAAAACGGCGGAGAGTGAAACCTCCCGGCTGGACGTGATCCTGAAACAGTTCCTCCAGGCCATCCGCCCCACCAAGCCCATCCGGGAGCCTCACAATATTGACGCCATCATCATGGACGTCCTGAAACTGCTGGAACCGGAAATCCTCCAGCGCGGCATCCAGATTAACACGGACCTCCAGCCCAGCCTTCCCCTGCTCAGCCTGGATCCCGTCCAGGTCCGGCAGGTCTTTTACAACCTGATCAAGAATGCCTACCAGTCCATCCCCCCGGAGGGAGGCACCATCCTGGTGAAAAGCGGTTACACGGATGACAGCGTCTTCGTCACCGTGGCGGACACCGGCTGCGGCATTTCCCCGGAAGTCATGGGCAGCATTTACGAACCTTTCCTGACGACCAAGTCCACCGGCTCCGGCCTGGGCCTGCTCATCGTGCGCCGCATCGTAAAGGAGCACGGCGGCTCCATCACCCTGGCCAGCCAGCCGGGCCAGGGAACCACCATCACGGTCTTTCTGCCGCGCGTGGAGCGCACCATCAGGCTTCTTCCCTCCTCCGTCCCGTCATGAAAATGCCCGTCCTGCTGATCGTAGATGATGAGAAACCCACGCGGGACGCCCTGCGCATGGGCTTTCAGGATGACTATGAAGTGTACACCGCCGCCAATCTCTCCCAGGCCGTCACCCTCCTGAAGGAGGAATCCCCAGACCTGGTCCTGACGGACCTGCGCCTGGGCGGTGAAAGCGGCATGGACGTGCTGAAAGCCGGAGCCTCCCTGCCCCAGCCTCCCAAAAGCATCATGATGACCGCTTACGGGTCCGTGGACGCCGCCGTGGCTGCCATGAAGCAGGGTGCATATGACTTCGTCACCAAGCCCCTGAACCTGGACGCCGTGGAGCTGGTGCTCAAGCGGGCGCTCCATACCCGGAACCTGGAAACGGCCAACCAGGAGCTCACCACCCGCATCCAGGCGGATTCCGGCCTTCAAAAACTGCTGGGCAGGTCCACCGCCATGGAGCATGTCTTTTCCGTCATCCGCCAGGTAGCTCCCAGCAGGACAACTGTCCTGATTGAAGGGGAGAGCGGCACGGGGAAGGAGCTGGTGGCCCAGGCCATCCACTCCCTTTCCGGCAGGCCGGAAAACAAATTCGTGGCCGTCAACTGCGCGGCCCTGTCCCCCCAGTTGCTGGAAAGCGAACTATTCGGCCATGAAAAAGGCTCCTTCACCGGAGCGGGACAGCGCCGCATCGGCCGCTTTGAACAGGCGGACGGGGGCACCATCTTCCTAGATGAAATAGGAGAGATAGACGCCGGAACACAGGTACGCCTGCTGAGGGTCCTGTCTGAACGGACCATTGAACGCGTAGGCTCCAACACCCCCATCCCGGTCAATGTCCGCATCATCGCCGCCACCAACAAATCACTGAAAAAACTCGTTCAGGAAGGCAAATTCCGGGAAGACCTCTACTTCCGCCTCAATGTGGTCCATATCCAGATGCCCCCCCTCCGGGACCGCCAGGAGGATGTGCTCCTGCTCGCCACTGCCTTTTTGAAAGAATTCGCCAGGGAAAACAACCGGGAATTCAAACCCCTTTCCCATGACGCCATGGAAGCCGTGCGGAACTACCCCTGGCCCGGAAACGTGCGGGAGCTCCGCACCGCCATGGAGCACGGCGTGGTCATGAGCAACTCCGGAAAAATAGAACTCACGCACCTTCCCCGCCACCTGCACGCGCCGCAGCGGACGGAGGCGCCTGACAGGACGGTGCGGGAACCCGTACCGGACAATGAAGCCAGCACACAGAATGGGCTTGTCCCGGCAGGGGTTTTGAATTTATCCTTGCTTGAGCGGAATGCCATCCAGCAAGCACTGGCCCAATCGAACGGCAACAGAACGGCGGCGGCCCACCTGCTGGGAATCAGCCGCCGCACTCTTCAACGCAAATTACAAGATACCCAACCTTCATGAACGCGCCTACCACGGCATCCCGCACTCCGTTTATCATCATTCTCATCCTGCTGCTGGCAATCACAGGGGTGCAGTATTTCTTCAACTTCAACGGACTCACCTCCAGCGCCGCCATGGACCAGGCCCAGATTGCCCGGAACGTAGCCAGGGGGCAGGGAATGTCCACCAACTGGCTGAGGCCCATCCAGATGGTATCCGGCAGCACCCGCTCCGGCCTCAATCCTTTTCTTTCAGACGCCCAGATCAACGAGCAGGCAGCCATCCTGGCCGGACAGGGGCAATCCCTCATCAACACGGAAAAATTCAACCCCTACGCCCTCCGGGACACGCGCAGCGCCCCCCTGAACATCCTGGTGGAAGCCGCAGTATTCAAAGTGGCGGGCGTCCACAAGTTCGACCTGTGGAAAATGACGGGCAGTTCCATGATTTACCTGCCGGACCGCATTGTGGCCGGCATCTCCTGCATGTTCTTCATCCTGTCCGTTCTCAGCTGTTATTACATCCTGCATAAAATGTTTGACGTCACCATCGCCAGCTTCACCTGCCTGACGATGATTCTCAGCAACCTTTTCCTGCAATACGCCACCAGCGGCCTTCCGCAAATGATGATGCTCTTCTTCTTTGCATGGGGCGTCCATTTCCTGTACTGCGCCCTGCAAAACCAGGAGGAAAACCGCAAATTCCTGATGCCGGTCATTTACAGCTCCCTCTGTTTCGCATGCGTCTGCCTGGCCGGCTGGATCGGCCTCTGGCCCATGGCCGGGTTCCTGATCTTTGTGGGCATACGCTTCAGGCCGCACGGCCTGTACTGCATTCCGGGCTTCGTGATCCTGCTCCTCCTGCTGGCCTATCCCCTTTACATCAACCGCTCCCTGAGCGGGAGCCTGTTTGGAACGGCTTACTACACCATCTTCACGGGACTGGTCGGCAATGAAGAAATCGCGATGAACTCCCTGGTCTCCGGAGACATCCCCATCGCCGCCCAGAAAGCCGTCACCGCCATCATCAACAACATTATGCTGCAGGGCGACCTGCTCTATGAAAACCTAGGGAACCTTCCCCTCGCCATGGTATTCCTGCTGGCCCTTCTTCATCAATTCAGAAGGCCGGGAGTCAACCAGGCCAAATGGGGCGTCTTCGCCCTGTGGGTTCCGTCCATCATCGGCATGGCCCTTTACACTACCAATAAATCGGGCATCTCTCTGGGACAGATTCAAATCCTTTTTGCCCCCTTCTTTACAGCTTACGGAACCGCCTTTGTCCTCAACCTGATCGCCAGGCACTCCAACAAGGAGGCGGCTCCCGTCATCCGCGGCTGTGTCCTGCTGGCTGCCCTGCTCCTTACCTCCCTGCCGCTTCTGCTCAGCCTTCCCCAAATAGTGAGGATGGGCATCCTGACGAGCAGCCGCGGCATTCCGGCATGGCCGCCCTACTACCCTCCCGGGCTCAACGTGGACCTCCGCACCCAGACCTCTGAAAAGGATTTCATCCTCACGGACCAGCCCGCGGCCGTCGGCTGGTATGCAGACAGGAAAGCTATCGGGTTCCCCAAAATGGTGGATCAATTCATGGTGCTGGAACGCATCCTGAAATTCCACGGCGGCAAGGTGGGAAGCATCCTGGTGACCCCGTCCTCCACGCTGGACAAGGATATCCGCACCGTAGCCTCCGCCTATGGAGAATTCGCCCCCCTGGTTCTGGAAGGCATGACGCTGGTCCAGACGAAGGACAGAAACCCCGTATACCTCTTTGATCACAGCCGCGCGCTCTTCCCCCTGGCAAAACGCTTCGGCACCCCGGATTCCCGCCAATTCCTCCAGGGCGCGGACATGATTCTTTACAAAGACCTTCAGGAAGCGGGTCCCACCCCTCAGCAATAACCCACCCATATGGCCAAACAACGGAAAAACGCTCCCGGATTTGAAGAATCCGTAGCACGCCTGGAAGAAATCATCCGCCTGACGGAAGCCCCCGTCACCGAGCTGGAAGACATGATAGCCCTGGTGGAAGAAGGCAACAAGCTCATCCACCACTGCCGCGGCATTCTTCATGACGCGGAGCTGCGCATCCAAACCCTCAGCAACCCGGAAACCGCCCAGGACGGAACGGATACTGATGAACCAGACAGCAATGAATTCTCCCTCACCTGAACTCCCGGAACTGCTGAAGGGCATCCGCAGCCATGCGGACCTGATGCAAATTCCCGAGGCGGAACTCCCCCGCCTTGCGGAAGAAATCCGGAACACCCTCATCCACTCCCTTTCCGTCACGGGAGGCCACCTGGGCCCTAACCTGGGCGTGGTGGAGCTGACCATTGCCCTTCACCGCGTTTTTGAAACGCCGCGGGATAAAATCATTTTTGACGTCTCCCACCAGGCCTACGTCCATAAAATGCTCACGGGGCGCGCCCCGCTGATCCACACCATCCGCCAGCACGAGGGGCTATCCGGCTTCGCCAAAATGTCGGAATCCCCCCATGACGCCTATGGAGCGGGCCACGCGGGCACCGCGCTCTCCGCCGCTCTGGGCATGTGCGCGGCCAGAGACCTGAAGGGGGAGGACTACCATGTGGTCACCGTGGCCGGGGATGCGGCGTTCACCTGCGGCACCACCCTGGAGGCTCTGAACAACATCAGCCAGACGACCAAGCGCTACATCGCCATTCTGAACGACAATGAATGGGCCATTGATAAAAACGTGGGTGCCCTGGCAAAATACTTCAACTCCCTCCAAACCTCGGAAACCTTCTCCTGGCTGCGGGACAAGACGGCCTCCTTCATTGAAAAGCTGGGCGGCACGCAGGCCAGGGACTTCGCCTTCAAGCTGGAAGGCACCACCAAGAACCTCATCTTCCCGTCCCTGCTCTTCAATAAATTCGGCCTGCGCTACTTCGGCCCCCTGGACGGGCACGACATCCCTACCCTCATCCGTACCCTTTCCTATATCAAGGACCTCAACGAACCCGTCATCCTGCACGTGGTCACCCAGAAAGGAAAGGGCTACCAGCCCGCGCTGGACAACCCCACCAAATTCCACGGCCTGGGCTCCTACTGCGTGCGGGACGGGGAAACGCAGGCAACCGCCACTCCCACCTTCTCCCACATCTTCGGCTCCACGCTGGTGGACATGGCGCGGGAGGATGACTCCATCACGGCCATCACGGCCGCCATGGCCAGCGGCACCAAGCTGGACCTGTTCAAGGAGGCTTTCCCCAAGCGCTACTTTGACGTGGGCATTGCGGAAGAACACGGCGCCCTCTTCGCCTGCGGGCTGGCGGCGGAAGGCATGAAACCCTACATCGCCATTTACTCCACCTTCATGCAGCGCTGCATTGACATGATCCAGCATGACGCCGCCCTGCAAAAACTGCCCGTGCGCTTCTGCATGGACCGCGCCGGACTCTCCCCGGACGACGGACCCACGCACCACGGCCTGTTTGACATCGCCATGATCCGCAGCATTCCGAACATCGTCTTCATGCAGCCCAAGGATGAAGCGGAATTCGTCCACATGCTCCGGACCATGAACCATTACCAGAACGGTCCCACCGTCATCCGCTATCCCCGGGGCTGCGGCTCCGGAGTCCCCCTCCCCGCCACGGTGGAAATCCTCCCCATCGGCAAGGCGGAAGTACTCCAGGCCGGAAAGGACGTCACCCTCATCTCCCTGGGCACCATGATCGGCATCGCCCGGGAAACGGCCAACCTGCTGGAAGCGCAGGGCTACACCGTCACCCTCATCAATGCCCGCTTCATCAAACCCCTGGATGACGAATGCATCCACCGGCACGCAGCCGGCAGCAGGGTGGTCTGCACCTTTGAAGACCACTCCATCAGCGGCGGGTTCAACTCCGCCGTGCTGGAATCCCTGGAAGCCGGAGGCATCGTCACGCCCGTAGAAGCCATCGCGTGGCCGGACCAGTTCATCGAACACGGCTCGGAACCCATTCTCAGAAAAAAATATGGACTCACGGCGGAAGCCGCGTTACAAAAAATCATTCCCCACCTGAACTCCTGATCCATCCATGAGAGCGCATACTTTCCTACTGGCAGCCCTGGTGCTCGCCCTTCTCCCCGCCTCCGCGCAGCAGCCTGCCCCGGCAACTCCGGCCCCCGCGTGGATACAGGAATTCAACAGCCTGCCGGAGGCATCCAGAAAAAGCTACATTGACCAATTCCGCCGGGCGGAACAGCTCTTTGCCCAGAAAAGGACCATGGAATGCCTCTTCTCCCTGACGGAACTGGAAAAAATTTACGCTGGAAACCCGGGCTTATACAACCTCCGCGGCGCATGCTACATTGAAATCCGCAACGTTGAAAAGGCCCTGGAAAACTTTGAAAAGGCCCTGAAACTGGACCCCTCCAACCTCACCATCCGGTTCAATCTGGCGGAAGCCCGCTACGTCAGCCATGACTATGCCAGGGCGATGAAAGCATTCACGGAACTTCTCCCCGCCTTCAAGGACAACCCCGGCATGACCTCCCTGCTGCAATTCAAGCGCTACATCTGCGCCCGCAAGCTGGACGACCAGGCCGTAGCCAAGGAACTGGAATCCCTGTACGGCCCGATGGACGACACCCCATACTACTACTGCACCCAGGCCATCATCAAATTCCTGGGCGGGGACACGGACGGTGCCCAGGAACAGCTCCTTTCCGCCATCCGCATTCATGGGGGCACCAGCTCCATGCAGGCCTTTACGGACGCCATGACGGAAGCGGGCATCCTGCCCTCCCCCTACGGCCAGACCGTCCCGACCGGGCAGCCGGAAAAAACAGGGCTGGAAAAAAACCATTGATGAATGCGGAAGCGACGGTTCTGAAGCTCTATCCCCTGGGGGAAAACGGCCTGATCGTCGTCTGGTGCACGGAGGAAGGCATCATCCGTACGGCGGCCAAAAGCGCCAGAAAGCCAAACAGCCCTTTTGCCGGACGCGTGGACCTCTTTTACCAGTGCCGCATGCAGTGGACGCAGGCAAAAACCGGGGATCTGCATTCCCTCGCCTCCGTGGACCTGGTATCCCCCCGGCTCTCCCTCCGGGAGAGCTACCCCCGGCTTGCCGCCGCCGGCTACTTTGCGCGCCTGTTCCTTCAAATGCTGGAACCGGACACGCCCATTCCGGAATTTTACGACCTCCTGCAACGGGCTTATGCCTACCTGGAAAACACGGACCCCTCTCCCCGCGCCATCCTGCACTTTGAACAGGAGCTCGCCCGGCTCCACGGCATCGCCCATCCCGGCATTCCGGCCCACGTCATCCTGAAATCCCACTTCGGCAAACTGCCCCCGCAGCGGGAAAAACTGCTCGCCAGCCTGGATCAAAAAGAAAGCTGACCAAAATGCCGCGCCCTCCCGCACCGGCAGCAGATGCGGATTGTTCCGTGCACATGGTTGACTTGTCCCCGGCCTTCGGGCAAAATAACCTGCACGGTTTTACTGCATGAAGATCCTTGACAGATACATTGCCCGCCAGCTGCTGGGTGTTACAGCCCTGGGGGTGATGTCCCTGAGCGCCCTCCTGCTTCTGGGCAACCTGTTCAAGGAACTGCGCCCCCTGCTGGTGGAAAGCGGCGCTCCCTTCAGCATCGTCATGGAATTCATTTTCCAGGTGATTCCCTTCTCGCTGATGTTCTCCATCCCGTGGGGATTCCTGACAGCGGTGCTGCTGGTGTACGGTCGCCTGGCCTCGGACAATGAACTCACCTCCATGCGCATGTCCGGCATGAGCCTGTGGCGTTTGAGCGCCCCCGCCATCGCCATCGGCATCGCCCTTTCCGGCCTCTGCTACTGGATCAACATCGATATAGCTCCGCGCGCCAAGCAGGCCATTTCCGAGCTGCTCATCAAGGCAGCCTCCATCAACCCCAAGGGGCTTCTCCGGGAAGGACAGGCCATCACCAAATTTGACAATCTGGAAATCTACATTGACAAGCGTGTGGATGACGTCATCCACGGCATGCACATTTACCAGAAGGCGGACGGCAAATCCTCCGCCGTAGCCATGCACGCGGAACGCGTCACCACGGACTTCTCCCCGGAGAACAAAACCCTCTACCTGCACCTCATCAATCCCCTCATCACCACGCAGGAAAAGGACTCCATTTCCCAAAGCGTGACCATGGATGAAATGCCCCTGAGCATCAACCTGGACAAGTCCCGCTCCCGCCGCATCAAGGCCAACCGCTTCACCAACCAGGAAATACGGGAAGCCCTCAATACGCCCGGCTACCTGGATGAAAAACAGGCCAGGGAATTTGCCACGGAACTGCCCCGGCGCGCCTCCTTCTCCCTGGCATGTTTCGTCTTCGCCCTCATCGGCGTGCCCCTCGCCATCAACACGCGCAGGAAAGACACCTCCACGGGCTTCGCCCTAGGCATCCTGATCGCCTCCCTCTACTTTGTGGCCCTGATCTTCGCGGACCTGTCCCGCAAAAGCGGCACCATGCTGCCCTATATCCTCCTGTGGCTACCCAACGTCATCACGGCAGCCGCGGCCCTCTACCTTCACAATAGGGCCAGGCACAAGGGATAAGCCCCCGGCGCAAGCGCCCTCCGTTGGCGCGGAATTATCTTTCACACGCCGGGCCGTTCGGGTAACATGGCGCCCATGCAGCACGTCCCCACCATCGCCATCGTAGGCAGGCCCAATGTCGGGAAATCCGCCATCTTCAACAGAATGGCCGGCAGGCGTATCGCCATCGTGCATGATGAACCCGGCGTCACCCGCGACCGGATATCCGCCCCCTGTAAAATCACGGACCGCGCCTGCAAACTCATGGATACCGGCGGCATCGGCGCGCGCCTGAGCGACGGCTTTGCGGACCAGGTGGCCGCGGAAGCGGACATAGCCATGAAAACGGCGGACCTCATCCTTTTTGTCCTGGACTGCCGGGACCACCTCACCCCCATTGACCAGAGCATCGCGGACCACCTCCGCAAATCGGACGTTCCGGTCATCCTTCTTCTCAACAAGGCGGACCATGAAAAACAGGACCTGAACCTGGGTGAATTCTCCGGCCTGGGCTTCAATGACCACATCTTCCTCTCCGCCGCGCACGGCAGGGGATTTTCAGAACTGGCCTCCCGGCTGGATGACTTCCTTGAAAAAGCAGGCGCCCCCCTTAAGGAGGAAATGGAGGAAGAACCGGAAGACGGGGAGGAAACCACGGTACCCATCAAGGTGGCCGTGGTGGGACGCCCCAACGCCGGCAAATCCTCCCTGGTAAACGCCATCCTCCAGGACAGGCGCACCATCGTCTCCGAGGTAGCGGGCACCACCCGTGACGCCATTGACGTTCCCTACCTGCACGACGGCCAGCCGTACGTGCTGATTGACACCGCCGGCATGCGTCCGCGCTCCCGCCGGGACACCTCCGTGGAGGTTTTCTCCGCCATGCGCAGTGAAAAAGCCATCCGCCGGGCGGATATCTGCCTGCTGGTCATTGACATTGCGGCTGGCATCACGCAGCAGGACCGCCGCATCGCCGGCATCATTGCGGAGGAAGGGAAACCCTGCATCATCGTTGTAAATAAATTTGACCTCTTCCACCCGAACGCCCCCCGGAAGGACCGCATGGCGGAAGTGGAGGAACAAGTGCGCCGGGAACTCTTCTTCATCAATTATGCGCCCTTCATCGCCACCTCCGCCAAAAAGGCGGAAGGCGTGGAAATCATCTTCAAGGTCATCACGCGCATCCGCCGGGAATCCCGCAACCTGCCCACCACCGGCCAGCTCAACCGCCTGATCCAGCTCGCCCAGCAGATGAACCCTCCCGGTACAGCCAGCGGCTCCACCCGCAGACTGAAAATCTACTACGTCACCACGGCGGTAGACCCCAAGTACAACACCATTCCCGTCCCGCGCTACGTCCTCTTCGTCAATGACAAGAACCTGCTCACGGACAGCTATTCCCAGTACCTGCGCAATAAAATCCGGGAAGCGTACCCGGCCCCCGGCATCCCGGTCATCTTCTCCGCCCGCTCACGCGTGCGTAATGACTGACCACTTCCCTTCTCCCCATGCTCTCCGTCAGGAACCTCAGCGCCTCCTTCCACACCAGGGCGGGAATCGTCCGGGCGGTGAGAAACGTATCCTTTGACGTAGCTCCTGGGGAAACGCTCGGCATCGTGGGTGAATCCGGGTCCGGAAAATCCGTCACCTGCTACTCCATGATGGGGCTCATCCCCACGCCCCCGGGCCGCATTGAAAGCGGCTCCGCCCTGCTGGACGGCACAGACCTGCTCCATTGCCCGGAAAAGACGCTCCGCTCTATCCGCGGCAAGCGCATCTCCATGATCTTCCAGGATCCCATGACCTCCCTGAATCCTTACCTGACCATCGGGGACCAGGTGGCGGAACCCCTCATCATCCATGAGGGGATCGGCAGGAGGGAGGCGCGCACCCGCGCACTGGAACAGCTTGCCCTGGTGGGCATCCCGGATGCGGAACAGCGCATGGACGCCTACCCTCATCAATTCTCCGGCGGCATGCGCCAGCGCGTCATGATCGCCATGGCCCTCATCACCCGGCCTGAAATCCTCATTGCGGACGAGCCCACCACCGCCCTGGACGTCACCGTGCAGAAACAGGTGCTGGACCTCATCCGGAAACTTCAGCAGGACATGGGCACCTCCGTCATCCTCATCACGCATGACCTCGGCGTGGTGCGCCAATATGCGGACCGTATCAACGTCATGTACGCGGGCCGCATTGTGGAAAGTGCCCCGGCGCGGGAACTGCTGGAACATCCCCGGCACGCCTACACCCGGGCGCTGATGAAATCCATTCCCGGCCTTCACGCGAAGGGTTCCCCCCTGTACACGATCCCGGGGCTGCCCCCCAACATGATGCAGGAGCCCTGCGGATGCAGTTTCCGCCCCAGAAACACCCTCGGAAACGCGGAACTCTGCCTCACGGACCGGGAGCCGGAGCTGGTGGAGCTATCCCCGGAACACTGGGTACAAAACTGTCCGGGATGCCTGGCCGGAAATCATTGAAATCCTGGGAGAACAACAGGGTTAATGGGGATCATAGGAAACTTTAGGGATTATAGGGAATTTGCTCTATCACCCCTATCACCCCTATCACCCCTATCACCCCTATCACCCCTATCACCCCTATCACCCCTATCACCCCTATCACCCCTATTCCTTCTCATCCGGCTCATTCTTTCCCTCATCCCCCCTTCTCTAAGAAACTTCCCCTCCAAAAACCTGAGCTGCCGCATTAACAAATACTTGGCCTGGAAAATCAGGCAAATAGCCATATTGGCCACCACCTCCGGCGGCCTTGTCCGGGCCAGTTCCAAAAAATAATCCCGGGCCAGACATTTGTCCGCACCCTTCTTTCTGACAAAAAGGGACTCTCGTGAATCCTTTTCCCACACAGGAAAGCCTCTCACTCTCAAAAAATCTTCATAATCAGCCAGTAATTCATCCAGACTGGCTCTGGCTACATTCATCAGCTTAATTTCCGTTTCCATGGAAACCAGCCCCGCCTCCTTTCCCTCCGCAATATTCTGTTTTCCGGAACGCGCGGCCTGAACCATTTGATCAACCGTCCTGTCACGAAAAGACAAGTACGCCTTACAAAAATAATAAGTCAGATCATATATTTGTTCCGCCTTTCTGTAGGAAAGCAGAGACCGGTAATCGCCTGAAGGGCGCAACAGGGAAGCCATGCGCCCCATTCTAAAACCTGCAACAAAAACAATCAATATTTTTATAAAAATTACCAACATGAACCCCGTCCACCAGCACATGGTTCGCCTGAATGGCCACGGGCATCATCAGCCTGCCGGAAACGTCCGCCTCCATCTTCCCCCAGTGAATGAGGGGAAGGTACTGCCCCCGGAACACCCTGTAGGCGCTGGCCACCTGCGTAAACGGAATCCACGGCAGGCAACTGAACACGGCAATATCCGTCCGATGGCAGGGATTCGCCCGGGCGGGAGCCTGCTTGGCCGCCTGAATGAGCGGAACGGCATGCTCCAGAAAATCAGGAAGCTCCGCCCGGTACTCTACTAAAATCTGGGTGAATTCCCCATCCGCGGCCAGCACCGGAACCAGGGCGTCCACGGATTCATACTCCCAAACCTCCCCTTCCTCCACCCTCTGCCGCAGTTGGGGAACTTTATTCACCGCCTTCAACAGCACAAACAGGCACAGGGCGAAGAAGGAAATCCCCTCCTGTTTAGCATAACGGTACAAGGCATCCACCCGCACAGGAGACGTGATGGAAAACATGGGACATTCAAACGTCTGGAAATACTCGTAATGGGACCTTCGCGGCCAGGAAGCGATTTCTATTTTCTTTTTCATGCACTTATTTTCTATTCCAGGAAGGCTCTCCATAGATGTTTTCGCGCTTCTGCTCCGGCAGCAAAAGACTGAACAGGACGGGAGCCGTCAAGGCAGCTATGCCCGTGAACATACCCCACACGGGGTTCCAGCAAAAGGACATTGCCAAAAGCGCCCCCTTAAAAGGACAAACCAGGCCCGCTATCCACGGCAACCAGACTGCCGCCAGCCAGCCTCCATGCAGTCCGGCATCATGAAAGCGTTTCACGCCCAGAGCAATGAAGCAAAACAAGAAGAAAAACAACAGCAACAACCCCGACAGAAGAGCAAAAAGCATCCCAAAAGGAAGAGGTTCAAAAAAACCGGCAGCTCCACAAAAACATACTATCCAGAAAGGAGGGGCAAGAGCCAGAAGCACGCCATAGGCAGCCGCCGCCTCCCAACGCGAAGAACGGCCATGCACCAACAACAAGGAAAACAGCCACTTAAAACGACTTCTTCTGCCGCATTTCCATACCTTGCCGACTTTCATCCATTCCCCGGTTCCGGAATACCGCTCCTTGAGCAACTTCCATTCCGGCGGAGCTCCCGGAATGTCTCCTATCCATATCCAGTCTTCCGAACGCTCCTCCCTGACCATCAATCCCAGCGGTAATCCGGCATAGCGGACTTCCCTGACCAGGAAATCAAAATCGGACGGCCCATGCAATTCCCCATCCGGCGTATGGTAATAATAACGTTTCACAATCACTCCTTTCCTTCCGTTCTTTCCACGGTTCGCCTGGAAATGCCGGACCGGCTGTTGCCGGGAACACATCCCAGCGCAAGCGGCGCCAGGGAACAAAACAGAAACATGCAGAAAAACATGGCGCCGCCAATTAAAAGGGAGGCATTCCCTCCCGCCGCAGTCCGCGCCCATCCATACACATGATAAAAGCCTGTCTCCGCACATCCCAAGGAAGCCGCGTAAACGGGAACCGCCCAGAGGAGGCCCAGATCAAGATCACGGAGCCTGCGAAAAACAAGTCCCATGCATGGAACAAGCATGGCCGCACTCAAACACGCCAGGTTTATTCCATGTTCAGCCGTTACCACAAAACGCGGATGAATACTCCCATCCACTGCGGCCCAATATCCTGAAAAAACCAGCGTCCCCATGCACACGCCATAAAACAGCCACGCGTATAAATATGAGGCGCTGGAAATGCGGCCGGACCAAGAAAACAACCACCTCCATCTTGCCGCCATCCATTCAGGCAAGCTGAACTTCCTTTCAGAAAAAGGACCAGGACTGGAAGGAGACAAGTTCACGGGAAAGCCCTTTCAGTCAAACACGCATTACGGGGTTTGTCGATATTATCCTCCCTTTCCGGCGAAGGGAAAAATCCCCGGTTCTTCTCTGTCCGGGAGACGGAACGGTCATACATCCGGGGGATGACCGTATTGATTTTCCTTCTTCGTACCGGGAAACAGGCCCAGCAGCGCAACAACCCAGGTTCCGGACAACACGAAAATTGCCGCCGCCATTCCTCCTGCCGCCATTGCTCCAGCACCTCCTGCATGTTCCACGGACATGCCCCAAGTATCAGACCGGAACAAATGCCCCAAGAACCATTCCACCGGCAAACTGCCAGCCAGGAAGACAAAAGGAAGAGCATACGACCACCAGCCCGCCAGGGACAAATCATGGAGCCTTCTCCAGCACAAGGCAAAAGATTGAAGGACGATCAGCAACACCAGCAACAGCCCCAAGAGCTTGGAGATGAAAGACAAGCAGGAAAATACGTCTACTCCCGGCATCAGGAGAGGAAGAGCAAGCCCCAGCAGAATCTGGACAACCACCAGCCCCAGGCAATCAGCCAGTGTCATGGACAGGAAAACGGACAGGCATTCCCGCCGGGAAGCGCGTCCGGAAAAGACGAATGCCATTCTCCATGAGCGCCGGTAATAATACCGGAGACGCTTCCAAAACGACAGACCGGCTACCTCTTCCGGCGGAACAGACATCACGTTCGGATAAAATCCGGTTCCCGTTTCCCTTTTCACCACCTCCGCCAGGGCAATCCATTCTTCACCATCCACTGGACGGATCATCAAATGATCAGGCAGACCGCCCCATTTCACTTCACAAGCCAGAAAATCCAGCTCCGCAGGACCATGCAGTTCTCCGTTCCGGTCATGGTAAAAATATTTCATCCTAAAGTATACAGCTGATCCTATTTGCTTAATTTTCAGCAATCAATACTTTTCCCGACAAATATAATCCAGAAGGCCCCCCTACCCCTCCCGGACGGAAAGCAAGTCCGTCACGGACGCGCGCTTCATGCGCCACGCAGGCAGGAGGCACGCCAGGGAGGAAAGGGCCAGCACCAGAAGCACCGCATAACCCAGATGGACCCAGGGCATCGTGACGGGAGGAGTGACGATGCCGAAGTGATAGCCGTATTCCAGAATCTGGATGGAGCACCAGGCACCCAGCACGCCCAGCGCAACGCTCATGACGACGGCGCACAGGGAAATCATCAGCGTTTCCGCCCACAGCATGCGCATCACCATGCCGCCCGGCACGCCTACCGCCCGCATCAGGCCGAATTCCCGGCGGCGGGACTGGACGGAGGCCAGCACGGTATTGAGTACGGCCAGCACGGCAATCACCATCATGATGATGGGAAGCTTGCTCATGGTAAAAATCACGTCGTCCCCGCGGCTGGTGACGCTTCCCCCCAGGCTTTCCCGGGTGAGCGCCTTCACTAGCGGCTTCACTCCTTCCGTTCCGTTCTCCTTCCGGCTCACGTTCTCCAGGGCATATTCTCCCAGGTCATCCTGAAGCTCCACGTTGCTCACGCCGGGGGCGGTATCCCCCCAGATGAACTGGAACCCCTGGTGCCCGTAATCTTCCTTGAGCCAGCGCTCATCGGTAATCGCAAGGGCAGCCACAAAGCCGCCGCGGCGCACGCGCATGCCGCTGGTCTTGGTCAGCCAGTGCCAGCCGGGGAAGGAGACCACTCCCGCCACCTTCCAGGGTTCCCCCTTCATGCCGGGACCCGTTCCCCTGCCGGGAACGCCGGACGCCTGAACATTTCCGGAACGGCGCTCCTGCTGGGCCGGATTCACCAGCATCAGATCATCCCCGGCCTTCAGCCCCACCGTCCGGGCAAACGTATCCGGAATCAAAAGAGAGCGGGTGGATTTCAGCATGGCATAGGCTTCCTGCGGATTGCCGGAAACAAACACGGGCCTGAACAAGGGATCGTTCCCCTGTGCCATCTCCGCCACGGGAATGCCCGCCAGCACAATGGAACGGTTGCGCATCCCGGAAAAACCGGGGCTCTTCATCTGCGCCGGGGCTATGTCCGGCTCATCCACGTAAATGGGATACATCCGCGAATTCCGCAAGCTGGGCCGCGCCATCAGCCCCGGAACGTCGGAAGGCTTGAACTCCGTATGAAGGAAAGAAACCAGCGTTCCGGGAGTGGAAGCATCCGGAGAGAAGGGAACCAGCATGGAATACCCCCACGTCTGCACCCCCACAAAGAGGGACAGCCCCACGGACATGGATACCGCCGTTCCCACGGAACGGCTGAGGTTCCGGCTGAGCTGCACCTTCAGGAAGGCATGCGGCACACGCAGCAGCAATCCGGTGAGCCAGGCCCCGGCCCATTCCGTCACGCGCACAAAGGCGGGAGCCAGGAACAGCGCCCCGGCCACCAGGCCGGGATACCCCAGCCAGAAAAAGATCCACTTGCGCGTTTCCACCTCCAGGCCGGGCAGAAGCAGGGCCGCAGGCTGAAGGCACACGCACGCCAGCCCGGCGATCACGGACCACACGGGAACGCGGCTGACCTTCCCCATGAATCCGGAGGAGGGAACGGCAGCCTCCAGCGGAGACTGGCGGGAAGCGCGCCACGCGGGAATGACGGAGGCCAGCAGCGCGCCGCCCACGGCACACGCCGCGGCAGCCAGCACCGTCGTCCAGGTCAGGGCGGGCATGGAAGAAGACCCTTCCTCCAAAAGATACACCAGGCAGAATCCCGCGGCCAGGCCGCCCAGCAGGGCAGGAATGCACAGGAACAGGCCTTCCCCCACAATCAGCAGGGCAATCTGCATGCGGCTCATGCCCAGAGCGCGCATCAGGGCCAGCCTGCGGGTGCGTTCGCTGACGCCGATGCTCAGAGTCGTGAAGATGATGAAGACGCAGGAAAAGAGAACCAGCCACACGGCCATTTCCGCACTGTCCTTCTGGGAGCGCACGGAACGGTCACTGGAAAGCCGCTGGATAACGGAATCCGTATCCGCCACCACGGCGGAGGAGCGTTTCAGCTCCTCCCGGAAGCTGTCCGCAAATTCCTTTTTGTCCACCCCTTCCTTGAGCTGAACGTAAATCAAATTGGGGGCAAAAGGCTGGCCCGTGATTTTTTCACACACCTTGACGGGCACAAACAGGGAGGAAAAAGCAGGCCCGGACATGCCGCCCGGCCCCATGATGACGCCGGGAGTGGCCTTGGCCTGCTTGACGATGCCCACTACTTTCACATCATATACATGCGTTCCCACGCGAACGTTCATGACGGTTCCCACGCCAGCGCGGAAGTATTTGGCGCTTCCGCTGCCCAGCACCCCCACCATGTCCGTGGAGGAAGCCATATCCGGCCAGACGCCCTCCTTCAGATCATACGGGCATTCCACGGCATGGTTCCCAACCATGATGGGGCTCTGGGGGGGGATACCCATGCGGTCGCGCGTCTGCTCGTCAAAGCTGCCGCGTTCATTCCCGCAGCCGATCTGCAGGCGGGGCACCTGCCACGCGGCGTTTACGGATTCCACCAGGGGAGAGGCGGCCAGGCGGGAAGCCAGCTCCGGATCAGAGAACCGCGGATACTGCCCGGGAGGGAGCGGACCGCGCGGGGCCTCCGGCACCAGGCAAAGGTCATAGCTGCCCATGTAGGCCTCGGCGTCGTTATCGAACTCCTTGACCAGCGTATCATAGCTCCCCATCATCCAGACGATGAGGCTGACGGAAACGAGGATGGCAAACACGCTGACCGCCACCCGCCCGGGGTTGGCGGCCATATCCCTCCAAATCAGTTTGGGCAGCAGCGTCATATGGCGTCATTCAGCGTGCGTTCATAGAAGGAGGACAGTTCCGCAGGCCCGGCAAATTCCGCCGTGGGCCTGTCGTCCACGATGCGGCCGTCCCTGAGTACGATCACGCGGTCAGCCCACATGGCTACGTCCGGAGCATGCGTCACCAGAATGAAGGCGCAGCCCTGCGTGCGGTGCAGGTCCCGGAACAGGCCGCCCATGAGCCGTGTGTTCTCGGAATCCAGGTTCCCCGTAGGTTCATCCGCCAGTACCAGGGCCGGGCCGGAGACCAGCGCGCGGGCAATCGCCACGCGCTGCTGTTCCCCGCCGCTGAGCGTATCCGGCATGGCGTGGCGCCGGTGGGCCAGTCCTACCTTTTCAATAATGGCGTCCAAAGCGGCGGGAGCCACTTTTCTGCCTCCCGCCAGGGAGGGCAGCAGGATGTTTTCCTCCACGTCCAGAGTGCCCACCAGATTAAACATCTGGAAAATAAAACCGACGCGATCCCGCCTGTACACCGTCAGGGCGGCGTCAGACATGGAACCGATATCCAGCCCATCCACCGTCACCGTGCCCGCATCCGGAGGCAGCAGTCCGCCCAGCACATTCAGCAGGGTGCTTTTACCGGAGCCGCTCGCGCCCATGACGGCGACGAACTCTCCCTGGTTCACAGTGAGGCTGATGTCTTTCAGCACGGCTATGTCCTCGGAACCGGACTTAAAGCTGCGCTTGAGGCGGGTGACGGAAATGACGGGGGAACTCATGGCTGGAGGGAATGGTTAAAAGGTGGTCTTCAGGCCTACTTCAAACGTGCGGGGCTCTCCCACCGTGCACTGCACGGCGTGGCGGGTGGACTGCACGTACTTCTTGTCAAAGATATTGTATACGGCCAGCCTCAGGGTGGCGTCCTTCAGCCATTTTTCCGGCAGGGGTATTTCCACCGTGAAGTCAAACACGCTGTAGGAGGGGATGGTGTAATTGTCCGCAATTTTTGCCCCGCGGAACGTGGCATAGTAGGAATCCTTGCAACGGTAGCCCAGGCCCAGCACGGTGCCGTTCATCAAGCCGCCGTCAATGCGGTACTTCTGCCAGAGGGCCAGAGCATTCGGAGCGATGGTTGGATACACTTCCCCGGAGGTCCGGTTCTTGGTCCGCGTGTAGGTGTAGGAAAGGTAGGAACTCCAGTTCTTGGTGATTTCCCCGTTCAGGGAAAGTTCCACGCCTTCCGCCCTCTTGGAGCCGTCCGAATAATACCGGTTGGTATAGCCGTCTATGGCTACGGGCGTATTGTTCTGGATAATGTCAAACCAGGAAGCGGAGAACCACACCTTGTCCACCGGGCTGACCCGGAAGCCGAATTCCATCTGGTCCGTACGCCAGGCGTCGGTCAGTTCCTTTCCGTTTTCATCCAGATACCCGAAATTGGGGGCGGAAGTCCGGGCCGCATTGGCGAACAGGGCTACGCGTTCGCCGAACATGCGGGTGATTCCGAAGCGGGGGCTCCACGCAAACGCGTAATTATTGTCCAGGCTGAAATGGGCGTCCCCGCGCACGCCGGCCAGGAAGCGCCACTGTCCGTAACTAAGAACATCCTGCAGCAGAAGGCCCGCCCGCTGAACCACGGTATCCGTCGCGTTGGCGCCGGAGTAATCGCGCCCTGCCGGGAAAAAGGGCGGAGGATTGTACAGGGAGAAATAACCGTTCGTGTTCGCTGTAGCGTTCGTCACCAGGCTGGAACCGTCGCCATAGGTGCTGCTCCCCGTATAGGAAACGCCCATCAGGGCTTCATGCTCCACCTGCCCGGTCTTGAACTCCGCCAGCGCGTTGGAATAGAAATTCCAGTTGATGTTCCACTCGTCGCTCCAGGCAGCTTCGTATTTGGCCTTTCCGGAAGCGATCATCTGGTTGTAATAGTCCTCCGTGCTCATTCCCCGTCCGGCGGAAGAAGAAATGCCCCAGACATTATAGTCCACATCGCTGTACCCCATTCCGCCGCCAATGCGGATCGTCCAGACCCTTTCCAGCTTGCGTTCAAAGTCCAGCATCGCCAGCAGGGATTTGGAATTGAGCCGTCCGCTCGGAGAGCCGTACCAGGCGTCATATGGCCCCACAAAGTGGCCGCCCAGCACGGGGATGCCCATGGTCGTCGGGGAATTCTGATACTGGAAACTGGTCGTCAGCACCGTCTTGGTGCGGGAATCATGCTGCCAGCGGAAAATGGGGGACACCGTGTACTTCTGGCCTCCGTTGGCTCCGTTGCTCAGCCAGAACGGACGTTCATACTCGGCGGCTACCACCGTGCGCAGGGCAAATCCCTCCGTTTCATCCCCCCTGTACCGGGTGTCGTCAATCGTTGCGCGGTACTTCTGCCCGTGGTGGGACAGGCGGGCGTAAGCCGTCAATTCCGTCCGTTCCACGAAATCAGGCTCCTTCAGGATCAGGTTGATGGAACCGCCGGCGCCGTATGCCCCGAGCGTACTGGTCTGCCCTCCGGAAATGGACCCGATGGGGCCTTTGACAATTTCAATATTTTCAATCAGGGACGTATCCATGCCGTACCCCATGCCGCGGGGAAGAGGCATATTGCCTATCTGCACGTCGCTGCCGGCAAAACCGCGGATGGTGTACTGGTCCGCCGTGCGGGACAGCAGCATGTCCCCCCCCGTATTGACGGAGGAATCCATGCGCAGGGCCTCCACCAGGGAATCGGAACCCTTGGAATCCATCAGGTCCCGCGTAATGACGTTCACCGTCTGCGGAACCTCCTCCGTCTTCATGTTCGTGAGGGTGGCGGAACTGACCGTCTCCGCCCGCAGGGACTTGGAACGGATGGTCATCACACGTTCCGGCATTTCCTGCACGCCTTCTTCTGCGGCGGCGGGTTTCGTCTCGGCATAAGCGGACTGGCCGAGGACAAGGAGACTACCAATGGCGGCGGCGCGGTGCAGCCTGCGTCCCTTGAGATGATGGAGGGAGGTATTCATGGTGGATAAACGCATGGGGCAAGTATAAAAAGGAACGGACCTCCGTCCATCCCGGATTGTTAACAATTTGATAACAGGATGCCCTTTTACCTTGCTGCCAGGGCACATCCATCCGGGGAAAAACCAGGCGGTCCCTTACAAACCAAGAGCGCGGGCGCGGCTCTCCGCCGCGGCTTTCAGCCACTCCCGGAGCGCCTCCTTGTCTCCGGAGGCCAGGCAGTCCCGCACCTCACCCAGCTGGGACAGGGTGGCGTCCAGGCGATCCAGGACAGCGGGGGCATTTTCCGTCAGGATTTCCGCCCACATGGACGGTTCCCCCATGGAAACGCGCGTGGTATCCCGGAACCCCCCGGCGGAAATCAGTCCCAGGCGTTCCACATCCCCCCCGTCCAGGGCGGCGTGGACGCACAGGGCGGACAACGCATGCGGAATGTGGGAAATGCGGGCTACGGAAGAATCATGGTCCGCCGCTTTCATCCGGATGCAATGGCAGCCCACGCGCTCCCAGAACCGCTGAAGCAGCAGCAGCACATCCTCATGCACGTGCTCGTCATTGGTCAGGATGCAGGTGGCATCCCGGAAAAGTTCTCCGGTGGCATGCTCCATGCCCTGCTTTTCAGAGCCGGCCATGGGATGGGAGCCGATGAACGCCAAGCCGGCTTCCGTCAGGGCGGAACCCACGGCCTGGTGAACGCAGCCCTTCACGGAACCCACATCCGTCACCAGGGCGCCCGGCTTCAGCAGGGGAAGCAGGCCGGAAACCAGGCGCGCCATCACGCCCACCGGGGTAGCGAGGATGACCAGGTCCGCGCCTTCCACCACTTCTTCCATCCGGGTGGAGGCACGGTGCGCCGCTCCGGAAGACCGGGCATATTCCAGCGGCTCCTCCCTCCTGCCCCACAGGCGCACGTGGACATGGGGCATCTGCGCCCTCACGGCCAGCGCCAGGGACCCGCCCAGAAGGCCGGGGCCGAGAATGGCGATGGAGGAAAAGGAAAGCTGTTTTCGGGAAGGCTCGCTCATGTTTTTTACAGGCAGATACGTCAGCGCCCCGGAACATGCGGGATGCTCAGGGGCGCGGACATCACGGTTCTGCGGCAGCCGCATCAGGGCACGCGGAACTTCTTGACTTCATTCGGGAAGTTGGTGTCGCGCAGCACGGTGCCGGAAGGATAGGGCTTGTTGGTGCTCCTGTTCAGAATCTTGATCTTCTTGGTGCGGTCATACGGGCTGACCACCACGGTGGGGTCCGCCGTAGGCCATGCCACGGGAATGGAAGAGGGGGCGGAAGGCTCCACGGGCCTGGGAGCGGCAATGCCGGAGCCGGAGGTGTCACCCACGGGATTGGGAACGACGAGCTTCGGAACGACAGGCGCGGGCGGCGTGATGTTATTGCTGCCGCCCACCAGGTTGCCGATGGTTCCGGAATTGGTCTGGGCCGGATCCGGATTGAAGCCGGAGTTCTGCCCCACTGCCGGGTCCAGAGAATTTTCACGCTGAATTTCATTCAACAGGCTGCTGCCCTGGGAGCCAGAGCCGGACGGATAGACATTTTCCGTAGGATAAATGCCGATGGGGCGTTCATTCACGCGTTCCGTTTCACAGGAAGGCAGAAGGATTGCGCCTGCGGCCAGCAGCACGCCTATCGTCTGGGAAGTATTCATATGATCTCTCTTCGGGTGATAGCTTTCTGCCAGCATCCTACGGCCCCCCACCCTCATGTCAACCATAAAGCCTGTTTGCCGAACCGCTTCATGACAAGGATTCTCCGGTCCCTGGCGGCGCGTTTGCGCAAAGCCGCATGGGGTTCACTGCCGGCGGAGTGCCTTTTCCTCCGGAAAAACGGGGGAATAACCTGTAATAAGCCGGCCGCCCAGGCGGATGAAGCAGGAGAGGCACCGTGTCCCCTTCCTGCCCACCCTGTCCTCCCCATAAAAACCTCCCTGTTCCCATCCGGCGGTTTTCCGGCCCCTGTACCCCCATCGGAACACGCTGCGGCCCCGCCCCTGCGGAAACAGATTATCCTTCCCTACCCCCTGTGATCTGCTACAATCCGCCCACATGGATGACGTACAGACATCTAAGAAAAAAATGCCCTCAAAAAAAGAATGGAGGGGGTTTTATTCCCTGATTCTCATTCAAGCCCAGAACGCCTTCAATGAAAAAGCCGCCCAGTTCCTGCTGATTCCGCTGGGCGTCTGGCTGGCCGCCAACAGCGCCGTGTACGGACCGGATTCCTGGGTCAACTCCCTTCAGTACATTCTGGCCTGCATCTTCGTACTCCCCTATATCCTGTTCTCCCCCTTCGTCGGCTGGCTGGCGGACTGCTTCTGCAAGGCGCGCATCATCCAGTTCATGTCCTTCCTCCAAATCCTGGTGCTGGGAGCCATGTTCCTGTGCTACAAGTATGAGAATATTGAGATGGCCGTCTTCTGGTTCTGCGTCTTTTCCGTCCAGGCAACCATCCTGAGCCCGGCAAAAAAGGGGGTGGTCAAGGACATGGTGGGCTCCCGCCAACTGGGTTATGCCTCCGGCCTGATGGAAATGAGCCTGATCCTGTCCATGCTGGCGGCCCAGATCGGCATCTTCGTCTGGTTTGACATCCTGCAAGTCTCCTCCAATGACGGCTGGGAAGCGGCCGCCTTCCCCACGCTCATCCTCACCTGCATCGCCGTTCCCGTAGCCATCGCGGCCCTGTCCCTCCCCAGGTATCCAGCCAACCAGACCCGGAAATTCGAATGGAAGCTTTTTTATGAGCACTTCGTGCAGCTCAAGTACCTGTGGAGCCAGCGTGACCTGAGGCTGAGTGAAATCGGCGTCTCCTACTTCTGGTTCCTGGCCGGGGCCCTGATGCTCATCTCCCTCCAGATCGCCCAGGAGCATCCGATTGACGGCACGGGCTTCAGCATGTCCGCGGCCATCCTCATGGCGTGGCTCAGCGGGGGCACCGTGGTGGGCGGCGTAATCGCCTCCATCATCTGCCGCAAGAAAATTGAACTGGGGCTCATCCCCCTGGGCGCCATCGGCTTCACGATCGGCTGCATTTTCATGTCCTTCTTCGCTCCCGGCTCCCTGCCCAGCAACATCGGCTTCGGCATCACGGGGGCCTTTGCCGCCGCGTACCTGGTGCCGCTGAACGCCCACCTCCAGGACAATTGCGACCCCTCCAACCGCAGCACGGTCATTGCCGCAGGCAACCTGATGGACTGCCTGATGGGCCTGGTGGCCGTCGGCGTCCAGCTCATGCTGAGGAACATCTTCTCCATCCAGAACCAGTTCTGGGTGCTGGCGGCCCTGGGCGCGGGCATCACGATTGTGGCGTTCCGCCTCATTCCCCGTGAATTCATCCGCATGATGGGCCTGTGGATCATGCGCATCGTGTACCGCTCCCGCATCATCCACCAGGACCGCATCCCGGAGGACGGGGGAGCCATCATCGTTTCCAACCACGTCACTTACGGGGACGCGCTCTTCCTTTCCCTCATCTGCCCGCGCCCCATCCGCTTCATCGTGGCGGAGGAGTTCGTAGCCATCCGCTGGCTCGGCTGGATTCTGGAACTCTTCAACTGCCTCCCCATTTCCTCCCGGAACCCCCGTGAAGCGCTGTCCAAGGCCATCCAGGCCCTCAAGGCCGGGGAAGTGATCTGCATCTTCCCGGAAGGCCAGCTTACCCGCACGGGCACCCTCTGCGCGGCGCGCAAGGGCCTGGAAATGCTGGCCAAAAAATCAAGCTGCCCCATCGTTCCCATTTACATGGACGAGCTGTGGGGGAGCATCTTCTCCTACTCCGGCAACCGCTTTTTCTCCAAGGCCCCCCTCCGCATTCCCTACCGCTTCACCGCGGCCATCGGGGAACCCATTGCGCCTAAAGCCGTCAACCCCCGCATCGTCATCAACACCCTGCGGGAACTTTCCTCCACCTGCCTGGAAATTGCCGCCAGCATCGGCCGGGATACCATCCTGAACCATCTGGAACGCATCGCCCACAAGCCGCTGGTCATCGCTAAAAACGCACGGCTCACCGGGTATGAAATTGCCGAATGCCTGATGAATGACACCGTGGACGCGGAACATCCGGAACTCAGGAAATGGCTGACCAACCTGCTGGACAGCTCCCGCTCCCAGAGCCGCCTGTGCGATTTCTGGATGAACGCCCAGCAGCTTGAACGCGTGAACTCCCTCCAGCCCCGTGAACTGCTGCTGACCAGCGTGGGGCATGATGAGGTGCATGAGACGGTGGCTTCCGTTCTGTGGCCCATCCTCACCAGCACCCCCGTGTACCTCATTGGAGATACAGACCACAGCATGCCGGAAGGCATCAAGCAGGTGGCGGGCTCCGACTTCCTGCGCCGCAGGCTGTACAGCCTGGTGCCGGAAACGCGCACGCCGTTTTATGATTTCAGCGGCTCCGGGGACCTGGTGCTCCCCAACATCGGGTGGCGCCCCTGCTTTGCCACGGACCGCGGCATCATCCTGGCCATGTCCATGAAGAGAAGCGTCTTCAAGCTGGATGACGGCACCGTGCAGCTCGGCATGCGGGCCAGAACCAGAGGACGCCTGCTGCCCGGTTTTTACCTGAAACCTCCCCTGTCCAACGTCATCGCCGGGGCAACGCTGCCCACCCCTTATTCCCTGCCGCCCAACCTGTATCTGGACGAATCCGGATTCCTGGCGGAACTCCAGTCCTCCAACCATGAACAATAATTCCTCTCCCTCCCGCCTTCCCATCCCGCAGTATGTAATGACGCTGGCGCACGCGGCGGCACTGCGCTCAGAAGACCCGTACCGCAAGGTGGGAGCCGCCGCCCTGGACGCGGACAACCGCGTGATAGGCACCGCCTACAACGGCCTGTATCCCGGCTTCAAGGCGCAGGACACCTTCTGGGCCAGCCGGGACGAACGCCAGAAATACATGCTGCATGCGGAAATCAACCTGTGCAGCCTGTTCCGCAGGGGGGAGGCGAAGGTGGTGGCATGCACCACGATGCCCTGCACCTCATGCATGCAGGCGCTGTGCGCCCACGGCGTGAAAACCATTTATTACTGTGAGCCGTATGACAAGTCCGAGGCTCCGGCCATTGCCAGCCTTTACGGCGTGGAGCTGATCCAGGTCACGGACTACCCGCTCAGCCGGCATTTCCCCCTTGTTCTGGACTGTTAAGCCTCCGGGAGGCTAATCCCGGTGCACGCGGCAGGTCCAGCCGGCCATGGGGCGGGGAACGCCGTCAATGGAGAAGTCAAGATCAGGCCCGGTTTCCGTGATGGTTCCTGCAACAATCACGCCCGTATCCCTCGCGGAATCGTCAAAGGAAATATTCACGTCCCTCATGGAACACGCGGCAACGCTGTTGGAAGCCGGGGAAATATTCAGAATGCCGGAATTGGCGCCTTCATTGAACCGGTACGTGTAAACTCCATCATACACGGTTCTCGTTTCCATCCTGATGACGTCCGCATCCTGCGCGCCGAACTGGAGCCTGTACAGCATGGTTCCGCCCTCAAACAGGCTTACCTGCTGCCCGCTCAGGGAAACATTCCCGTCATCTCCGGATTTTCCCGAACCACCCCCGCAGCCGGATAAAAGGCCAACCGTCGTCACAGGAAGCAAAAACAGGACAGAAAAAAACTTCATGCCCGGAAAAATGCACAACAGAAAAACACAAGTCAAGTTTACTCAACTATTATCTCATTTTTCCAACATTTTTTCATCTCATAAAAAAACCGCCTGTTTTCACAGGCGGCCTCAAGAAATCACGATTGGCTGTCAACCAACCCAGTTCCAGGTGATGGGGATTTCAATGTCAGGATGCAGGCTGTGCTTGACGGGGCAGCTCAGCGCGGCCTGTTCCAGCATCTTCCTGTCCGGATGATCCGCAGGCAGGGGCACGGTGATCACCACTTCCAGCTTCCCGATGCGGCGGGGTTCCGCGTTCATATGCTTGCCCACTTCCATCGTCATGCCTTCCAGCTTAAGGCCCTTGCGCGCGGCCACGATGCCCATGATCGTGCTCATGCAGCCGGCCAGCGCCGCACCTACCAGGTCCGTGGGGGAGAAGGATTCACCCTTGCCGTTGTTATCCACGGGAGCATCCGTGGAGAGCGTGGCCCCGGAGGGTTCGTGAACCATGGAGCAGTGAAGGCCGCCCTCGTATGTCGTTTTAGTTTTTACCATGACCGTATTTTATACAAGGCGCCCCGCCATGCAACACACAAACATTGAATCCCCCCCTTCTTTATGGTTCCCTACTTTGTCATGAGAACCTTTTTGAAAGCCGCAGCCGTTTCCCTGGGTATTTTTGCCGGGGTTTGCAGTACGGGAACGGCACAGGACTTCGGAGCCATGAGCTTTGGCGGCGCGGGGGATTTCGGGTCAACCCAGGCCTCCGGAACTTCCAGGGCTACAGTCACGTCCTACGGAGAAACTCCCTTCGTCATCGTAACGGAGCTGACTCTGCCGGACCACTGGCACGTCTACTACAAGAATCCGGGAACGGTAGGACTGCCCATGGAAGCCGCGTTCAAGGCCGTTCCCGGCTTCCGGGTGGAAGGCCCCTTCTGGCAAATCCCGGAACTGGGAAAAGGAATCGTGGATTTTTACGGTTACAGCGGGAAGGCAAAAATGGCCTTCCGCGTGACTCCGGAGAAGGACGCCCCTGCGGAAGCCACCTTCACCACCACCATGACGTGGCAAATGTGCGCGGAACAGTGCGCCGCTCCGGAAACGAAAGACTTCAGCGTCACGCTGAAACGCGGAGACGGGCAGGCCGCTCCCGATGCGGCTGAATTGTCCGGCGGCATGGCGGGGCTTTCCACCCCTGCATGGGCGGAAGGGCTGAAGGCCCGGATTTCCCAGGAGGGGAAGACCGTCACCCTGCACCTCAGGACAAACGGACAGCCCATCCCGGAAGATTCCGTCTACTTCTTCTGCAACGAGGGGGAAATCAACCCCACCACTCCCCAGACCTTCAAAAAACTGGACGGCTCCAATTACGAGCTGTCCATGCAGTACAATGACACCACGGACGGCCTGTACCCCAACAACCTGCCGGACGCAGACAAGGGAAAGCCGCTGGCCGCCCTCTCCGGCATTCTGCGCGCCGGGAAGGAAGGCGCCAGCATCACGGCGGACAACCGCCCCTTTTCCGGAGGAACACAGGCGGCAATAACGGGGATGGAAACGCCCGCCGCATCTTCCGGCCCCGTTCCCGCGCCGCCGCTGATGGGGCTGGGGGAAATCATGTTCTTCATGTTCATCGGCGGCATTATCCTGAACGTGATGCCGTGCGTCTTCCCGGTGATTGGCCTCAAGATCATGAGCTTCGTCCAGCTGGGCGGGGGTGAACGGAAAAAAGTGCTGGCCCATTCCCTGACCTTCGTGCTGGGCATCCTGATCTCCTTCTGGGTTATCACGGCCATCCTGATCGCCCTGAAAGCGAACATGTTTGACTGGAGCGCGCCCGCCGGCCCCGGCATTTTCAGCAGTGACTTCTGGCTGGGCCACGGTGCGGAGGGCGTCGTCAACTGGGCCTTCTGGTTTGAAAACCCCTGGGTGAACTTCTGCCTGCTGGGCCTGATGCTCGCCATGGGGCTGAGCATGTTCGGCGTCTTTGAAATAGGAGTGAAGGCCACCACCATGGGCAACGACCTCCAGCACCAGAAGGGCTATGCCGGCTCCTTCTGGTCCGGCGCCCTGGCTACGGTCATTTCCACCCCGTGCAGCGCGCCGTTCCTGGGGCAGGCCATCGGCGCGGCCATGCTCCAGCCTCCGCTGGGCATCGTGCTCTGCCTGACCATGATGGGCCTGGGCATGTCCCTGCCCTACATCATTCTGGGCGCCTTCCCCGTCCTGACCAAATACCTGCCCAAACCTGGAGCGTGGATGGAATCCTTCAAGCAGTCCATGTCCTTCCTGATGTTCGGCACCGCCGCCTACTTCCTGTGGATTTACATTGCATTCTTTGACGCGGACAACCATCCGCAGGACATCCTGTTCCTGTTCTTCGGCCTGGTGCTGTTCTCCATGGCCTTCTGGGTGTACGGCAGATGGTGCCCCATGTACCGCAGCCGGAAATCCCGCATCACGGGGGGCATTTTCTCCGTGATTTTCCTGCTGGCCGGCCTGTACTACATGCTTCCGCCGGAAGGAGCCGCCTGGTTCGGCCGCGGAGGGGAATCCGCAGCCGCGGGTTCCTCCGCCCCTGCAGCTCCCGCCCATCAGGCGGAAGGGAGCGTGTGGACCCCCTGGAGCCCGGAAGCCATGCAGGCGGCCCTGAACGAAGGAAAACCCGTTTATGTGGACTTCACGGCCCGGTGGTGCTCCACCTGCCAGGTCAACAAGGCCTCCTACACGGATGAAGTGCTGGCCGCCTTCAAGAAATACGGCATCGTCATGATGAAGGCGGACAAGACCCGCACGAACCCTGCCATTGACCAGGAACTCAAAAACCTGGGCCGCACGGCGGTCCCCGTGAACGCCCTGTACCTGCCGGGCAAAAAGCCCATCGTCACCCGGGAACTCCTGTCCCCGTCCTACCTGCTGGAATTCCTGGAAACGGAAATGAACCGCTGATAAAAGGCTTTCTTTCCCTGGCGGTACCGCCAGGGAAAAAGTTCAGCTTTTACGGTCCAGAAGAGGCAGCAGCGCCTCCGCCCAGACCTGGTAGCCTTTAGGCGTCAGATGGACCTTGTCCCGGAACATTCCTTCCCGGAACGTCCCGTCCGCATTCAACAGGCGGCCGTTAATGGAAAGAACGGTGGTCCGGGGCAGTTCCAGACGGCGCAGGCGTTCATTAATCTCCTCCTGCCGCTTGCGGAGAGGGGCTGAGGGGTCGGGACCGTAAGGCGTCACCTCCATCAGAATCAGACGGGTCTCCGGGAATTTCTTCAGCAGGCGCACGGCTACCTCCCGGATGCCCTTCACCGTTTCTTCCGCAGGCTGCCTTCCCTCCCACCGGCCGATGTTGTTCGTCCCGGCCAGCAAAACGCAGTAACGCGGAGGCGTTTTAACAGCCAGCCCCGTATCCTCCATGCGCCACAGCATGCTTTCCGTCCTGTCTCCGCTGACGCCGAAGTTGACGGCCTTCATCGGCAGGAACAGCTTCTTCCAATATTCCGCTCCTTCCTGCTCCCAGCCCTGCGTGATGGAATCCCCCACGAACAGGACGCCGCATTCCTTCCCGAGCAACTGCTCCCGGACCACCTTGTAACGGGCCGGCACCCAATGCTGCGTATTCATTTTGGGGACATCCGGGAGGTCCGGAACCAACTTTTCCGGACTCTTCTCCGCAAAAACGGAAGAAAGGGCCAGAAACAGGAGGGCGGCAAGAAAAACGGGAACTTTCATCTTCCCTGTAATACGCATTGACGCCCGGCCAACCTTTCCGGAGAAAATGGGAAATTACTTCCCCACCGCCTTGCCCAGCACTTCCAGAGGCTGGGAGGACAGCTTCAGCTCCCGCACCAGGAACCGGACGACCAGCAGGCTGCCCAGCGCATCATACAGCGCGTCATGCCACCGGCGGCCGGGAAGCAGCGCATCCACGGAGGAAGTCAGCCCCAGGGCATCACACAGGGTGGAGAGTGAATAATCCGCCAGGCCCGGCACGCACATCTTCCCCAGAGCCAGGGTATCCAGCCACGGGCCGAAGCCGTGCCCCGGAAAACGCCGCAGGAACTTGCGCTCCGTGGCGGGATTATGGCCCACTACCACGGCTTCCCCCAGCCGGGAACGGATATCCGGCCACAGGGATGGAAAGGAGGGCGCATCCGCCAGCATCCCCGGGGTGATGCCGTGCACCTGGGAAGCGGACCACAGGACGGGCTTGTCCGTGGCAATGTAGGACGTCCACAGCTCCGGCTCCCCTTCCAGGAACGGACAGGCGGCAATGCCTACCTGCACAGGCTGGTCCGTCTCTCCGCGGGCCGCCCCGGCGGATTCAAAATCAATGGCGGCAAAGCGCAGGCCGCCGATCATGTCTGCGGGCAGCGGCATATCAGAACAACTCCAGCTGGGCGTATTCCCCGGTGGGCATGTCATCATCCATATCCGTATTCTTGGCCCTGGGCTCCGCCAGACGGGTGCGCTCCTTCCTGCGGGGGCGCGTGGAATTCATTTCCAGATGGGACAGGATGGTCTTGGCGCGGTCCACGATGACCGCCGGCATGCCTGCCAGGCGGGCCACCTGGATGCCGTAGGACTTATCCGCGGCCCCCTCCACGATCTTGCGCAGAAAAACGATCTCCTCCTTCCATTCCCGTACGGCCACATTGTAATTCTGCACCCCGGCCCTGGAACGGGCCAGATCCGTCAGTTCATGGTAATGGGTGGCGAACAGGGTGCGGGACTTCAGCTCGTCATGCAGGTACTCCGCAACGGCCCACGCGATGGAGAGGCCGTCAAAGGTGGCGGTTCCGCGCCCTATTTCATCCAGAATGATCAGGGAGCGTTCCGTGGCGTTGTTCAGAATCAGGGAGGTCTCACTCATTTCCACCATGAAGGTGGATTGCCCGCGCGCCAGGTCGTCACTGGCTCCCACGCGGCAGAAAATGCGGTCCACCAGGCCGATGTGGGCGGACTCCGCCGGAACGTAGGCCCCGATCTGTGCCATCAGCGTAATCAGGGCCACCTGGCGGATATAGGTGCTCTTGCCCGCCATGTTGGGCCCGGTCAGCAGAATGAGGCGGCTTTCCTCCGGTTCCAGAAAAGCGTCATTGGGCACGAACGCGTCACCGGAAACATTCTGTTCAATGACGGGATGGCGGCCGTTGACAATACGCAGGGTCATGGAATTATCCAGCACGGGGCGGCAGTACCGGTACTGCTGCGCGCCCTCCGCCAGCCCCAGCAGCACGTCCAGGTCAGCCATGGCGTCCGCCGTAACCTGGATGCCGTCAATGTGGCGCCCCACTTCCTCCCGCAGCAGGAGGAACTGCTCATACTCCACCTGGCGGGAACGCTCGTCCGCCCCCAGGATGGTATTCTCCATCTGCTTGAGTTCCGGAGTAACAAAGCGCTCCGCATTCACCAGCGTCTGCTTGCGCTGGTAATCCGGGGGCACCTTGTCGTAATGGCTCTTCGTTACTTCAATGTAATAGCCGAAGACATTGTTGAAGCGGATTTTCAGGGAATCAATGCCCGTGCGCTTGCGCTCCTTTTCCTGAAGCCGGGCCAGCCAGTCCTTCCCGTCTCGGGAGGCCAGGCGCAATTCATCCAGCCCGGCGTGATACCCTTCCCGGATGATGCCCCCCTCCTTGATCGTCACGGGCGGTTCATCCACCAGGGCGCGCTGGAGCAGGTCCACCAGCTCATCAAAACAGCCCATGCGGGAACGGATGCTTTCCAGCATCTCCCCGTCTCCGGGCAGGGATTCCAGATCATCCCTGAGCGCGGGAATGCGGCTCAGGGAGGAGGCCAGCGCCTGAAGGTCCCGGGCGTTCCCGGCGCCCTGGGAAATGCGGCCCGTCAGCCGCTCCATGTCCCGGACGTTCTTCAGGCTCTCACGGAGCTTGCTCATCAGGTATGGCTCCTCCAGTAAAACGGCGATCATCTCCTGCCGCGCCTGGAGCTTTTCCAGATCGCACAGGGGGTGCAGCAGCCAGTCCCGGAGCTTGCGCGCGCCCATCGGGGTGCTCGTCCTGTCCAGGGTTCCCAGCAGGGAAAGCTTCACGCCGCCGCGGGAATCCACCAGGTCCAGGTTTCTCTGGCTGGCCTGGTCAATCAGCACGGCGCTCTCCGTGGCGCGCACGGAAATGCGGCGCAGATGGTCCGTGGGCCGGCGGAGCTGGTAGCCCAGGTAATGAAGCACGGCTCCGGACGCGCCCAGGGCGGCGGTCATCTCCCCGCAGCCGAAGCCGTCCAGGGAATGCACCCGGAAGTGGCCCAGCAGATTGGGAATGGCCGTGGAAGGCAGGAACGTGTACCCGTCGTAGTAAAGCGTGGGATGGGCGCCGGGGAAGCTGTCCGTCTGCTCGTCACTAACCAGGAGCTCGGAAGGATTAATGCGGGACAGCTCATCCAGAAGCAGGTCCATGCGCTCAAACTGGGCCACGGAGAATTCCCCCGTGGTGTGGTCCACGCACGCCAGGCCGAAGTGCTTTTTATCCTTGTACAGGGCCACGATGTAATTGTGGCGGGAGGAGTCCAGCAGGTTCATGTCCGCCAGAGTTCCGGCGGAAATCACGCGGGTGATCTCCCGCTCCACCAGTTTGCCCGGCTGAGGCAGGGTGGTCTGTTCCGCAATCGCCACGCGCTTGCCGTCCTTCACCAGGCGTCCGATGTACCCTTCCGCGCTGTGATGGGGAACCCCGCACATCGGAATGCCGTGCCGCTTGGTCAGCGTCAGGCCCAGAAGGGAGGACGCATCCTTGGCATCCTCAAAGAACATCTCATAAAAGTCCCCCATCCGGAAAAACAGCAGGACGTCTTCCGGCAAACCCTTCTTCATGCGAAGGTACTGCTCCATCATCGGGGTTGCGGTGGGTCCGGAATTACTCATAAATGACGGTAGAAGAGTAATCCGGTTCCGCTCCCAAGGCAAGATTGGAATCTTGTTAGAACCCAATACCGGAGCGCCAGAAAATAAAAAAGCCGTGCCGCTGGCAGGCAGCGGCACGGCAGGAAAAACCGAATCACAAGAGGTTAATATTCCACCACGGGGGCATCCTTCCACAGGGTATCCATTCCGTAGAACTCACGCGTTTCCTGCCCCATGATGTGGACCATCACGTCAATGTAGTCCACTACGGACCACAGCGCCACGGGCGTGTCTTCCACATAGGTGGGGAGAACTCCCGTTTTTTCCTGAACGGCTTCCTCCACGCCCCGGATGACGGCGCGCAGGTGGGGAACGGACAGGCCCGTACACACCACCATGAAATCCGTCAGGGAAGACATGCCGCGCAGGTCGTACACCTTCACATTTTCAGCCTTGGCTTCATCCGCGGCGCGGGCGCACATCCTGGCCAGTTCCATCGCATCATTGGCTACCATATTGATTTTTTCCATGTTAAATTACTTTTTCTCTTCCCCGTCCTTGCCGTACTCCTCCACGGGATTGTAGGAAAAAGGGTCCTGTTCCTCCAGATCCTTCTCCTTCTTTCCTTCCTCAGCGGCTTCCGTGCGCTCCTTTCCGGAATCCTTTTTCCGGCTGTCCTGTTCTTCCACATCGGAAGGCATGGGGGGAGGAACCACCTTGGCGGGGGGATTCTTCATTTCCCCGTACTCCAGAATATCCATGACCTGGGAGCCTTCCAGCGTTTCAAACTCCATCAGGGCTTCCGTCAGAATATCCAGCTTGTCCCGGTTTTCCGTCAGGATGGTCATGGCGCGTTCATAAGCGCTGTCCACCAGAAAGCGGACTTCCGAGTCAATCAACTCCGCCGTGGATTCCGAATAGTTGCGGGAGCGCGTGCCCAGGTCACGGGCAATGTAAACTTCTCCCTGGTGTTCGCCGTATTCAATCAGGCCCAGCTTTTCACTCATGCCGAATTCGCAGACCATGCGGCGAGCCAGGCTGGTGGCGCTCTTGATGTCTCCGGTAGCTCCGCTGGTCACGTCGCCAAAGACGATTTGTTCAGCGCAGCGGCCGCCCATCGCCACGACGAGCTGGTCAAGCATCTCGGACCGGAGCTGGTGCATCTTGTCGTCCGAAGGAAGCCACATAGTCATGCCCAAGGCTCCCCCGCGGGGAACGATGGTCACCCGGTGCAGGGGTTCGCTGTGCGGCGTTTTCAGCAGGCAGATGGCGTGTCCCGCCTCATGCACGGCGGTAATGCGGCGCCCGCGTTCATTGATCGCCAGGCTGCGGCGTTCGCGGCCCCAACTGACCTTGTCGCGGGCTTCTTCCAGTTCCGCTTCCGTAATTTCCTTCAATCCCTTGCGGGCGGCCAGCAGGGCGGCTTCATTGATCAGGTTGGCCAGCTGGGCGCCGGAGAAGCCGGCCGTGCCGCGGGCAATGCGCGCAAAACCGACTCCGGGGGCCATTTTCACCTTCCTGGCATGCACCTGGAGGATTTGTTCCCGCCCCCGGACGTCCGGGAGGTTCACCACCACCTGGCGGTCAAAGCGGCCGGGACGCAGCAGGGCCGGGTCCAGAATGTCCGCGCGGTTGGTGGCCGCAATTACGATCACGTTGGCATTGTTTTCAAAACCGTCCATTTCCACCAGCAGGGCGTTCAGCGTCTGCTCCCGTTCGTCATTCCCGCCGCCCATGCCGTAACCGCGCTGGCGGCCCACGGCGTCAATTTCATCAATGAAAATAAGGCTGGGGGCCGTTCTCTTGGCCTGTTCAAACATATCACGCACGCGGCTGGCGCCCACGCCCACGAACATTTCCACAAAGTCAGAACCGCTGATGGAGTAGAAGGAGGCGTTGGATTCACCGGCAATGGCGCGGGCCAGCAGGGTCTTGCCCGTACCGGGAGAGCCCACCATCAGCACGCCGCGGGGAATGGTGGCGCCCAGGTCGCGGAATTTTTCCGGATTACGCAGGAATTCCACCAGTTCCCATACTTCCTCCTTGGCCTCGCTGACGCCGGCTACGTCCTTGAACGTCACCTTGTTTTTGTCCGGTGCAATGAGGCGCGCACGGCTCTTGCCAAAGCTCATGGCACCCCTGGCGCCGCCGCTCTGCGCACGGAACATGAAGAAGAGGATCACCAGAATCAGCACGATGGGCAGCAGGTTCAGCAGAATGCCGCCCCATGAACCGGATTCACGCTTGAACTTGGTATCCGGCCCCAGAAGCTGCTTGACGCGCTCCCCCTGAAATTCCAGGGTAAAGGGCACTTCCACCCGTTCAAAGCGCTGCTTGTCCACGGAGGCGTCCCCCGTGGCCGCAGGCCAGATGCGGGTGACAATCTGCCCCACTAAAACGTTCTGGTTCCCGTCTTCCGCCAGGATAAGGCCTTCATTGCCGCCCGCAATGCGCCCTTCCAGGGCCATGCGGTTGAATTCAGGCACGGAAAGTTTCTGCGCTTCTTCAGGAATGATGGAAACATTTTTCCCTTCCACGGTCCGGTCCAGGCTTTCCGCCACCCTGTAGCTGGGGAGCTCATTCAGGAGAGGCTTGTCACGGTCCGGCAGGGACATGGAATAGGACAGCACGAAGGGTTTCATTTCCACCTTCGGCTGGATGTCCTTCTTGTAAACCAGCGCGTGAATCACGCCTTCAGAACCGTTTTCATTCAGCACCACCTCCACGGGGGCCTTCGGGTCGTTCAGGACCACCCTGCCCGCCTTGTACTGGGCTTCAAAGGATTCCAGGCTTTCCTTGCGGGGCCCCAGCCCAAAGGATTCAGGGGTGAAAAAACCGAACGCAAGGACGCCTACAATGAGCAGAACCATGACCCACACGCCCCAGTTGGGGGATTCGGGCTTTCCGGAGCCGGGAAATTTAGGGGGACGGGGTGGAATGGGAGGCTTTCTGTCAGACATAATGTGGTTAGCACACAGAAGTTAATGAATCGGGCGGCATGATACGCGAGTCCTTGTAAAATAAAACTTTTTTCCGAGACATGCCATACAGCCGGCGCAGGAAGGCGCCAGACTGTTCCGGGCGGAGAAGAGCCTTCCGGCAATGAGGCAATAGACAGCGCGGGAGTCAGTCCCGTTTCCTTTTTCTGCGTCGTCCCTCGTGATTGGCGGTTTCCCCGTTCATGCGCTGCTGGAGGCGCAATTTCCACTGGGGCGTCTTCCCCTCCGTTCCGGCCGCGTGAAAGCCGCTCCCCTCACGGCTCTTTTCCTGCCACGCGCGCTCCTCCTGGACTTTCAGCCTTTCCTGACGCCGCTGTTCCTGAATTTCCGCCAGTTTCCTGGCCCGGCGGATTTCCACCCGCTTGCTTACCTCCCCATGGGCCGACGTCACGCGCCAGGGGCCGATGCGGTGGGGATACGTGATCGGCGCGCAGATCAGCTCAGCATCCAGAAAACGCATGGAAGCCACCAGCAGGTTCTTGACGTTCGCCAGCAGGCCGCCGTCCGTCCAGACGCCGCCCATGCCCATCTCCAGAAGAAAAGCCAGGTGAAGCGTTTCCGCCTCCGAGGCCAGAATGGAAAAATCCCTCAGGGAGACGCCCTCCGCCGGCTCTTCATCCGGAGCGGCTACGGAAGCGGCCCGGAGCAGGAACATCGTATCCCTGACCTTGCGGCTCAGGGCGCAGACCAGTTCCCCCACCTTGGGCCGGGCATCAAAGCGGTAATCCTTCACCTCCACCAGCCACAGGTCCCGGCGTCCCGGATGGTACAGCAGGAAGTCCATTTCCTTGCATCCCCCGCAGAAATTCTGCGCCTGCCGGGAATAATAGTCCGAGCACTCAATGCGGCACACGACGTAGCCTTCATCGATCCAGAAACGGTGGACTCCCTCCACGTAATGAGCTTCTGACGGCTTATGACTCATAGCTCAGCTTCAAATACCTGTCCGCCTGCTCGATTTCCGCTTCAAGAGACTCGATAGGCCCCACATCCTCCAGGGATTCCCCCCAGGAAACCCTTACCCCGGAACGGTCTCCACGCGGAACGCTCATTCCGAAAAACTTTCTCTGCACCATCGCGTTGCGCGGCTCGGACAGTTGAATCATCAGCTCCCGCAGCAGGAACAGGCTGTGGGAAGACAGAATCACCTGCACCCCCGTTTTGGCAAGCCCCGTCAGGGTTTTCACCAGCACGGGCAGATGGGAGGCGTTCAGGTTCATTTCCGGCTCATCCCAGAACAGCACGGAGCCTCTCTTCACGGAACCGTTGCGGATCAGGTAGCTCAGCGTGCCCAGCCTTTTGAAGCCTTCCGCCACCAGGCTCATCTCAATCGGCTCCTGGCCGGGGCGCTGCAGGAAGAAGCGCCCGTCACGCTTCACCACCTGCCCGCCGATGATCTTTTCCAGCCTGGCGACCACGCGCCCGGCATCCGTACTGATGGGTTCCGCCGCCGCATCCGCATCAAGGTAGCGGCAGAGGTCCCAGCTTCCGCCGTCCAGGAACTCCGGAAACCTGCTTCCCACCTGCACGAAGCTCGGATAAATGGTCAGCACCTCCCGCGCCGCAAGGAACACCACCGGCACGTTCAGGAAGCGCAGGGGCATTTCCTGAATGGTCAGCCCCTCCTCCTCATGCCCCGCCTTGAAATCAAACACCAGGTTCCCCATGCCCTCCGGCACGCCTTCCCCTTCCATGGAAGCCTCCACATGGGCGTGGGCGTTGCCGCGGTTCCGGGCGGTCAGCCCGGCCAGGCCGCGGGACGCGAATACCCGCATCAGGTCCTTCCGGAGCCTCTGCTCCTCCGCCCACTTCTCCGGCAGGGACTTCCTGCCTCCGTCCGCGCTCCATTTGGCTACGGTATAGCACAGCTTCAGCAGATGGCTCTTGCCGGAATCATTGCCGCCCACCACCACATTGATTCCCGGAACAAACTCAAAATGTTCACTCCCGGGAAACACCGTCATGCCGCTCACCAGTAGGTCATGTATCATACCGTTCCCAATGTAGCACAGAAGCGCATGCCGTAAATTACAAATGCCGCCAGTTTCCGTCACAAACACGGCGCCCGCCATGCGTATCTCCCGGAAGGCGCAGTAAAAAACGCATGCGCTGCTTCCTCCCTGCATTTCCCCGCCCAGACCCGGACACGGCACATTTTAAGCTTCCCATTAACGGGCGCCTTATTAAAGTAGTCCGCATGAGCGCACAATGGACCACCGCCAGGGAATATACGGATATCAAGTATGAGACAACGGACGACGGCAGCATCGCGAAAATCACGATCAACCGCCCCCATGTCCGCAACGCTTTCCGCCCCCAGACCGTGAATGAAATGCTCAATGCCCTCAACGCCGCCCATGAAGACCCCAAGGTGGGCGTGGTCATCCTGACCGGGGAAGGCCCGGACGCCTTCTGTTCCGGGGGCGACCAGAAGGTGCGCGGAAACGCCGGCTACATCGGTGAAGACGGCGTGCCCCGCCTGAACATCCTGGACGTGCAGCGCACCATCCGCACGATGCCCAAGCCCGTCGTCGCCATGGTGGCAGGCTACGCCATCGGCGGGGGCCATGTTCTCCACGTCGTCTGTGACCTCACCATCGCCGCGGACAACGCCAAATTCGGCCAGACGGGGCCCAAGGTGGGCTCCTTTGACGGAGGGCTCGGCTCCTCCTACCTGGCGCGCATCGTGGGGCAGAAAAAAGCGCGGGAAATCTGGTACCTGTGCCGCCAGTATGATGCGCAGCAGGCGCTGGACATGGGGCTGGTCAACACCGTGGTTCCCCTGGAAAAGCTGGAAGAGGAAACCCTCTCCTGGTGCCGCCAGATGCTCCGGCACAGCCCCCTGGCGCTCCGCTGCCTGAAGGCCTCCCTGAACGCGGACTGCGACGGACAGATGGGCCTGCTGGACCTGGCAGGCAACGCCACCCTGCTCTATTACATGAGCGAGGAGGCCAAGGAAGGCAAAAACGCCTTCGTGGAAAAGCGCGCCCCGGATTTCTCCAAATTCCCCAGGCTCCCGTAACCCCCCTCCGTCCTATGCCCACCCCCTCCGACAACGAAGGCGCCCCCCGGAACGACTCCGCCAGCAGGGAACCCCTGCACGACCTGCCGGACCATGAAAACATCGTGGAACATTTCTACGATCCGGAGGAACAGGCCAGCGAAGAGAAACCCGTCCGTGAAAAAACGCCCTTCTCCCTGATCGGCAACCTCATCTTCCTGTTCACCATAGCCATTCTGGCGGCCATTTCCTGGCTGGTGTATTCCTCCTGGCGCCCGCAGAATACGGCTGAGCTTCCCGGCTTCCGCCAGAAGGAAAATGCCCCGGACATCCCCAAAATCCTGAAACAGGCCATCAGCCGGGACGCCTCCGTTTCCTTCTCGGAAGAAGACATCAACCGCTACCTCGCCTCCTCCGTCCATCCCCAGCAGCATGGGGCCCTGGCCATCTTCGCCACCAATCCCGCCGTGGGCGTCCGTCTTCACGGCGGCAAGGAGCAGCCGGACGGCACGATTGGGGAAGGCTGCATGGAAATCATCATAGAACGCTACACGGGCATCGACTCCCGCCAGACGATTTCCCTGTTCCTGACGCCCTTCCAGTCCATGGACCCTCACAATTACATGGCGGTGCAGACGCGCTTTGAATTCTACAATGACGAAACCCTGCCGGGCGGCATCCACGTGGGGGGAACCATCGGCAAACTTTCCGTTCCCCAGGGCTACATGATCTTTCTCCTTCCCGCGTTTGAAAACCTGCTCCAGGCGTACCTTCCGCTCATCCACATGATTGAGGAAAGCGGCATGGGCATTCACATCAGTGAAGGAAGGTTGAACCTCACGCCCCCGCAAAAACGTACGCTGTAACGGAAATTCTCCGGATTCCCTTAATTACGAAGCACTAAAGGCCGCATATAAACTTTTCCCTTTAGTGTTCCGTACTTAATCTTTCTCCAGATCCCTGACCATCAGGGTCATGTATTCTTCCGGCCAGGAATGGATAATCTGCCCGGCGTCATTGAAGACCGCCACCAGGCGGATGGAGTCCCGCCCATCTGAAAGCACCATCACGGTTTCATCCTTTTCAAAATCATACCGCGGCTTGCCCAGTTTGAAAGCGGCATTCCTGCGGTCCGTTTTCAACCACGTACGCGCCTGTTCCATCGTCAGCCCCCGCAGGGCGCGGTCATCCCTGAACACGCGCCTTGCCGCATTCATGGCCGCAGGGCTGGAGACCACCATGCCGTTCCGGAACGGACGCGTTTCCCACATGCGGTCAATGTCCCGGTCCAGCGCGCCGCCCATTCCCCCGGAAAGGAAGAATACGGCCACAGGCCAGACCAGCAGAACACCCACTACCCACGCCGTCAGCCGCCTGCGGCTTTTGGAAAGCGCCGCGATGCCCTGGGCTATTTTCCCCCATTTTTCCACAAGCTCTTCATCCGCATGCCCGAACAGAAAGTTCACCTGCCTGTGTTCAATGCCGTTCCGGAGTTCCGCCACCGTCTTTCCCTTTTCCGGGGCCAGGTCTTCCAGCGTAGGGCCTCCCTTGACAAAATGGCGTACAATTTTAGGCCACAGCACGGGAACCACCGCAAACCGGACCGTAAGCAGAACCAGGCTGCCCACCAAACAGCCGCTTACCAACAGGAGGTCAAACGGACGGCTGAAGAAATAATCCGGATTCCACATCCAGATGAAAGGCGCGGCCAGGTAAATCCCCAGGGCAAACAGGCACCACGACCAGACAATGGCGGAAAAACGGCTGACCGCCACGATCACCCCCAGCAGGAACAACAAGGAGCCCAGGGCCATTCCCCAAGGGAACGTCCCGTAAATGGCGGACAGAAAAGCCAGAATCATCAACGCCATACCCACGGGCTGCCGAACTTTTTGCATATCCGGACCGTAGCACAAGCCCTTGAAGGCATCAAGAAAGGAAGCCCCCGCAGTCACACAGGACCGCGCCGCCACTCCGCCCTCCCCTTATTTCAGCCAGCCGTACTCCATGATGAGCGCCGCTTCCACCTCCGCATTCTTGGCGGCCTCGGAATCAAGGTCATGATAGATCGTCTGAAGATCCTTGCGCTGCTGCAGGTACTCCTCCCCGGAAAGCGCCAGGCGCTTTTTCAGGAATGCGGCCTTCTTCCGGTAATAGGACTGCCAGCTTTCAAATTCATCGCGGCTCTTGATCAGCGCCTCCACCTTTTCCCGGCGCTCCACCAGGCGCATGCGCATCTTCTTCTCCAGAATCTTATGGTTCTCCCGCGCATTCCGGTACTGATTCCAGATATCCAGGCGCGTATCCAGCTGTTCCTTCAGGCTCATGTTCACCTGCATGTCGCCTGCCCCGGCAAAGAAACCGGAATAAGTACCGCCGGATCCGGAGAAAAGGGAGGGACTGTAAAAATTGATGTCCATGGACGGGAAGAAGCGCATCTTCACGTTCAGCACGCTCAGGCGGGAGGCTTCCAGTTCCATCGCCATGATGGAAACCACCAGGAAATCCAGCTTGCGGCTGGCCTTGCGGTAAGCGGCCCAGCTGATGCGCGGCATGGTGGAGGGGGCTACAAGCCACCGGGCGCTCATGTCCCCGAACAGCGCGACAAACGCCTTGGAGATGTCCCTCCTGGTATTTTCCCATTCCCGGTCCACCTTGGCCCGCTGGGTTCCGTCATCGTCAAAGGGGATGCTGTCCAGGGCGTTCTGGCGGGAACGCAGGGCGTTATCATATAAAAGCACCTGGCGGTAAAGCTGGGAAACCAGCTCCCTTTTTTTCATTTCCAGCATGTTCCTGGAGGCATACACGGATGCCTTGGCGGAATAATAGTCAAAGGGAACCTGGGTAAGGGACGGCATGTTGAACAGAATATTGGTATGGTATTCCACATCCCGCGCGCTCATGCTGGACAGCCCGCTGATGTCCCGGGTCATCATCAGATCCAGATTAACGCCGGGAATAATCTGCGTAAACACTCTCTTCACGGACCATTCCGCCTGCTGGAGGTTGAGCTGGGATTCCTTCAGCTCCAGATTATTGTCCATCATCATCTTCATGGCCGCACTCCAGGAGATGGTGCGTTCCGGCAGCTGGTTCCAATGGGGTTCCGCCTCAATCTGCTTCATCATCTCCCTTGTCTTCTCCTCCATATGGCGGTTCACGGAACATGATGCCGTGAGCAGCAAGAGGAAGCACAGGAAACTTACGCTCAGCCACTGCCGGACGGCAGTCATCGGCAGCGGAAACGCGCCGGCCGGGTGTAACGGAGAAGCCATAAATCTTCCGGGGATTTTTACGGCGCCCTTCCAAAAGTCAAGCCATAAAGCATGCCGGGAGCTTCACCGCACAGCCTCAGAAGGTCGAAAGAATTTCATGATTGACGGGTACGGCAAAAACAGATAGTTTGTTTCAAAGTTCAATATTCTTATGACCACTTCGTCCCGCAACCGTACCATTGCTTTTCTCTCCCTTACTGCCGTAGCCATTGGTTTCATTTCCTGCGGCGGCAGTTCCACCGACGGGTCCGCCCAGCTGGGCGTGGGTCAGGTTCTTGTCCTTTCCTCCAATCCGGAATATGAAACCTCGCCCGATGCCGATCCGCTGCATCACGCCTTCTCCCTTTTCGCCACTGGAACCGGCACCGATACCATGCCGCTTCTGTTCAATAATACGACCACCAGCATTCCCACCTCCGGCGGCGGTTCGGGGAACGGCAATCCCACGGTAGTCATCTTCCGCAGAAACGGCACTTCAGGCTCCCTCTCCACCAGCGCCACCCTTTCCACCAACGTCATTACGCTCCCCGGCCCGATTCAGAGCTACGGCATCGTGCAGATGTCCATCAGCAGCAACCTGACCTTTGACACGGCAGACGATCCCTACAACAAAATCGTCACCGGCTCCGCCAAATACCGCCTCAGGCTCCAGGGCAATGACAACTCTTCCAATCCCGGCGTATTCGATACGGGAGAAACCCTGCTGGACGGAGGCAAGGTAACCATTTATCCGTCTGCGGATTTCGTTGGCAAATAACCCGTGAGATTGAAAATCCACCGTTCAACGGGCCGCGTTCCTTCCGGATTCTCTGCCTTGGCAGGATGGATCGCGGGAACAGCGGCCTTTTTTTGCTTTTCAGCCTTCGTCCAGGCTGAAGAACCTGTGGCCGTGCCTCCCGCTGCCCCGGCTCCCGTCCAGGAGGCGCCGGAACCGGAGGCCGTTCCGGATGTCCGCGTCTTCATCATGCAGATGCAGGCCCAGATTACGCCTGAACGCATCAGGACCTTCGTCATGCCCGCTGTCGGACATGTCAACAACTGGCTGCCGGACCGGGACCGGGAACAGAAAGGGGCCATCATCGCCACCGTGAATGAGGAGGATATGGAACTCAAGCGGAGGGAGCTTGAAATCCAGATATTAAAAGACAAGACGGCCAAGAGGGATGAAATCGTGGCCCTCCGGAAACAACTGGAGGAAATCAACTTTTATGCAGGACTGACCCCGGAGGAGAAACGCTGGCACGACAAGAAAAACCCCTCGGACAAGGAAGCCATCCAATCCCTCAAGGAAAAAATCTCCCTGGCGGAGAAGGAGCTGGAGCTCATCGACATCAAGCCCCGCCGGGACTTTGAAAAGGAGGAGGAAAATTACGTGCTCCGCATGCCCTTTGACGGCAGGCTGCAATACCAGTTCACCCTGCCCGCGGACGAGGCGCAGGCCGTCTATCTGGAGCCTTCCACCCCCATCGCCACCGTCTGTGACGATTCCGCCTACTATATCACCGTTT